>NZ_JAILXP010000321.1 GCF_020740895.1 Streptomyces sp. UNOB3_S3 | reverse complement strand
GGCCGGGGGCGGGCTCGTACCCCTCGGGGTGGTCCTTGAGGAAGAGCAGGAGCAGGGCGAGGGCCACCGGACCGGCGGCCGCGCTGGCCACGAAGGCCGGGGTCCAGCCGATGTCGTGGAGCAGCCGGGACAGGACGACGGTCGAGACGAGGTTGCCGCCCATCCCGATGAGCGCCGCGACCTGCGCGATCATCGGGCCCCGGCGGGCGGGGAACCAGCGGGCGCCCAGCCGCAGCACGCTGATGAAGGTCATGGCGTCGCCGCAGCCCAGCAGGGCCCGGCAGGCGAGCGCCGCGCCGTAGGAGTGGGCGAAGGCGAAGCCGAACTGGCCGGTGGTGAAGAGCACCGCGCCCAGGGCGAGGACCTTCCTGGTGCCCATCCGGTCGACCATCAGGCCGACGGGTATCTGCATGCCCGCGTAGACGAGCAGTTGGAGTATGGAGAACGTCGACAGCGCCGAGGCGCCGACGTGGAAGCGGCCGGCGGCGTCGATGCCGGCGACGCCGAGGCTGGTGCGGAAGACGATCGCGACGAAGTAGACGGTGACGCCGACGCCCCAGACGACCATGGCCCGGCGGCCACCGGGTGGGTCGCCGGGCAGTCCTGGGGCACCGCCGCCGGCGCTCACCGGATCTCCCCGCGGGCCAGGTTGCGCACCCAGCTGACGTGCCGGTGGACGATCTCCGTCGCCGCCCCGGTGTCCCCGGAGCGCAGGGCGGCGAGGATCTCGGTGTGCTCGGCGATGTTCTTGGCGATCCGGTCGGGGTGGGCGTGCATCACGGCCACGCCCATCCGCAGCTGCCGGTCGCGCAGTTGCTCGTAGAGGTCCGAGAGGATGCGGTTGCCGGCGCTGCGCACGATCTCCGCGTGGAAGGCGCGGTCGCTGCGGGAGACGGCGTCCAGATCACCCGCCGCGGCCTGCTCCCGCATGTCGTCCACCAGCGCCTCCAGCCGGGCGATCAGCGCCGGCGGGGCCGGTACGGCCTTGCCCGCCGCGTACTTCTCGACCAGCAGCCGGGTCTCCACCACATCCGCGATCTCCTGTGCGGACACGGCCAGCACGAGCGCCCCCTTCTTCGGGTAGAGCTTGAGCAGCCCCTCGCCCTCCAGTCGCAGCAGCGCCTCGCGCACCGGGGTCCGGGAGACCCCGACGGCCTGCGCCAGATCGCCTTCGGTGAGGAGCGTGCCGCCTTCGTAACGCCGTTGCAGTACGGCTTCCTTCACATGCGCGTAGACACGGTCGGCGGCGGCGGGACGTCTGCTCTGGACAGTGGGGGCGCTCGGCATGCGCACAGCATAGATACAACACAGATGCGTGATGAGGCCCTGTCCGCGATATGGACGATCGTCCGTCTAGGCGCCGGCTCCGGCGCACCGGCGAAACGTCACCTCTGGACGCCCGCCCAGCCGTCCGCCGGAGTGATGAAGACGAAGCGCAGATCCGTGCGCTGTATCGGCAGCAGCACATGGCTGGTCACGTGCACCTCGGCATGCCCGTGGTACGGCAGGCGCAGCCGGAAGACATGGCCGTCGCGGTGCTCGACCACGTCGTACTCCTCGGCCCAGATACGGCGGCAGTCGGCGTCGGAGTCGAGGATCTCCTGGACGAGGGCGCGCAGTTCGGCGTTGCCGGGGTCGCTGTTGGCGGCGACGCGGAGCATGGCGAGGTAGACGCGGGCGCAGGAGTCCTCCCAGTCGAGCATCTGCTCGCGGGCCTCGGGTTCGAGGAGCGCCCAGCGCATCAGATTGGGACGGGGGCGCAGGACCCAGGGGAACCACTGGCCCATCAGTGCGTTGGCGGCGACGACGTTCCAGGCGTCGTCGGAGAGGTAGGCGGGGTAGGAGACCTGCTGGTGGAGGAGGGCCTGGACGCCCTGGGGGAGGTCCGAGCGGTCGCGTCCGGCCTCGGGCGGGCGGCGGCCGGAGACGGCCAGGAAGAGGGTGAGGGTCTCCGCCTCGCTGAGCCGGAGGGCCTCGGCGACCCTCAGCAGAAACCTTTCGGAGAAGTCCTGGCGGCGACCGGCCTCCAGCGCGCGGTACCAGCCCTCGCTGACGCCGGTCATCCGCGCGACATGCGCCTGCGAAAGCCGACGCCCCGGTCTGGGAAAAACCCCGCGCAGCTCGGGAACCGTCCGCGCGTCGACACGCCCCCGCCAGGCCCGGAGCAGACGGCTGATGGATTCACCGTCGTCCGCGCGGTCCACCGCGGCCTTCAAAGCGGCCTCCAAATCCGACAGTGCAAGTGTCGGTCAATCTTAAGTAAATTGCCCAGCACGGGCCATTCCACCCTCTGTCAGGGTGATGCCCCGAGGCCGCTCCGCACACGGGCAGAGGGCCCGGACACCACGCTCTCTCCTCACTGGAGGGGGGTGAGGAGCGAGCGTCCGGGCCCTCTGTCCTGTACGCGACATGTCAGCCGTTCGCCCGTTTTACGGACCGCCGAGCCGGTTTTATATGGCCCATGCACGGATCGGTACGGTCCCCGGAACGGAAAGCTCCGGGGACGGTCCCGTCACGCCCAGGTGATCAGCCGCTTGGGGTCCTCCAGGACGGCGGCGACGTCCGCGAGGAAGCGGGAGCCGAGCTCGCCGTCGATCAGGCGGTGGTCGAAGGAGAGCGCCAGCGTGGTGACGTGACGCGGCTTGACCTTGCCCTTGTGGACCCACGGCTGGAGCTTGATCGCGCCGACGGCCAGGATCGCGGACTCGCCCGGGTTGAGAATGGGCGTGCCCGTGTCGACACCGAAGACACCCACGTTGGTGATGGTGACGGTGCCGCCGGACATCTCCGCCGGGGACGTCTTCCCTTCGCGCGCGGTGGCCACGAGCTCGGACAGCGAACGCGAGAGCTCCGGGAGCGTCTTTTCCTGCGCGTCCTTGATGTTCGGCACGATCAGCCCGCGCGGCGTCGCCGCCGCGATGCCCAGGTTGACGTAGTGCTTGAGGACGATCTCCTGGTTCTCCTCGTCCCAGGCCGCGTTGACGTCCGGGTTGCGCCTGACCGCCACGAGCAGGGCCTTGGCGACGAGCAGCAGCGGGTTGACGCGCAGCCCGGCCATGTCCGGGTCGTCCTTGAGCTTCTGGACGAGCTTCATCGTGCGGGTGACGTCGACGGTGACGAACTCCGTGACGTGCGGCGCGGTGAAGGCGCTGGCGACCATCGCCTGGGCGGTGACCTTGCGGACGCCCTTGACGGGGATCCGGGTCTCCCGTGCCCCGCTCACGACGGGCACGGCGACGGGGGCCACGGCCTCGGCGGCCGGCGGTGCGACGACCTGGGTCGCGGCCTGGGTCGCGGCGTGGACGTCCTCCCGGGTGACGACCCCGCCGGGACCGGTCGGCACGACCGTGGCCAGGTCGACGCCGAGGTCCTTGGCGAGCTTGCGCACCGGAGGTTTGGCCAGCGGACGAGCACCAACGGGCGCAGCGGGCGCGCCGGGAGCCGGGGCGGGCTCCGGAGCGGGAGCCGGGACGGCGGGCGCGGCCGGGGCGGCCGTGTGCCCGTTGAGCTCGGCCTGGATCGCGGCGGCGACCGCCGTGCGCGGCGCGGCCGGGCCGGTGCCCTCGGCCGGGACGCCGGCGTGCGGCCCCGCCGTGCCCGTCGCGGCGGCGGACGCCTTGCGCGGGCGGCGCTTGGTCGAGGACGGCGCGGCGCCGTAGCCGACCAGCACGGCCTGGCGGCCCTGCTGCTCCGGCTCGGGCTCCTCGGTGGCGGCCGGAGCCGCCGCCGGGGCCTCCTCCGCGGGCCCCGCGCCGGGCTGGGTGTCCACCGAGATGATCACCTGGCCGACGTCCACCGTCGTGCCCTCGCCGAAGCGCAGCTCGTGCACCACGCCGTCGAAGGGGATCGGCAGCTCGACGGCCGCCTTGGCGGTCTCGACCTCGCAGACCACCTGTCCGTCGGTGACCGTGTCGCCGACGTTCACGTACCACTTGAGGATCTCGGCCTCGGTCAGTCCCTCGCCGACGTCCGGCATCTTGAACTCACGGAAGCGCTGGGTGTTAGCAGTCATCGTCACGACTCTTCCTCGTCCCTAGTACGCCAGCGCGCGGTCGACGGAGTCGAGCACACGGTCCAGGCCCGGCAGGTACTCGTCCTCCAGCCGGGACGGCGGGTAGGGGGCGTGGTAGCCACCGACCCGCAGGACGGGGGCCTCCAGGTGGTAGAAGCAGCGCTCGGTGATCCGGGCGGCGATCTCGGCGCCCGAGCCGAAGAAGACCGGCGCCTCATGGACGACGACCAGCCGGCGGGTCTTCTCCACCGAGCGCTGGATCGCGTCGAAGTCGATGGGCGAGACCGACCGGAGGTCCACGACCTCCAGCGACTTGCCCTCCTCGGCGGCCGCGGCGGCGGCCTCCAGACACGTCTTGACCATCGGGCCGTAGGCCACCAGCGTCAGGTCCGTGCCCTCGCGCACCGTGCGCGCGGCGTGCAGCGGACCGGGGATCGCGGCCGTGTCGACCTCGGCGCGGTCGTGGTAGCGCCGCTTGGGCTCGAAGTAGATGACCGGGTCGTCGCTCTGGATGGCCTGCTGCATCATCCAGTAGGCGTCGGCGGAGTTCGACGGCGTCACGATCTTCAGACCGGCCACGTGCGCGAACAGCGCCTCCGGCGACTCGCTGTGGTGCTCCACCGCGCCGATCGCGCCGCCGTAGGGGATGCGGATGACGACGGGCAGCTTGACCTTGCCGAGCGCGCGGGCGTGCATCTTCGCCAGCTGCGTGACGATCTGGTCGTACGCCGGGAAGACGAAACCGTCGAACTGGATCTCCACGACCGGCCGGTAGCCGCGCAGCGCCAGGCCGATCGCGGTGCCGACGATGCCGGACTCCGCCAGCGGCGTGTCGATGACGCGGTCCTCGCCGAAGTCCTTCTGGAGACCGTCGGTGACACGGAAGACGCCGCCGAGCTTGCCGACGTCCTCACCCATGATCAGGACCTTGGGGTCGGTCTCCAGGGCGGTCCGCAGGGAGGCGTTGATCGCCTTGGCGATCGTGAGCTTCTCGACGCTCATGGCTAGTTGGTCTCCTCTGCGAACGAAGCCTGGTACGCGGCGAACTGGGCGCGCTCCTCGTCGACCAGCGCGTGGCCGTCGGCGTAGGTGTGCTCGAACATCGCCATGTGGTCGGGGTCGGGCATGGCGCGCACGGTGTCGCGGACCCGCTTGGCGAGCGCGTCGCTCTCGCTCTCCAGCGCGGCGAAGAACTCCTCGTCGGCGAGGCCCTCGCGCTCCAGGTGGGCGCGCAGGCGCAGGATCGGGTCCTTCGCCTCCCACAGCTCCCGCTCCTCGTCGCGGCGGTAGCGGGTGGGGTCGTCGGAGGTGGTGTGGGCGCCCATGCGGTAGGTGAACGCCTCGATCAGCATCGGGCCCTCGCCGGTGCGGGCGCGGTCCAGGGCGGCCTTGGTGACGGCCAGGACGGCCAGCACGTCATTGCCGTCGACCCGGACGCCGGGGAAGCCGTAGCCCTGGGCGCGCTGGTAGAGCGGGACGCGGGTCTGCTTCTCGGTGGGCTCGGAGATGGCCCACTGGTTGTTCTGGCAGAAGAAGACCACCGGCGCGTTGTAGACGGCGGCGAAGGTGAAGGCCTCGGCCACGTCGCCCTGGCTGGAGGCGCCGTCGCCGAAGTAGGCGATCACGGCGGAGTCCGCGCCGTCCTTGGCGATGCCCATGGCGTAGCCGGTGGCGTGGAGCGCCTGGGAGCCGATGACGATCGTGTAGAGGTGGAAGTTGTTCTCGTTGGGGTCCCAGCCGCCGTGGTTCACGCCGCGGAACATCCCCAGCAGGTTCGTGGGGTCGACCCCGCGGCACCAGGCGACGCCGTGCTCGCGGTAGGTCGGGAAGACGTAGTCGTCGTCGCGGGTGGCCCGGCCGGAGCCGATCTGCGCGGCCTCCTGGCCCAGCAGCGAGGCCCACAGGCCCAGTTCGCCCTGCCGCTGAAGAGTCGTCGCCTCGCCGTCGAAGCGGCGGGTCAGCACCATGTCGCGGTACAGGCCCCGCAGTTCCTCGGGCGACAGGTCGATGGAGTAGTCCGGGTGCTCGACCCGCTCGCCTTCCGGCGTCAGCAGCTGTACGAGCTCGGGCTCGCCGGCGGCCTTCTTGGCCCCGGCGCGCTTGGCGCCGCTGCGTCGCGACTTGCGCGCGGCAGTGCTGTCCACGGTCACGTGTGCTCCTCCGTCTGTCCGGCCCCCGGGGTCGCCGGCGGCCAGAGGGGGTCTCCCCGCCGTGAGGCGGGAAGAGGCTCGCTCGATCCCCGACGGCACACGGGGTGGGTGTGCCGAGGCCGGAACCGGGCGTGACAGGTGCCCCGGCGAATGGCCTGCAATATGCACGTTACCCAGTGCGAGGCATTCCTGCGAAACCCCGCCTGACCTGCGATTTTGCTTGGATTTCCAAGTAAATCGAGAAAGCCGGGCCAATGGAGGTGCCAATCCACTGGTCAGCGCCTTGCGAACCGTCGTCGGAACGGGGGCACGTTATCCCGGCGGACAAGGGCGGGGGAAGACTTGACGTGCAAGACTGGCACCGTGCGCGAACAAGGAAAAATCACGGTATTTCTGCTTGACGACCATGAAGTCGTACGTCGCGGCGTCCACGAGATGCTCGCCGGGGAGCCGGACATCGAGGTCGTGGGCGAGGCCGGAACCGCCGCGGACGCGCTGGTGCGCATTCCGGCCACCAGACCGGACGTCGCCGTACTGGACGTTCGTCTTCCGGATGGCAGCGGAGTAGAAGTATGCCGTGAGATCCGTTCGCAGGACGAAAACATCAAATGCCTGATGCTCACCTCGTACGCGGACGACGAGGCGCTCTTCGACGCCATCATGGCGGGCGCGGCGGGCTATGTCCTCAAGGCGATCCGCGGCAATGAACTGCTCTCGGCCGTGCGCGACGTGGCCGCTGGCAAATCCCTGCTGGACCCCGTCGCCACCGCGCGCGTCCTGGAACGGCTGCGCGACGGCAGGAGCTCCCGGGGCGACGACCGGCTCGCCTCCCTCACCGACCAGGAGCGCCGCATCCTCGACCTGATCGGCGAGGGCCTGACCAACCGCGCCATCGGCGAACGGCTGCACCTGGCCGAGAAGACCATCAAGAACTACGTCTCCAGCCTGCTCTCCAAGCTGGGCATGGAACGCCGCTCCCAGGCCGCCGCCTACGTGGCCCGGCTCCAGGCGGAGAAGCGCTAGCCGGCGGCCCGGCCGGCCGCGCGCACGGGACCTAGGTCCCGGCCATCCGGGGCGGGTGGCCCCTACGAGCCCGGGGCGACGGCAGTGCAGAGTGGTGCCCATGCCAACCGCGCCTCACGACGGATACCGGGCGGACGAGTACCGCGCGCTCGAACTGCTCTCCCACACGCCCTACGGCAGGGTCTCGGTGAGCATGCGCGCCCTGCCCTTCGTCACCGTCGCCCGCCACGTCGTCGTCGACGGCAAGGTCCTCATGCGGCTGCACGGCGGCTTCGGCTACGCCCAGGCGTGCGACGGCAGCGTGGTGGCGTACGGCGCCGACAACCTCGCCGACCGCGAGGAGGGCGACGAATCCGTCTGGACCGTGCAGTTCGTCGGCACGGCGCGGATCTTCGTACCCGGCCCGGAGGAGCTCCGGCTCTTCGGCCGCGCCCCGCACTCCGCCGACGACGCGCCCTTCGTCCCCGAATACCTGTGCATAGAACCTCAGTTCATCACCCTCCACCACCTCGAAGGCGTACCCGCGCGACGAGCCGCGCACTCAGCGTGAACTAACATTTGGGGCGTGCCGCGCTCACTTGTCACCGATGCCGATGCCCCAGCCGACACCGGACCCGACACCGGCACCCTGCGCGCCCTGCTGCGCCGCTACGAGAAGGCCGGCGAGCCCGTCGCCTGCGACACGCTGACCGAGGGCCTGCTCAACCGCGGCTACCGGCTCACCACCACGCGCGGCCGCTTCTTCCTCAAGCACCACCTCGACGGCGACCGGGACGCCATCGCCCGCCAGCACGAGGCCACCCGCCGGCTGGGCGCCCTCGGCCTGCCCGTCGCCCCGCCGGTGGCGGGCACCGCCGGCGAGACCGTCGTGGTCCTCGGCGGCCGCTGCTACGCCCTCCACCCCTGGATCGAGGGCCGGCACCGGGACGGCGGCGAGCTCACCGCCACCCAGTCGCGCCGCCTGGGCGCGCTGCTGGGCCGGGTGCACAAAACCCTGGAGGAGGTCATGGAAGGCCCTGAGGGGGCCTTCCAGGGCGCCGGAGCGGCCCGCGACGCGGCGGCCGACCCCGAGGACACCTTCGCCCTGATCGAGGAGCTCCTGGGCCTGGTGCGCCGGGGCCGGGGCGGCCGGCCCCGCGACTCCTTCGACGAGCTGGCCGAGCACCGCCTCGTGGAGCGCCGCGCGCTGCTGGAGC
>NZ_JAILXP010000320.1 GCF_020740895.1 Streptomyces sp. UNOB3_S3 | reverse complement strand
CAGCTACCGCTGGGAGGTGCCCCCAGCCCTGCGGAACGCCTGCCCACAAACCGGGGGTACGAGGGGGCGCAGCCCCCTGGGAAACGGTGAAAGGGCGGGACCGGGGCACCAGCCGCCCGCAGGGCCCCGCACCCGCGCCCCTGTCACCGTTCGGCTGCAGAACAGATGGGCGAGCCCCGGGCCATGCAGGGTGCCCCGCGCCGCCTCGTAGACTCGTGTGCCGTGGATACGACCCTGCCCGACCCCCTTGTCGACCAGCTGCTCGACGGCCGCTACCGCGTCGAGGCGCGGGTCGCCGTGGGCGGCATGGCCACCGTCTACCGTGCCCTGGACACCCGGCTCGACCGGGTGCTCGCCCTGAAGGTGATGCACCCCTCGCTCGCCGCGGACGGCGCCTTCGTGGAGCGTTTCATCCGCGAGGCGAAGTCCGTGGCCCGCCTCGATCACCCCAATGTGGTGAGCGTCTTCGACCAGGGGACCGACGGCGCGTACGTCTATCTGGCGATGGAGTACGTGGCGGGCTGCACCCTCCGCGACATCCTGCGCGAGCGCGGCGCCCTGGGCCCGCGCGCCGCGCTCGACATCGCCGAGCCCGTGCTGGCCGCCCTGGGCGCCGCCCACCTGGCGGGGCTGGTGCACCGGGACATGAAGCCGGAGAACGTGCTCATCGGCGACGACGGCAGGGTCAAGGTCGCCGACTTCGGGCTCGTCCGGGCCGTGGACACCAACACCACCAGCAGCACCGGTTCCGTCCTGGGCACGGTGTCGTACCTCGCGCCCGAGCAGATCGAGCACGGCACGGCCGACCCCCGCGCGGACGTCTACGCCTGCGGCGTCGTCCTGTACGAGATGCTGACCGGCGCCAAGCCGCACAGCGGCGGCACCCCCGCGCAGGTGCTCTACCAGCACCTCCACGAGGACGTGCCGGCCCCGTCGGCCGCCGTCCCGGGGCTCGCGCCGGAGCTGAACGCCCTGGTGGCCTCGGCCACGGCCCGGGACCCGCTGCTGCGCCCGGCCGACGCGGCCGCCCTGCTGGGGCGGGTCCGCCAGGCGCGCGCGGCCCTGTCGGACGAGCAGCTGGACCTGGTCCCGCCGCGGGCGGCGTCCCCCGCCGCCGGCGGCGCCGTTCCGGCCGGGTCCGAGGACCGTACGAGCGTCATCCCGCGCCCGGCCGCCGCGCGGCAGCCCCTGCCGCCGCCCGCGCGGGAGGACGAGCTCAACCGCACCACCCGGCTGGACCTCCCGCCGACGCCGCCGCCCCCGCCGCCGGGCCCGGCGGCGGCTCCCGGGCCGCGCCGGGGGCCGCTGACGGGGCTGTCCCGGCGCTGGGTCCTCGCGGTCGCGGCCGCCCTGCTGGCCGTGCTGGCGGGCACCGGCGTCTGGTACATCAACTCCGGCCAGTTCACCTCCGTGCCGGCGGTCCTGGACATGACCCAGGACAAGGCGACCGCCGAGCTGGACAAGGCCGGGCTGGGCGTGAGGACGCAGCAGGCGTTCAGCGACACCGTCGAGCGCGGCCACGTCATCGCCACCGACCCCAAGCCGGGCGAGCGCATCCGCAACACCGGCAAGGTCACGATCACCGTCTCGCGCGGCCCGCAGAAGGCCGAGGTGCCCAATGTCGCCGGGCTGTCCCTCGACGAGGCGAAGAAGCGGATCCAGGGCCAGGGCCTGACGGTCGGGGACGTCACCCAGCAGTTCAGCGACGAGACCCCCAAGGGATCGGTCCTGTCCACCGACCCCAGGCCGGGCACCGAGCTGCGGCCCGACACGGCCGTGGCCGTCGTCGTCAGCAAGGGCAAGCAGATCCCCGTGCCGAACGTGACGGGCATGCCGCCGGCGGACGCCACCGCGACGCTGCGGGACGCCGGTTTCGACGTCAAGGTCGCCGACGCCCAGGTGTACTCCGACAAGCCCCAGGGCGCGGTGGCCCAGCAGTCCCCGGGCCAGGGCGAGAAGGCCGCCCAGGGCGACACCGTCACCCTCACGGTCTCCAAGGGCAAGGAGATGGTCACGGTCCCGGACGTCACCGGAAAGAGCGAGGCCGTGGCCAAGCAGATCCTGACCGCCGCGGGCTTCCAGGTGAAGGTCGACCGGCCGTTCTTCTTCCCGCAGGACTCCGTCGACAGCCAGTCGGCGCGGGGCGGGTCGCAGGCGGCCAAGGGGGACACCATCATCATCAAGCTGAAGAGCGGTTTCTGAGCGCCATGAGCGACACGTACGATCTCCCGCCCGGCCCGGCGCGCAATCCCGTCGGCGGCCACGTCCCCGTCGCCGGCGGGCTCGCCAAGGTCGGTCTGTCCTACGCGCGGGAGCTGGCCGCCGAGGCCGTCCAGGTCTTCGTCGCCAACCCGCGCGGCTGGGCGACCCCGCCCGGCGACCCCCGGCAGGACGAGGAGTTCCGGGCCGCCCGCGCCGCCGCGGGCATACCGGCCTACGTCCACGCCCCCTACCTGATCAATTTCGGCTCGCACACCGCCGCCACCGTGGAGAAGTCCGTGGACTCGCTGCGGCACTCACTGCGCCGGGGCCGGGAGATCGGCGCGCTCGGCGTCGTCGTCCACACCGGCTCGGCGACCGGCGGGCGGGCGCGCGCGGAGGCGCTGGCGCAGGTCCACGAGCGGCTGCTGCCGCTGCTGGAGGAGCTCACCCACGACGACGACCCCCGGCTGCTGCTGGAGCCGACGGCCGGCCAGGGCTCCTCGCTCTGCTCCCTGGTCGAGGACCTGGGCCCGTACTTCGCGGCGCTGGAGCACCATCCGAAGCTGGGCGTCTGCCTCGACACCTGCCATCTCTTCGCGGCCGGGCACGATCTCGCGGAGCCCGGCGGGATGAAGCGGACGCTCGACGAGCTGGTCGCCGTGACCGGCCCGGGGCGGCTGGGGCTGATTCACGCCAATGATTCCAAGGATGTCGTCGGCGCCCACAAGGACCGCCACGAGAACATCGGTTCCGGCCACATCGGCGCCGCGCCCTTCGCCGAGCTGTTCCGGCACCCGGAGACGGCGGGCGTGCCGCTGACGATCGAGACGCCCGGCGGCAAGGAGGGCCACGCCGCCGACGTGGCCCGGCTGAAGGCGCTGCGGGACGACTGACCGGCCGGCGGGGGCCTCAGAGCTCGGGGCCCTCGCCGGGCAGCTCCTGGTAGGAGTAGCGCTGTTCGCTCCAGGGGTCACCCACGTTGTGGTAGCCCCGCTCCTCCCAGAAGCCCCGCCGGTCGGCGGTCATGTACTCCACGCCGCGCACCCACTTGGGGCCCTTCCAGGCGTAGAGGTGCGGGACGACCAGCCGGACGGGGAAGCCGTGCTCGGCGGTGAGGAGTTCGCCGTCCTTGTGGGTGGCGAAAATGGTCTGCTCCGAGGTGAAGTCGGACAGCCGCAGATTCGAGCTGAAGCCGTACTCGGCCCACACCATCACATGCGTGACCTCGGGCGCGGGCGGCGCCAGTTCGAGGATCGTACGGGCCGAAACGCCACCCCACTCGGCGCCGAGCATGCTGTACTTCGTCACGCAGTGCAGATCCGCCACCACCGTCGTGTACGGCAGCGCGGAGAACTCGTCATGCGTCCAGCAGCGCTTGTCGCCGTCGGCGGTCGAACCGAAGACACGGAACTCCCAGCGGTCCGGCTTGAACTTCGGTACCGGGCCGTAGTGCGTCACCGGCCATCCGCGCTGGAGCCGCTGCCCCGGAGGCAGCTGAAGATGTTCCCCTTTGCGGCTTTCGGTATTTTTCGAGAGCCCCATGGCTCAATGGTGTCAGACCCGCGGGGGTGCTGATGACCGGGGGACGTGCCGGAGCGGGCCTCGCCATGTCATATTCGGGCAACTCCCACTAAGTGTGAACTTACTGGACGGTTCCCCCGGGCGGTGCGAGGATGCGCGCAACCTGCTAGTCACCCGCTGGGAAGGAGCCTCTGCGATGCAGGGAGACCCCGAGGTCATCGAGTTCCTCAACGAACAGCTGACGGCCGAGCTGACCGCCATCAACCAGTACTTCCTGCACGCCAAACTCCAGGAGCACCACGGCTGGACCAAGATTGCCTCGCACACCCGCGCCGAGTCGTTCGACGAGATGCGGCACGCGGAGACCCTGACCGACCGGATCATCTTCCTGGAGGCGCTGCCCAACTACCAGCGGCTCTTCCACGTCCGGATCGGCCAGACCATCACCGAGATGTTCCAGGCCGACCGCCAGGTGGAGGTCGAGGCCATCGACCGGCTGCGGCGCGGGGTGGAGGTCATGCGGGCCAAGGGCGACATCACCTCGGCCAATATCTTCGAGTCGATCCTCGCGGACGAGGAGGATCACATCGACTATCTCGACACCCAGCTGGAGCTGATCGAGAAGCTCGGTGAGCCGCTGTACATCGCGCAGTTCATCGAGCAGGAGAACGGCGGGAGCGAGTAGGCCCGGCGGCACCGGCTAGGCCGCGACCGCCTCCACGGGCGCGGAGGCCGGTATGAGCGCCGTATCGGCGCCCAGCACATCGGCGTCCCCCTGGTCGGCCAGCTCCCGGCGCGGGCACGCGCCACGGCCGAGCAGGGCCTGGATACGGCGCACACAGCTGCCGCAGTCGGTGCCGGCCTTGCAGGCGGAAGCGATCTTGCGGGGGGTGCAGGCCCCCTTGTCCGCGTGCTCGCGCACCTGCTGCTCCGTGATGCCGAAGCACGAGCAGACGTACACGCGGTCACCGCCTTGCCGGGGAGATGAAGGGCCGAAGACCTTATTGATCAATAAGGTTACCCTTACCTTACCCGCCCGGGCGGCCGAAAAACAACGCCGTGGGGCGCGGATCACGTCGATCCGCGCCCCACGGCGTTCCGCTATGGATGCTTTCTACTGGTCGCGGTACATCTCGGCGACCAGGAACGCCAGGTCCAGGGACTGGCTGCGGTTGAGGCGGGGGTCGCACGCCGTCTCGTAGCGCTGGTGGAGGTCGTCGACGAAGATCTCGTCGCCGCCGCCCACGCACTCGGTGACGTCGTCACCGGTGAGCTCGACGTGGATGCCGCCCGGGTGGGTGCCGAGGGCCTTGTGGACCTCGAAGAAGCCCTTGACCTCGTCCAGCACGTCGTCGAAGCGGCGGGTCTTGTGACCCGAGGCCGCCTCGAAGGTGTTGCCGTGCATCGGGTCGCAGATCCAGGCCACCTGGGCACCGGAGGCGGTGACCTTCTCCACCAGGGTGGGGAGCTTCTCACGGACCTTGTCCGCGCCCATCCGGGTGATGAACGTCAGCCGGCCCGGCTCGCGCTCGGGGTCGAGCCGCTCGATGAGGGTGAGCGCGTCCTCGGGCGTCGTCGTCGGCCCGAGCTTCACCCCGATCGGGTTGCGGATCTTCGAGCAGAACTCGATGTGCGCCCCGTCCAGCTGCCGGGTGCGCTCACCGATCCAGACCATGTGGCCCGAGACGTCGTACAGCTGCCCGGTGCGCGAGTCCACGCGAGTCAGCGCGGACTCGTAGTCCAGGACCAGCGCCTCGTGGGACGCGTAGAACTCGACGGTCTTGAACTCCTCCGGGTCCACCCCGCAGGCGTTCATGAAGTTCAGCGCGCGGTCGATCTCACGGGCCAGTTGCTCGTAGCGCTGGCCGGAGGGCGAGGACTTCACGAAGTCCTGGTTCCAGGCGTGGACCTGGCGCAGGTCGGCGTAGCCACCGGTGGTGAAGGCGCGCACCAGGTTCAGCGTGGAGGCCGAAGCCTGGTACATCCGCTTCAGCCGCTGCGGGTCCGGCGTACGGGCCTCAGGGGTGAAGGCGAAGCCGTTGACCGAGTCGCCGCGGTAGGTCGGCAGGGTCACGCCGTCGCGGGTCTCGGTCGGCTTCGAGCGCGGCTTGCTGTACTGGCCGGCGATACGGCCGACCTTCACGACCGGCACCGAGCCGGCGTAGGTGAGCACCGCGCCCATCTGCAGGAGGGTCTTGAGCTTGTTGCGGATCTGGTCGGCGCCGACGGCGTCGAAGGCCTCGGCGCAGTCGCCGCCCTGAAGCAGGAACGCCTCTCCACGGGCGACGGCTCCCAGACGCTGGCGCAGCTGGTCGCACTCGCCCGCGAAGACGAGAGGCGGATAGGACTCGAGCTCGGCGATCACATCGCGCAGAGCCTCTTGGTCCGGCCAGTCAGGCTGCTGCGCCGCGGGCAGGGAGCGCCAGGTGTTGCCACCGGCGTGGATTTCAGCGTTCACGGTCACGCACTCAACATTACGGGGTCGCGACGCCGACCCAAGGGCCGGACCGGACTCTGAGACACGGACTGAGACAGATTTAGGGAAAACCGGCGACACCGCGACCGGCCGTCGGGTACTGTGCCGCTCATGTACGTGCTCTCCAACCAGCTCTGGTGGTGGACCGCTCCTTCGGCGGCCCACTGACGCGCGTACCCACCGACGTTCTCGCGAAGGCCGCCCCGAGGGGCGGCCTTCGGCGTATCCGGCGCCGAAAACGAGGGCCGTTCCTCCCCCACCAGGAAGGAACCCGCCCATGCCGCCCCTGTCCCGCACCGCCGACCTCCTCGCCCGGCTCACCGCCGCAGGTCACCCACCCTTCGCCCTGCTCCACCGCCGCACCCCCGGCCGGTCCGGGGACGTCGTCGAACTGCTCACCGGCCCGGTCGCCGAGGTCGAGCACCTGACCGACATCCCCCTCCCCGCGGGCCCGCCCTCCGGCGGCGCGCCCGTGCACGACGCGCTGGCGCTCGTGCCCTTCCGCCAGATCCGCGAGCGCGGCTTCGACGTCCGCGACGACGGCACCCCCCTGCTGGTCCTGCGGCCGGAGGAGACCCACGAGCTGCCGCTGGAGGAGGTCCTCGGCGCGCTCCCCGCACATGAGGTGCGGGTGGAGGGCGGGGCCTTCGACGTGGCCGACGAGGAGTACGCGGAGATCGTCCGGCGTGTCGTCGAGGACGAGATCGGCACGGGCGAGGGGGCCAACTTCGTCATCCGCCGCACCTTCGAGGGCGAGATCCACGGCTTCCAGGCCGTCGACGCGCTGGCCCTCTTCCGCAGGCTGCTGTCGGGCGAGCGCGGCGCGTACTGGACGTACGTCGTGCACACCGGCGAGCGCACGCTGGTGGGCGCCAGCCCCGAGGTGCACGTCCGGATGGCGGGCGGCACGGTCGTGATGAACCCGATCAGCGGCACCTACCGCTATCCCGACGGGGGCCCGTCCGCCGACGACCTGCTCGGTTTCCTCCACGACCGCAAGGAGGTGGAGGAGCTGTCCATGGTCGTCGACGAGGAGCTGAAGATGATGTGCACCGTCGGCGACATGGGCGGTGTCGTCGTCGGCCCCCGGCTGCGCGAGATGGCCCACCTCGCGCACACCGAGTACGAGCTGCGCGGCCGCTCCTCGCTGGACGTGCGCGACGTGCTGCGCGAGACGATGTTCGCCGCGACCGTCACCGGCTCGCCCGTGCAGAACGCCTGTCGCGTCATCGAGCGCCACGAGCCCCACGGCCGCGGCTACTACGCGGGCGCCCTCGCCCTCATCGGCCGGGACGCGGCCGGCGCCCAGAGCCTGGACTCGCCCATCCTCATCCGCACCGCCGACATCGACCGGCGCGGCCGGCTCCGGGTCGGCGTCGGCGCGACGCTGGTGCGCCGCTCCGACCCGCACGGCGAGGTCGCCGAGACCCACGCCAAGGCGGCGGGCGTCCTGACGGCCCTGGGCGTGCGCCGGGGCCCGGTACGCCCGGCGACGGCACCGGCCGTGCGGCTCGCCGACGACCCCCGGGTACGGAGCGCGCTGGACGCGCGCCGAGCCGACCTGGCGCCTTTCTGGCTGCGCATGCGCCCGGCCGTCTCCGCTCCCGTGCTGAGCGGGCACGCTCTGGTCGTCGACGGCGAGGACACCTTCACGGCGATGCTCGCCCATCTCCTGCGCACCACGGGGCTGACGGTGTCGGTGCGGCGCTACGACGAGCCGGGGCTGCGGGACGCGGCGCTGGGCCACGAGGGCCCGGTGGTGCTGGGCCCCGGCCCGGGCGACCCGTCGGACGCCGCCGACCCGAAGATGCGGATGCTGCGCGGGCTGGCGGGCGAGCTGCTGCGCGGCCACCGGCACGGGCTGCTGGGCGTGTGCCTGGGGCACGAGCTGATCGCGGCGGAGCTGGGGCTGGAGATCGTCCGCAAGGACGTCCCGTTCCAGGGGGCGCAGGAGCGGATCGACTTCTTCGGGCGGGAGGAGACGGTGGGGTTCTACAACACGTTCGTCGCACGGGGCGCGGGGGCCGACGGCGTCGAGCTGTGCGTGGACCCCCGTACGGAGGAGGTCCACGCGCTGCGGGGGCCCGGCTACGCGGGCGTTCAGTTCCACCCGGAGTCGGTGCTGACCCTGAACGGGTCGGCGATCGTCGCGGAGCTGCTGACCGCCGTCCTGGTGTAGCCGCCGCTACCGCGG
>NZ_JAILXP010000032.1 GCF_020740895.1 Streptomyces sp. UNOB3_S3 | reverse complement strand
AAGCCGGACTTCCCGCCCTCCAGGGTCACGACGCCGATCTTCGACCCGTCGCCCAGGGTCTCGGCGTTGGTGAAGGCGGCCTCGGGCCCGGTGGGCAGCAGCGTCCGGGAGTCCGCCGGCTTGCCGCTCACCGCGCGGCCGACCCCGCCGTAACTGACGGGCTCGCCCTTGTCGGTGAACGGCGGGACCTCGAAAAAGCTCATCGCCGGCCACGCGGCCGTCCCGAGCGCGGCGACCGAGGACACCACGACGAGGCGGCGCCGGGCGCGGGTCGCACGGGTTTCGGCGAATCGATTCGTCATCTCAGGGCTCCGGATGGGGCTGACTGATCCAGAGAAGAACCGCCGCTAGCAGCCTAATGCGTTGCGGCCGCCACTCACCGTGACAGCGCGGCCGATCGGGTGACCGCGCGGCCCGGCAGCGTCACCGCCCTTCGTCCGCGACGGCGGTGACGTCCATGGCGTAGGCCGGGGTGGAGCCGGTGGGCCGCAGCCGGACGCGCGCGGTGGGCGGTATCGCCTGGGCGGCGACGGAGACGTCGAGAGGCCGGTACCCGTGCCCGTCGGCCGGCTCCAGCCGACCGGCAGCGTTCCGTCGGGCTCCAGTCCGTGCCGGGGCACGGTGGGTTCCGTGGACTCGTGCGGCGGGACGCCGAGCCGGGCGGCGGCCTTCTTCACGGACCTGACCAGGACCCTGGGGCGCCACAAGATCGTTCATGCCGGTGATCCTGCCAAAGGGCACCACATCGACGCCGGTACGACGGCGGCGACGGACGGAGCCTATGGCGTGCTCGGCACGAAGGGCCCCGCCGTCTTGATGGTGCGGTGGATGGGGGCCGTGCTGGTGCCCAGGATGCCGGGCAGAGCGGCGACGGGACCGGTGAGGTAGCGGTAGAAGGACCCGGCGTCGTGCGTGGTGATGCTGGCGAAGATGTTCGTCGGGCCCGTCGTGGCGGCCGCGAAGGCCACTTCCGGGTGGGAGGCGAGCGCCTCTCCCGCCGCGTCGAGGTGCGAGGGCTCCACGCTCAGCCACAGCGAGGCGCGGAAGTTCCGCTCCAGGACCCGCGGGGCGTACTCCACGTCGAAGTAGAGCACCCCGGCCGACCGCAGCTCCGCCAGCCGCCGGCGGACCGTCGTCTGCGACCAGCCGGTCGCCGCGGCGAGCTCGCCGATGCCCGCCCGGCCGTCCCGCGCCAGCGCGTCGAACAGCCGGCGGTCCGCCTCCTCCAGGGGACAGGCGGCCGGGGCCGGGTCGGCGACCGGGAACTCCGGCGCGTCCGGTGCGTCCTGCGCCTTCAGGGCGATGACCTGCTCGTCCGTCAACGGCCCCGTCTTGGTGATCAGGCTGCGGTCCTGGCCGAAGAAGACGTGCAGCAGGCAGTGCGCGGAGACGTCCACGACCCGGGGCGTGCCCGGCAGCTTCTCCAGCAGCGTGTCGCCGTGCGGCCCCCGCGACCGCACGAGACAGAAGATCTCCGTGCCGCCTCCCGCGACATGGACCCAGGTGGTGTCCCTGCGCCGGGCCAGCGCCTCGCCGATCTGGGCGGCGGCGCTCGGCGCGCAGCGGATCCGTACGAACCAGGGGACCTCGCCGAGCCGCAGCGGATCGGTGAGCCCGAGGACGCGCAGGGTCCCGGCGGACCGCAGCCGGGAGTAGCGGCGGGCGACGGTCTGGTCGGACACCCCGAGGACCTCGGCGATCCGGCGGAACGGCGCCCGCCCGTCGATCTGGAGCGCGTGGGCGAGCATCCGGTCCTGGGCGTCGAGTGCCGGAAGGGCACCACGCTCGATGTCGAGATTCACCATATGAGTCTACGAGGTGTCGGATTTCGCGCGGGAACACGCTCCGGCTGGGATACTCGGGCGGCTCGCATCCATCCTGGGCGGACGACGCGACCACGGTGCACCGGCACGTGGCCGAACGAAACGGAGTTCCCTCGATGCGCAAGTGGTGGCCCTTGGTGGCGGTATGCCTGGGCGCCTTCATCCTTCTGGTGGACGTCACCATCGTCAATGTGGCGCTGCCACAGATGGCGGAGGCCCTGGACGCCCCCTTCTCGTCCCTCCAATGGGTCGTCGACGCCTACGCGCTGTCCCTGGCCGCGCTGCTCCTCGCCGCGGGCTCGATCGCCGACCTCCACGGGCACCGCAAGCTCTACGTGTCCGGTCTCGCCCTCTTCGCCCTGGCCTCCCTGGCCTGCGGCCTCGCCCCGAACGCGGGAGTGCTGGTGGCCGCGCGGGCGGTGCAGGGCGCGGGCGGCGCCGCGATGTTCGCCACCTCGGCGGCCCTGCTCGGCGCCACGTACCAAGGCCGTGACCGCGGCACCGCGTTCGGCATCTGGGGAGCCGTCAACGGCGCCGCCGCGGCGACGGGCCCCATCCTGGGCGGACTGCTCACCGAGCACATCGGATGGCAGGCGATCTTCCTGGTCAACCTGCCCGTCGCCGCCGTCGCCGTCCTGCTGACCCTGCGCGTCATCCGACCTGACCGGACCGCGCGGCCCCAGGCCCGTACCGGCCGCGTGGACGTCCCCGGCGCCGTGACCTTCACCCTCGCCGCGGCGGCCGTGACCTACGGCCTGATCCGCAGCACCGAGGCGGGCTGGACCTCGGCGACGGTGCTGGCCTCGTTCGCCGTGGCGGCGGCCTCCCTGATCGCGTTCGTCCTCGTGGAGACCCGGCTGGGCCGCCGGGGCGGTCAGCCCATGCTCGACCTCGCGCTGCTGCGCCGCCCGTCCTTCGCCGGGCTCATGGGCGGCGCGCTGCTGCTCCAGGGCGGTGCGTTCGGCTGCCTGGTGCTCGTCTCGCTGTGGCTGCAGTCGGTACTCGGGCTCGGCCCCGTCGAGGGCGGCCTGGCCCTGACCCCCATGGCCGTGGTCTCCTTCCTCGTCGCGGCGATCGCCGGCCGCCACATCCAGCGGCTCGCGCCCCGGCTGCCGATCGGCGTCGGCCTGCTCCTGATCGCCGCGGGCATGTACCTGCTGTACGACGCCATGTCCGCCGGCGCCACCGCGTCCTCCCTCGTCACCGGCCTCGCCGTGGGCGGCGCGGGCGTCGGTCTGGCCACCCCCGTCCTGGTCTCCGCCGCCACCGGCAGCGTGCCGCCCCAGCGGATGGGCATGGCGGCCGGCGCGGTCAACACCTTCCGGCAGCTGGGCATGACCCTGGCCATCGCGGTCCTGGGCGCCGTGTTCACCCACACCGCCCAGCAGCGGCTCTCGGGCCTGGTCCCGGACGCGCACGGCGCCGCGTCCGCCCTGGCCGGCGGCCAGGCGCAACGCCTCGTCGCCGCCGCGCCGCACGGCAGCCAGGCGGAGGCGCGGGAACTGGTCCACCGGGTCTTCGCCGACGGTATGCAGGACGTCTTCCTCTGCGCGGCGGCGGCAGCGGTCGTGGGCGGCCTCCTCGTCCTGGCCCTCGTCCGGCCCGCGCCGACGCACCCCGCCCCGGACACACCGGGAACGGCGGGCCCCGCCAAGGAACCGGCCTCCACCGAGGAGCCGGCGACCGCCACCAGCCGGCCGTGATCCACAGGCGCACGCACTGAGCCTGCGACCGAGATCCGCCGGGGGCAGCACTGACCTGAAGGCATTGCTGCCCCTCGTGGCCGGGTTCCGTGCCGTCGAGGGTTACGAGTTCCACGACAGGCGTTCGACTCCCGGACGGTCTACGTAGACTGGCCGCCATGGCATGCCGCATCAGTGAGCTGGTCATGGACGCCGCCGACGCCGAGCGGCTCGCCGCGTTCTGGAGCGAGGTCCTCGGCTACGTCGAACTCGGCCGGGAGGACGACGGAAGCATCGAGATCGGGCCGCCCGGCGCCGGCTTCGGCGGCCCGCAGCCCACCCTCGTCATCAGCCCCAGCAGCGACCCGCGGACCGGGAAACTCCGGCTGCACATCGACGTCAACGCCACCGACCGCGACCAGGACGCCGAGCTGGAGCGGCTGCTCGCCCTCGGCGCCAGGCCCGTCGACGTCGGTCAGACCGGCACCGAGAGCTGGCACGTCCTGGCCGACCCGGAAGGCAACGAATTCTGCCTCCTGCACACCCGGCTCAAGCCCCTCTGACCACAAGGGGCGTGCCCTGCCTCAGCCGTCGAGCAACCGCCACGCGGTGAGGGCGATCCGGGCCCGTACGAGCCCGGTGGGCTCGGTCAGCTCGATCCCCAGGGTCCTGCCGATCTGTTCGAGCCGGCGGGAGACGCTGCTGTGGTGCAGATGGAGCAGGTCGGCGGCGCGGCGCAAGGAGCCGGTGGCGCAGTAGGCGTCCAGGGTCTCCAGATCGTCCGGGCCGTCGGCCAGGCGGGCGATCGCGGCCACGTCGGCGTTGTCCCGCACGGCCTCCTCGGGCACCTCCGCGAGCAGCGCCAACGCTCCCAGAGCGGCGTAGTGGACGACCGGTTGGCGCACGGTGGTGAAACGGAGGGCCGTGCGGGCCTCCCGCCAGGACCGGTCGGCGCTCTCGGCGGCCCCGATGCCCGCGCGCACGCCCGCCGGAAACCGGGCCGGGTCCACGGTGGTGGCCAGGATGACGCCCACGTCGGCGAGCGCCGCCGCCTTCACCGGCCGGCCCGGGCAGACCAGGCCGCCGACCCGGTCGAGCGGAACCCGCGATCGTACGGCGACGACGCGGACCGGCAGGCCGGCGGCGAACCCCAGCAGCCGTAACGCCCGGGCCCTGGTGGCCTCGTCGCTGTCGTTGCCGATGGCCAGTTCGACGAGGGCGGGATCGGCCATGGTGGTGCGGGCCGGGCCGTACCGCTCGACGACCGACGCCACGGCGATGGCGAGCCGGTCCAGCAGCAGTTCGTCGAGCGGCTCGGGCGGGCCCGGGCGCTCCAGCCACACCGCGCCGATCTCCTCCTCGTCGAGCGTGACGGGCACCGTGGTGGACGCGGGCGGCGGCGGGGCGGACGCCTCCCCGCCGTCGGGCGAGAAACGGATCACCCGCGCCGTGCCGTCGAGCCGGATCCCGGCCACGGAGCCGGCCAGTCCCGCCGAGGACCGGGCGAGCGCCGGGAGATCCACCCGCCGGCGCATCAGCGTGTCGTAGAACATGACGACGCGCATCGCGCCTTCCGCCTGAGCGTCCAATTGCGACAGCCGTAGGACCAGTGCCTCCATGCCGGGAAGGATAAGCGCCGATCGGTGCGCGATCCGATGCGCATGCCCGACGGACGGCGGACGCCACCGGGGGGTGGCGACCGCGAGGATGACTGACATGGATCCCGAACTCGAAGCATTCGTCCCGCTGTTCCCCAAGTCCGATCTGAACGACCCGGTCGCGTCGCGCGAGAAGTTCGCCGAACTGGCCGCCGCGGCACCGGCACCGGACACCACCGGCATGGAGATCGAGGACCGCACGGTGGCCGCCGACCCGGACGTGCCCGTGCGGATCTACCGCCCGCACCAGGCGCGGGGCGCCCTCATCTGGCTGCACGGCGGCGGATTCGTCATGGGCGACCTGGACACGGAGCACCCCTGGGCCGCCCGGGTCGCCCAGGCCTCCGGCGCGGTGGTGATCTCGGTGGGCTACCGCCTGGCCCCCGAGCACCCGTTCCCGGCCGCCCTGGACGACGCCTACGCCGTGCTGACCTGGACGGCCGGGCACGCGGCCGAACTCGGCGTCGACCCCGGCCGGATCGCGGTCGGAGGCCACAGCGCCGGCGGAGCACTCGCCACCGCGCTGGCGCTGCGGTCCCGGGACCGGCAAGGACCGCCGATCCGGTTCCAGCTGCTCAACCAGCCCGGGCTCGACGACCGGCAGGAGACGTGGTCGGCCCGCAACTTCACCGACACCCCCTGGATGAACCGCGACAAGATCGCCGCGACCTGGCGCCACTACCTCGGCCCCACCTCCGCCTCGGTCTCCCCGTACGCCGCCCCGGCACGCGCCGACGAACTGTCCGGCCTGCCGCCCGCCCACATCGCCACGGCGGAGTTCTGCCCGAACCGCGACGAGGGCATCGGCTACGCGCTGCGCCTGCTTCAGGCGGGCGTACCGGTCGAACTGCACCAGTGGGCAGGTACGTTCCACGGATCGCAGGCGATCCTGTCCGCCGAGGTGTCCCGGCGACAGATCGCCGAACTCGGCGCCGCCCTGCGCCGCGCCCTGGCCGGGTAGCGGGCAGGGGGCTAGCGAGCCGGCCGGCCGGCCGCGCACACGGGCGCCTGGGCCCGGCCGGCCGGCGAGCCCGATTGTCAGTGGGGCGGCCGCGTTCCCGGCGCGGCCGCAGCAGGCTTCCCGTCTACCAGGGCACGACCCGCCCCTCGTAATCAAGGAAGTGGAGGCCGGGCTTCCCCCGGTGGCGCTCGATCGTCTCCGCCACTCCCGGAACGCTCTCCTCCACGCTGAGATCGGCGTCGGGTCCGCCGAGTTCGGTGCGGACCCAGCCCGGGTCCATGAGCAGCAGCGTTCGCGTGTCATCGGCGTGACGGGCGGCGTAGCTGCGCATCAGCTGGTTCAGCGCGGACTTGCTGGCCCGGTACAGGTCCTGCCCGCCTTCGGTGTTCAGAGTGACGCTGCCCTGATCGGAGGACATGACCCCGATGGTCCCCGTCGGCGCGACCAGCGGGCCGAGCCACTCCACGACACGCATCGGGCCGAGCGCGTTGGTGACCATGACTTCGGTGAACATGTCCGTCGGAACGTCGCCGATCGGGATATCGCCGCGTGTGATGGCGGCGTTGACGAAGAGCAGGTCGAGAGTCCTCCGTGCCAGCCGGTCGCGCAGTGCCGAGATCTGCTCCGGCTCGGTCATCTCCAGCGATTCGATGGTCAGCCGCCCTCCGGATGCCTCCGCCAGGTCGTGGAGGCCGGTGCGCCGGCTGCCGCGGACCGTGCCGATGACGTCCCAGTCGCGACGGAGGAACTCGGCGGCGAGCCCGAGGCCCAGGGCACGTGACGCCCCGATGATGACGGCTGTCTTGCGGGTGTCGTTCATGGTCATACCTCTCAGGGGCAGGACGTCGGTACGCGCCGGAGTGACCGCGGCGATCAGGCTGTAAGTCTCCGAGTGGTCCGGCCGGGCGTCCAATACCCTTCGGACCGCATTGATACCGTCACGGCATGGACCTGGATCTGCGAAAGCTCCGCTACTTCGTCGCGGTGGCCGAGCACCGGCACTTCGGCCGGGCGGCACAGGCGCTGTTCATCGCACAGCCGGTCCTCAGCCGGCAGATCCGCGCGTTCGAGCAGGAGCTGGGATGCGCGCTGTTCACGCGGTCCACGCGCAGCGTCGAGCTGACCCCCGGGGGGAAACAGCTGTATGACGAGGCGTCAAGGATCACCACGGTGGTGGACGTGGCGCTGCGGCGCGTGCGCGAGGCCCAGCGCGGCGAGCAGCGGCTCGTCGTCGGCTTCTCGCCCGGCCTCCATGTGTCGGAAGCGATACGGGCGTTCACGGCGAGCCATCCGGAGGTCGAGATCGATGTCTTTCCGCTGCGCTGGTGGGAACGGGACGCTCCGCTCCGCGACGGCCGCGCGCACGTGGGATACCTCCGGCGCCCCTTCGACGAATCGGGGCTGCGCACCGTCCCCATCGGTCATGAGACCAAGGTCGCGTGCCTGCCCGTGACCCATCCGCTGGCCGGTCGCCACGCCCTCACGTCGGCCGATCTCGACGGTGAGCCGATCCTCGACGGCAGGACACGACGGACATCCTCACTGGAGGAGAAGTTCGAGCTCATCGCCTCCGGCCAGGGCATCGCGCTCGTCCCCGTCAGCATCGCGGGCTCGTACTCCCGCCCCGACCTCGTCTATCTGACGGTCACCGATGCCCTGCCCGTCGAGACGTGCCTGGCGGTGCCGGAGAGCAACCGCACGGGCCCCGTGGCGGACTTCCTGGACATCGCCACCGCCACGCTGCGCCGCCCCTCCGGCGATCCGGAGGGGGAGGGGAGCGGGAGCACGACTACAGATCCTGGCCCGCGCCGGACTGTGCGATGACGCGCCGGAGCCAGCGGAAACGAGCGTCGCGGGCGTCCTGGCTGAGAGCCGCCCGTGGCGCGAACGTGTCGAAGCCATGGCAGGCTCCGGGCCATACGTGCAGCTCGGCCCGGCCGCCGGCCCGCCAGATCGCATCGGCGTAGGCCACGGCCTCGTCCCGGAACGTCTCGGCCGACCCGACCTCGACATAGGCCGGAGGAAGGCCGGACAGGTCCGTGGCGCGAGCGGGTGCCGCGTAGGGCGGCAGGTCCGCGGCACCGTACCGGTCGCCCAGCAGCGCCTGCCACGCGGTCGCGTTGGAGGTCCGGTCCCAGATGTCGACGCCGGCCATCTGGCGACTGGAGAAGGTGTTGTCGCGGTCGTCGAGCATCGGGCACAGGAGCAGCTGCCCGATCGAGGCGGGCCCGCCTCGATCACGGGCGAGCAGGGCGAGCGCCGCGGCGAGTCCGCCGCCGGCACTCTTCCCTCCGATGACGATACGGTTCGCGTCGAGCCCCAGTTCGGCCGCGTGCTCAGCCACCCGGACGAATCCGGCGTAACAGTCCTCCACCGGCCCGGGGTACCGCGTCTGCGGTGCCAGCCGGTACTCGACGGAGACGACGGCCAACCCCAGTGTGAGGCCCCACTCGCGAAGCAGCCGTGGAAGCACGGACCACGCGTTGCCGGTGATCATTCCGCCGCCGTGCATGTAGTACAGCAGCGGCAGCGGCCCGGTGAGCCCGGTCGGCCGTGCGCTCACGAGCGTGACGTCCGGCCCGCCCGGCGCCCCCGGCACACGCAGCTCCTCGACCTCGAAGCGGCCGTCGGCCTGGAGGTCCCGAACCGTCGGTCTCGGCCGGACAGCGGCATCCCGTTCCTGCCGGGCCGCGAGGTTCTCCGGGGTGATCGGCTCCCTCACGGCGTCCCCCAAACCGGCGAGCACCACGCTCAGTTCGGGGTCGAGAGGGGGCGCGTCCCAAGCCGCCGGGAGAGGGCCGGCCTCGGACGGCACGTCGGCGGCACTCACGACAGCCCTCGATGGGCGCCGCGACCGAAACAACCGGCTGGCGCGCCCGTGCGCGCAGGACGTATCCGTGCGAGAACCATGCGGCGTAGTCAATCACCTCCCGGACGGGAGGCCACGACTCCCTCCGGAACGCGCCGCAGTCACCGGCCGGGCTCGCCCGCTCAACCGTCCAGCCAGCGAACCTCGTACGGCGCCAGAGTCAGGTCCCGTCCATCCACCCTGGCTGTGACCTGCCGTCGCTCGGTATTGACGACGAGCACGACGCCCTCGTGGGCGAGGGCCTGGACCCGGGCACCGGCATCGGCCGAGACGGCGACCCGGCGGAAGGAAGTCCCCGGCGGGAACTCGTGGGCGAACCGGCCCAGCAGCCGCGCCATGGGCAACCCCTTGCCCCCTCCGTCCAGGTGGGTGCTCCGCCACAGACAACCCGGACAGTCGTCGTCGGCCCTCTGCGGGTTCCAGTAGAGGGCGGTGGCGGCCCCGCCCACGGCGAACCGCATCATCGCGACGGCCTGCACGGCGGTGCGGTGCTGCTCACTCCAGCCGTCCCGGCCACCCGGCCCGTCGTCCTCGGCGGGCGGCTCCACGTACCACTCGGCCCACCACACCGGAAGCCCGGTGACCTTCCGCAACCAACGGGTGACGTCGGTGAACTTCTCGGTGGCGGCGAACTCGTCAGGGAGCGTGCGGTGCCCTTCACGGGTGTAACTCGCCCCGTCCACGACGACGAAGTCCGCTCCCACCTTGTGCTCGTTCCAGTAGCGGACGACGTCGACGGAACGCCGGTCGAGCGCGCCCCACACGCCACGCACCTCCGGTGAGCCGTCCTCGTCACCGGGCGGCTCGTGGTCGACCACCACATAAGGGCCGCCGACGAGGCAGTCGGGGTTCTGCCGCTTCAGCTCGGCGTGGACGAGGTTGTACAGCTCGGTGTACCCCTCGTAGTCCCAGCGGCGCTTGTCCTCGTCGTAGAAGCCCTTCAGCTCGTTCCACACGAGGAAGTGCCGGATGTCCGGGTACCGCCGCGCGACCACGCCCGCGAGCCGCGCGAAGTCGGCGTAGTGCCCGGGATCGGGAGCCGCCTCCAGCCGTGACCAGTCGGTACGCCCCTTCCGCCCGCCCTTCATCCAGTCGGGAGCGCCGCACAGAGTGAGGAGAGGAGTCGCACCGGTGGCCCGCATCAGCGCGACACGCTGGTCGAGCGCCTCGAAGTCGTAGCGCCCGGGCGCGGGTTCGGGGTTCTCCGCGCCCCAGCCCATGAGGTGCTGGTTCTGCGGCATGGGCTGTGCGGAGAGCAGGGCGCCGGCCCGCCGCGTGGCGTCCGGTACGCCGTGATCCGCGCTGTACTGGGTGTGCGTGAAGCCCAGGCCCAGATGGAGCCCGGCTTGATCGCCTCTCGTGCCGTCTGCCCGCCCCGGCCCACTCTCGCGCGCGCCGAAAAGCGAACCGAGCCCCAACCGCCCCAAGCCGGACAGCGCCGACTTCCACACCTCATCGTTTGGCCCCACGACGACCAGAGTATTCGTGATCGTCCGGATTTCCCACGGGTGCGGGGCAGGAGTACGGCGGGCGGCCGCCCTGACCCCGGAGAACCCAACTCACCGAGGTCCGGCTGCCGGAGCAAGGGCCTGGCCACCCCGGGGGCTCAACCATCGCCTGATGGGCCGGGAGGCGTCTGGGATCATGATCGAATGTCTTCCGAACTTCTTCATACCGTCCCGTCCATCGCCTTGAACAGGGAAAACGGCGTTCTCGTGGTCTCCGGGCCCGCCATCCCCCGGGTGAGGATCGCCCGCGACTGGCGAGCCGGTCGTAACAAGGACGTGCCGATCGGGACCCGCGTCGCCAAGGAGCTCACGATCAGTGTCGACGATGCCGCGGTGGTACTGCTCCCGGGCCGGCCCGGTCTCATCCGGCGTTCCCACGCGGTGACCGTCCAGTGCGGGGAGGTGACCTATGAGTATGTTCCGGACTCGTACCGGCGGAGCCGGCTGGTCAGGGACGGCCGGCGCGTCGGCCGGTTCCGGACCCGGATCACCGGGCGCGCGAAAGCCGAGTGGGAGCCGCAGGCGGACGTCCGGCCGCTCGACGTGGCCATCGGGTACGCGCTCGCGGTCGCCTTCGGCACGGGCGCCCGCCCGGCGTGGCTGGACGCGATCGACAGCACCGCCGACTTCGTATCACCCCTGTGAGGGGGACGGCCCAGCGGAACGCGGCAAAGGCATCGCTGTCCGCTACGGTGTGCTCGTCCAGCAGAGACCGTCCTGGAGAACCCTGTTGACGACACCCCCCGCTTCACCCCTTGCCGACCCACCGGAAGAGCCGGTACGGCACCGGCCGGGCGAGCACGTCATCGAACTGCTGCGCCGTGCCCACACCCGAGGCGCCGACCAGCCCCTGGACCTCGGCGGGCGGCCCGCACTCCTGATCACCGAACCGGCCACCGTACGCCACGTCCTGGCCCGCCACCCCGACAGTTACGTCAAGCGCTCCCACCGTGCCCGCGTTCTGCTCGGCGACGGCCTGATCGCGGTAACCGGCGAACAGTGGCGCACCCAACGGCGCGTGATGCAGCCCCACTTCACCGCCCGCAACATCCGCGTCTTCGAACCGGCGATGCGACGCTGCGCCGGACGGGTCGCCCGCCGATGGGCCCGCAGCGCCGAAACCGGGCAGCCCCGCGATCTCGTGGCGGACATGCGTCACTTCGCTCTCGACGTCATCTGGTCCTCGATGACCGGCCTCCCCCTGGAGGAGGCCGACCATCACGATCTGCTGGCGGCCGGGAGAATCGTCGACGCGCTTCCCGCCTTCGCCCCCGACGCGCCCCCCGGCCAGGCCGACCTGGCAGCGGATCTGGCCCGTGTGGACGACGCCGCAGCGCGGGCCATCGCCGCCGCCCGCTCCCACACCGGCCCGAGTCTCCTGCACCCGCTGCTCGATGCCGCCGACCAGCTGCCCGATCCGCCCGAACGCCTGGTGCGCGACGAACTGGTCACCCTCCTCGTCGCCGGGTACGAGACCACCGCCGCCACCCTGGCCTGGGCATTCCTCCTCCTGGACAAACACCCCGACGAACACCGGCGCGTCCTGGAAGCCGGCCCCGACGGGTCACCCGAGCGCCGCGCCGCGATCAGGGCCGTACTCGACGAGACCCTCCGCCTCTACCCCACCGCGTGGCTCCTGCCCCGGTACGCCACCGAACCCGACACCCTCGCCGGACACCCGGTCGACGCCGGCACCACCCTCCTGCTCTGCCCCTACCTCACCCACCGCGACCCCGCCGTCTGGCCCGAGCCCGACGGTTTCCGGCCCGGCCGCTTCACCTCGCCCAACCCCCGCCCGACGCCCGGCACCTATTACCCGTTCGGCGTGGGCCCGCGTGCCTGTATCGGTGTGCACTTCAGCCTGCACGAGATGACGATCCTCCTCGAACATCTCCTGCCGTCCTTCACCCCCGCCCTCCACCACCCCCTGCCCGCACCGGCCTTCGGTATCACCGTCCACCCCGACGGCCCTCTCCACGCCCACCTGCACGCCACGCCCACTCACGGCTGACCTGGCACGACCGAAGCACGGATCATGACACTGTGAACGAAATCCCCGATTTCGGCGGGGCTGAGCCCGCGAACGTGCTCGAGGTGGCGCCGACGGCCCGTACGGCGGTGGCATGGTTGCCACCGCAGGAGCTCTGGCCGGTGATTCAGGACATCCGCTGGGAACATGATCCTCAGGTCCGGCGGTGGCCGCCGCATGTGAACCTGCTGTTCGGGTTCGTGCCCGAGGAGGAGTTCGAGCGGGCTGTGCCGTTGCTGTCGGCCGGCGCGGCGGAAAGCGCGGCGTTCACGGCGCGGCTGGCGGGTGTGCGGTACTTCCGGCACCGGTCCTACGCGACGGTATGGCTCGACCCGGCTGCGGAGGACCCGGCAGCGTGGGCCCGTCTCCACCGGGCGCTGGGGGCGCGATTCCCGCTGTGTCGTGGTCGTGGTGCCCGCTTCACCCCGCATCTGTCACTCGGCCGCACCCGGGATCCGCGGCGACTGGCCGACGAGTGCGCTGTCCGGCTCGGCTCGCTGTCGGCGGTGGTGGAGGAGGTGGTCCTGCTCTCGCGGCGGGGTGAGGAGCCCATGCGGCCGAGGGCGGTGATCAGGCTGGGCACGGGCGAGGTCCGCCCGCCACAGAGGCACTGAAAGTGTCCGCTGTCCGACGGCTCAACAAACCAGGAGACCCACGGCGGGTTTGCCAGGACAATGTGGTCATGCCGATGCCTATCCGAGCCGTATCCAGCGAAGACCTTCCCCTGCTCCAGGACATCGAACGGGCCGCCGGACGATGCTTCCGGGACATCGGCATGCCCGAGATCGCCGACGACGAGCCCCTGCCGATCACGGAACTCGCCCGCTACCAGCACGCCGGGATGGCCTGGGTCGCCGTCGACCGGGCCGATACTCCCGTCGCCTACCTCATCGCCGAACACATCGACGGGAACTTTCACGTCGAACAGGTATCGGTACGTCCGGAGAGCGCGCGCCAACGTATCGGACGTTCCCTGCTGGACCACCTCGCACGCCGTGCCGAAGCCGAAGGAATCCCGGCACTGACCCTCACCACCTTCAAGGACGTGCCGTGGAACGCCCCGTACTACGCGCGCTGCGGCTTCCAGCCGGTCGCCGAGCATGCCCTGGGCCCAGGCCTGCGAACGGTCCGTGAGCGGGAGGCCGCGCACGGCCTGGACCGATGGCCACGCCTGGCCATGTGCCGCCCCCTCTGACATACCGGGCCGTGAGGGACGGTCAAGGGCGGGTGCCCAACGCACTCAGATGGCCGGCCACCCCCCGGACCCGTTCCGCGTCGGCCTGTGACAGGGCGACGAGGATCTCCGGTGCCAGCGCGACCGGGGTGCCCAGCAGTTCCACGCACTCCCGTGCCCGCTGCCGGCACGCCGCCGCGATCGGCTCCGTGTCGAGGAAGTGCGGAAGCCTCATGCCGCGTTCCACCGCGACGAGGAGCGTCATCTCCGCGAAGCGCTCCGCCGCGTCGTCAACCGTCATCGTCTCGATGGGCTTGCGTCCGGGCGTGAAGACCGCGTACGAATCGTCCCCCGCGGTGCCGCCCTCGGTGAGGAGCCCGGCCAAGTGGCGGGCGATCGCCGGGGAGCAGTGGAAGCCGTCCCGGTAGGTGCCCGTCGCGAAGAACAGGCCCGGCATCGGCGCGCGACCCAGGAGCGGGAACGTGTCCAGCGTGACGGGCCGCAGACCGTAGTGCCAGCGTCGTATGGCCGAGAACGCGATGCTCCGGTCGAGCTGCGCGATACAGCCGGACAGCAGCGCCTGGACGGTGCCCAGCCGGGGTCCGGCAGGCGCGTCGAGATACACGTGATTGGTGGCTCCCAGGTACTCGACCCCGTTCTCGAGCGGCACCGCGTGCAGTCCGCAGCCGCCGACGAGGGTGGGCGTGCGCACGACGTACGGCACGGTCTCGCCCCGTGTGCGTTCGGTCTCCAGCGCCACGCCCGTACCGTTCAGCATCGGCTGCACCATGCCCGGGGGCAGCTGCTCGATCAGACGCCCGGTCGCCGCGCCGGCCGCGAGAACGACGGCTCCCGCGGGCAGCACCGTTCCCGAGGACAGCCGGGCTCCGGTGACCACACCCTTGGCCGTCACCAGGGACGTCACCGTATCGGCGACGCGCGTGACGCCGAGCCCGGACGCGGCGGCACCCAAGGCGGTGAGCAGACACCGGGCGTCGACCATCCCCTCGTTCTCCAAGTACAGGGCGTCCACGGGCTGGTCGCCCGCCTCCGCCTCCAGCCAGCCGATGCCGTAGGGATCCACGTCCTGGAACGGCTCGCCATGCTCCTTGGCGGTCGCGCGGATCGCCCGCATGCTGCCCGCGCCGTCTCCCGTGGAGCGCGCACCCAGCACGACCAGCGTGCCCCGGGCACTCCTGACCGGCACCACCGCGTCCCGTGCTGTCTCCGCGAGCCGGTCCAGCCAGCTCGGCCACAGGCGGGCCGCTTCCCGAGCCAGCGCGAACTTGGCGCGGGACGCGGGATGTTCACCGGTACGCTCCGTGACCTCGGCGAAGCAGTTGAGCATCGCTCCCGCCGCCACGGAAGCGGAACCGGGGCGCGTCCCCGGTCCGACCACGGTGATCCGCAGAGCCGGATCCCGCAGCGCCGTCTCGACGGCGACCGACAGGCCCAGCGCACCGTTCCCCACGATCACCACATCGGCTGTCCTGGCCTTCACCATTCCGGAAGACAACAGGACGGGCGTGCCGAGCGGAAGGCCGCGAACGAGACAGAGCGGGCCGTCCTGCCGCTGGGCCGTCGCCGCCTACGCGGCATCCGCCGGGAGCTCGACGGGGTACTCCGTGCCGAAGTCGGCGGAGACGGAGACGGCCTGCCAGGCTTCGGCCTCGGCGGTCTGCCGTCGCGAGTGGTCGAGCGCCATCCGGGCGGCGGTCGCGCCCAGGGGCAGATGGGTGGGGAGGTGGTCGCGCTTGACCACGCGTACGAGGATCTCGGCGGCACGGTCCGGGTCGCCGGCCATCCCGCCGGCGCGGGCCCGCTCGTGGAAGGCGCCGACGGTCGCCCGGTATTCCGGCGGGACGTCCTGGACCTCCATGGAGGAGCCGGCCCAGTCGGTGGCGAAGCCGCTGGGCTCGACGACCAGGTAGCGGATGCCGAACGGCGCGGTCTCGGCGGCGAGCGCGCGGGTGAGGCCGTCGATGGCGAACTTGGCCGCCTGGTAGGAACCCAGGCCGGCGCTGCCGCCGACCCGGCCGCCGATGGAGGAGAACTGGACGACGATGCCGCCGCCCTGTGCCTTCAGCAGGGGCAGTGCCGCCTTGGAGACGTTGTACACGCCCCAGAAGTTCGTCTCGAACTGGCGGCGGAAGTCGTCCTCCGGGGCTGTCTCGACCGGGGCGACGTTCGCGTAGCCGGCGTTGTTGACGACCACGTCGATGCGGCCGAAGCGGTCACGGGCGGCGTCGAGCGCGGCAGCGGCCGCGGCGGGGTCGGTCACGTCGAGCGCGACCGGGAGGACCTTGTCGCCGAACAGCTCGGCGAGGTCGGCGAGCTGTTCCGGCCTCCGGGCGGTGGCGGCGACCCGGTCGCCCGCCTTCAAGGCGGCGACGGCGAGGGAGCGGCCGAAGCCGCGGGAGGAACCGGTGATGAACCACGTCTGGGTTGCCATGCAGATAGCAAAACACGGTTGTGTTAATAGTGCAACCTGGTTGCGTTAGGATGTCCGTATGGCCAGCCGCAGTCAGTCCACAAGAGCCCGGAGCCCCGAGGCCAAGCGCGCCCGCGAGGCCGCGATCCTCGACGCGGCGGCCCGTCTGGCCACGGCGAACGGCATCCGGCCGGTGACGTTGACCGACATCGCCGCAGAGGTCGGCATGCACAAGTCGGCGATGCTCCGCTACTTCGAGACCAGGGAGGAGATCTTCCTGCGCCTGGCCGCCGCCGGCTGGGTGGAGTGGTCGCAGGCGGTACGCGAGCGGCTCGCCGCCGACCCGCCCGGCAAGGGCGACGAGGACCCCGCGCACGCCGTCGCCGGTCTGCTGGCCGAGTCGCTGGTGGCGAGGCCCCTGTTCTGCGACCTGCTCGCTCACACGCCGATGAACCTGGAGCGCAACGTCTCGCTGGAGAGCGTCCGGTCCTTCAAGGTGACCGCCATCGCCGAAGTCACGGCCGTGGGCGAGGCGCTGCGCCGGGTGGCCGCGCTGAGCCCGGCGCAGGCCGGCAATGTCGTCGCCACGGCCACGGCGATGGCCGGAGCCCTGTGGCAGATGGCCGCCCCGGGAACGGAACTGCGCCGCCTCTACGAGTCGGACCCGGACCTCGCCCACGCCGTCGTCGACGTCGCCCCCCGGCTGACCGACATCCTCGGCGCGATGCTTCGGGGCTACAGCGCCGGCAACGGCAACGAAGCCGAGTAGGCGGAGGCCGGAACCGCTCGCACGGCTATCGCACGGCCAGGCGTATTTATCACCCGCCCAGATGAATGGCCGTTCCGCTTCCGGTGAAGCGGCCATACATAAGTGCGGGGGCGATTCAGACCGTGCACTCGGTGTGCAACACCACACGCAACACCACAGCACATCCAGTTCGGCACCTGCACGGGAGTCCCCAACTGGCGTGCTCCGTACCTTCTTTATCTCCTTCTTCTCCTCTTTCTCGCGCTCGTCGCCCGGCCGCAAGCGGAAGGAGTGCTTCTCGATGAACGCCGGTGATCCCCTTCCGGACGTACGCGCCGCGTATGACGCCGCGTGCGCACGCCTCCTCGGACTTCAGGCCGACGACGGTTGCTGGGAGGGGGAGATGGAGTGGAACAGCACGATCCTCTCCCAGTACGTCATCGTCATGCGGATCCTGGGGCTACCGCCGGACGAGACGTCCCGGCAGGGGATGATCACGTACTTCCGCAACACGCGCACCCCGCAGGGCGGCTGGGGGATGCACCCCGCGGGCCCGCCCTCGCCGTACGCCACCGTGCTGGCCTATGTGGCGCTTCGCCTGCTCGGCCTGGGGCCGGACGATCCGCCGGCCGCCGACGCCGGGAAGTGGCTCGGCGCGCGGCCGGGCGGGACGCGGGCGGCCGTTCCGCAGTGGGGGATGTTCTGGCTGGCGGTGCTCGGGCTGGTGCCGTATCGCGAGGTGGCCCCGTTCCCGCCGGAGGCGATGCTGCTGCCCCGCTGGGCGCCCCTCCACCCGGAACGGCTGCTCGGCTGGACCCGCATGCTCTACCAGGCCATGAGCTACCTCTACGGGACACGGTTCCGCGCGGACCTGGGACCCCTGGCCGGCGAACTCCGCGGTGAGCTCTTCCCCGGCACGGCACCGGGCCCGTCGGCCGACCGCCGTCCCGATGTGGTCGTCCCGCGCGGTCGCCTCCTCCGCGTCCTCCAGCAGGGCGTGCGCGGCTGGGAACGCGTGCACAGCCGCCGGCTGCGCCGTGCCGCCCTGGAACGCTGCCACCGTGCCGTCGTCGACGAGCAGCACGCGTCACCCGTCCACGGCCTGTCCTCGGTGAACGCGCTGGCGGAATGCCTGGTGCTGTTCGCGCGGGACCCGCATGACCCCCTGCTCGACGCGGCGGTGGCCAAGCTGGAGTACTGGGTCTGGTCGGACGAGAAACAGGGCGTGCGCATCTGCGGCGACCGGACCAACGTGTGGGAGACCTCCTTCGCCGTCAGCGCTCTCCTGGCATCGGGGGAGGAGCACCGGCCGGGCCCGGTGGGGCCGGCGGTACTGCGGGCGTCCACATATCTGCGCGACGCCCAGGTCACCACGTACCCGGGGCTGGTACCGCCCCTGCGCACGGTGATCGGCGGCTGGGCGTTCTCCGACGGTGACAGCCGCTGGCCGGTCGGCGACTGCACGGCGGAAGCCGTCAACGCGCTGCTCAGTGTGCGGGACGCCGGGAGTCCCGGTGACCTCCCGCCGTGGTCCCTGCCCGCCGCGCTGGACGTCATCCTCGACCGGCAGAACCGAGACGGCGGCTTCGGCACGCTCGACCGACAGCGCGCGGGCAGGTGGCTGGAGGCGCTCAACCCGACGGAGATGTTCTCCCACTGCATGGTCGACTCGTCGTCCGTGGACTGCACCGGCTCCGCGCTCACCGCTCTCGCCCGGATGCGCGAACACCTCCCTCCGGACGGACGCCGGCGGGCCGGCGCGGCGATCAAGCGGGGAGCCGCCTTCCTGCGTTCCGCCCAGAACCCCGACGGATCCTTCGCCGGCACCTGGGGCATCAACTACACCTACGCCGCCTTCCACGCCGCCCGCGGGCTCCGCGCGGCGGGCACCCCGCCCGGCGATCCCGCCCTGCGCGCCCTGGGGCACTGGCTGGCCGCCACACAACTGGCGGACGGGGGATGGGGCGAGGACTGGCGGAGCTGCGCCGAGCGCCGCTACATCGCGCTCGACGACGGCCTGCCCGAGATGACCAGCTGGGCGGTGCTGGCCGGACTGGACACCCTCGGCCCCCGGCACCCGTCCGTCGCGCGCGGGATCCGATGGCTGTGCGCCGCCCGGAGGCCCGACGGCTCCTGGAGCGACGACCAGGTCAACGGTGTCTTCTTCGCCACCATGATGCTCAACTACCGCCTGTATTCGCTCTATTTCGCGACCTTGGCCCTGGGCCGCTACCTCCGTGCGGTCACCTCACCCACCCCGGACCCTCCCGCGTCCGGCACACCACAGGGAGCGGCATGAGCACCGAGACCGACGCGACAGCACAGTTCCAGGCCTTCGTCGCCGACCCCCGGCGCCGCCGCGACGAGTACCCCGCGATGGTGGAGCAGTACTTCGCCCTGGTCGGGGACGTCTACCGGCACGGCTGGGGGCCCTCCCAGCACATGGCCTGCTACCTCCCCGGGCAGAGCCGCGAGGAGGCGACCGAGGCCCATGAGAAGGACCTGGCCGACCGGGCCGGGCTCACAGCCGATTCGTTCGTGCTGGACCTGTGCTCCGGCGTCGGCGGCCCCGCCTGCACCATCGCCGCGCACACCGGCGCACGGGTCACCGGGATCGACCTGGTGGCCGACCGCGTCCGGGAAGCCCAGGACAACGCCCGCGAGCGCGGGCTGGACGGCAGGGCCTCCTTCCGCGTCGCCGACGCCACCTCCCTGCCCTTCGACGACTCGCTCTTCACCGCCGCCTACAGCTTCGACGCGCTGTGCCACGTACCGGACAAGCCCCGCGCCCACCGCGAAGTCGCGCGCGTACTGCGCCCGGGCGCGGTGTGGACCGGCTACGACTGGATGCGTGCCCCGGGGCCGTGGGCGGACGAGGCCGCCGAGGCCATCTGCCGGGCCCACGGCCTGTCCGCCCTGGCGACGGTCGACGAGCTCCGCTCGGCCCTGACCGCCGCCGGATTCACGGAGATCCACGTCAGCGACGGCCAGGACATCGGTGACTGGGCACCCAACTGGGACCTGCTCGAGAAGCTCGTCGCGGAGCTGCCGCCCCGCGACGAGCTGCCGCCCCTGCTGCGGATGATGACCGACGGCGCCCGAGCGATGTGCGAGGGCGCCCGCAGCGGCGCCTTCTTCATCGGATACTGGCACGCCCGCCGCCCGCAGGAGGGGCCGTGACCGCCGACCGCCCACCGGACCCCGCACCCATGGACACGGCCCGGCCGCTGCCCGCCGTGCCCGGTGGCCTCCCGCTGATCGGCCACACGCTGCCCTTTCTCCGCGGCCCCGGCGAATTCCTGCTGCGCCACCACGCCGCGCTGGGTGAAGCCATCACCTTCACCATCCTGGGCACCAAGGTGGCCTCCTTCTGCAGCCCGCACCTCAACGCCGCCGTCCTGGGACACGACGACAGCGAACTCAACCGCCAGTACATGCAGGCCCGTCTCATCCCCGTGTTCGGCGAGGGCCATCTGTTCGACGATCCCCCCGAACTCATCGCCTGGCACAAGAAGGTCACGCGATCGGTTCTGCGGCGCGAGGCCATGGCGCGGCATGTGACGACCATGTACGAACAGGTCGAGCGGTACACGGCGGACTGGGGCCGGCGCGGCGAGGTCGACATCGTCACGGCCGCCCGCGAGGTGACGGCGCTCGTCACCGCCCACTGCCTGATCGGGCCCCGGTACGGACGAGCCATGGGATCGGCCCTCCCTGACCTGCTGGGGCGACTGGAGTCCGCCCTCTACCTGTCCTTCGCGGTCGCGCCCGGGGCACCGATGCCTGCCTACCGCCGAAGGGACCGTGCCCGGGCCACCCTCACCCGCACGATCAAGGACATCGCGCCCGAGGACCGCCCGCGCGGTCTCGACCACGGCCTGTTCGAGACGATCGTCGGCACTCCCCGGCCGGACGGCACCACGACGGACGCGGACGCCGCTGCCGCCATCGCCATGGGCCTGCTGTTCGGCGGCTACGCGACCACCTCCGTGCACACCGCGTGGACGGGCATCCTCCTGCTGCAGCACCCCCGGTGGCTGCCCGTCGTACGCGCCGAACAGGACGCGCTCTTCGCCGAACCGACGACTCCCACGCTGCAAACGCTCCACGAGATGGACTGGTTGGGGTACTGCCTGCTGGAAGCGGAACGCCTCCACCCGCCCGCTCACTCCATCCTGCGCACCGCGGCCCGGGACGTGAACATCGGCGGCCATCTGGTGCCGCGCGGCCGCATGGTGATCGTGTCCCCGGCGGCCTCCCACCGGCTGCCCCAGGTCTTCCGCGACCCCCACCGCTACGACCTCGACCGCTACGCCCGCCACGCGGAACACCGCGCCACGCCCGCCCCGCTGATCGGCTTCAGCGGAGGACGCCACCCCTGCCTGGGGATGACCTTCGCCCAGCAGAGCGTCAAGGTCTTCTGGAGCGCCCTCCTGCGCGACTTCGACCTCGAACTCGTCGACACCGACGTCCGTCCGGCCCGCCTGTCCCTGTTCAACCCGCCCCGCCAACCCTGCCTCTTGCGCTACCACCGCAGGAAGCCATGAACCCCGCCGTCTACGACGTCGCCGTCATCGGCGCGGGACCGGCGGGCTGCGCCGCCGCCCTCGCGCACGCGCGACGCGGCCTCAGCGTGCTGCTGCTGGAGGCGGCCGACCGGCCTCCGGCGCGGCTCGCGGGGGAGTGGATCCACCCCACCGGGCTCGACGCCCTGCGCCGGCTGGGCGTCGACCTGCCGGCGGACCGCACGACCTCCGCCCAGGGTTTCGTCCTGCATCCCGAGGACGCCGGTCCGCCCATCATGCTCCCCTGCCCCGACGGCAGGCCGGCCGCCACCATCCGGCACGAGGACCTGGTCACCGCCCTCCGTGCCGGGGTGGCCGCCGACCCGGGCATCACCCTGGCCCTCGGCGCCCGGGCCCGGTCCGTCGAGCACACCACCGTCACATACACCGAAGGCGCCGGCCCGGCACGGCGCGCCCGCGTGTGGCGCGTCGTCGGAGCCGAAGGACGGGCATCCCTCATCCGGCACGTGCTGTGCCCCGCACCCGCTCCTCCCACCATGGTCTCGCGCACGGCAGGAGTGGTGATACGCGGTGTGCCGCTGCCGAGGGAGGGCTATGGCCACGTCTTCGCGGGCGGCCCCGGCCCCGTGCTGGCCTACCGGCTGGACCGTGACACCGTCCGGCTGACCCTCGACGTTCCTCTGCTGCCGCTGCGCTCCGGCCCGTTGCTGGCCTACCTGCACCGGTCCTACGCGCCCTTCCTTCCCGAGGACATGGCCGAAGCCCTGCACGACGCGCTGCGGCACGGCGACGTCCAATGGGCCGCCAACCGGCTGCGCCCGCGCCGCTGCCACGGTCGCGGCCCGTACGCCCTGGTGGGCGACGCGGTCGGCACCTGCCATCCGCTCACCGCGTCCGGACTGACCTTCGCGCTGCGGGACGCCGAATGCCTCGCACATGCCAGGAGCGTCGCCGAGCACGGCCGCCGCCGGCGTGCGGCGGGCCGCGCGGGCGAACACCTCGCCGCGGCCCTGCACCGCATCTTCTGCGACCCCGGCCGGCCCACGGCCGAGCTGCGCGGGAGTATGTATGCCGTCCTGCGGAACAGCGTCGTCGAGCGCGAACGCATGATGCGGGTGCTGTGCGCCGAGGAACACCGGACGACGGCGCTGGCCGGTGCCGTCCTGCACGTCGCCGCACACGCCCTGTGCGAAGGTCTCCGGACCCGCGAGGCCCGCACCGGATGGCACGTCCCGGCGCGGGCCTGCGCCGACTACGCGGCCTGGTTGTGGTGGATGTGCCGCAACCGCACCCACCCGGAACACCCACCGCCGCTGGGCACGCCATGACGGTCATACTGCCCCTGATGCTGGCGTTGTTCGTCGCGAACCTGGACCAGACGATCGTGACCACCGCCCTGCCGTCGATCGGCAGGGATCTGCACGGCACCACCGGCGACGTCTCCTGGATCGCGACCGCCTATCTGCTGACGAGCGCCGTGACCACGCTGGTCTTCGGCAAGCTGGGTGACATGTACGGACGCAAGGGGATCTTCCAGCTCTCCCTGGTGGTCTTCCTGTGCGGCTCCCTGCTCAGCGCCACAGCCGGCAGCGTGCCGTACCTCGCCCTGAGCCGCGCCCTGCAGGGCATAGGCGGCGGCAGCATCACCTCGCTGGTGATGGCCATCACCGGCGATCTGGCGGCACCGCGACAGCGGGCCCGGCAGCAGGCGCTTCTGGGTATGGCCGCCGCGCTCGCGCTCGTCGCCGGGCCGCTGCTCGGCGGCGCGTTCGCCGACGGGCTGTCGTGGCGCTGGATCTTCTACGTCAATCTGCCGATCGGCGCCGTCGCCCTCGCGGTCGTCGCGCTGCGGCTCCGTCTGCCACGGCCGGAGACCCCCGCCGGCCGGGTGGACGTCCTGGGGACACTGGTGGTCACCGTGTTCACCACGTCCGTCGTGCTGGTCACCACATGGGGAGGGCACCGCTACCCGTGGGGCTCACCCGTCATCCTGGCACTGATCGCCCTGGGGGCCGCTTCCCTGGCCCTGTACCTGTTCGTCGAACGCGGGGCGGTCGAGCCGGTCACACCGCCACGGCTCTTCCGCCGGCCGGTCTTCAGCCTGGCCTCGGCCGAGTACCTGATCACCGGGATGGTGCTGTTCGCGGCCATGCTCTATGTTCCGACGTTCCTGCAGATGGTGCAGCACAAGTCGGCCTTCGGGGCAGGCCTGTTCGTCATCCCCATGCTGCTCGGCATGGTGGCGGCCGCGGCCCTGTCAGGGCCGGTGATCGCGAGGACGGGACGTTACAAGCTCTACCCGGTGACGGGCGCGGTGCTGGCCGGCGGCGCGATGGCGGTCGTCAGCCGTGCAGGGCCGCACACGACGGCCCTGTGGCTGGTCGTCCCGCTGACGGTCACCGGAGTGGGGCTCGGCCTCTTCATCCAGGTCGCCCTGCTGGCGGGCCAGAACACGGTCGCGTACGAGGACGTGGGCTCCGCCACCGCGGTACTGAACTTCTGCCGCACGCTCGGCGGCGCCTTCGGCACCGCCCTCTTCGGCGCGATCCTCACCGCCGGACTCCACTCCCCGCGTCCTGGAGCGGCGGAGAGCGCCTCGGCTTTCCACACCGTCTTCGAGTGGACCGTCCCCTTCATGGCGGTCGCCTTCGTGCTGGCGCTCGCGATGCGCGAGGAACCACTGTCCGAACGACAGTGAGGATCACGGCGTCGGCCGGCCCGGCGCCCGTATGCGTGAACGTCGCCAGGCCCGGCCGGTTCCTTTCCGTCAGGCCCTGTACCGGTAGCGGATCCGGCCGCGGGTGAGGTCGTAGGGGCTGAGTTCCACGAGCACCCGGTCGTACGGGAGGATCTTGATGTAGTTCTTCCGGATCTTCCCGCTGATGTGGGCGAGCACGGTGTGCCCGTTCTGGAGTTCCACCTTGAAGGTGGCGTTGCGCAGGCACTCGATGACGGTGCCTTCGACTTCTATGCCCTTTGCTGTTTTTGTCATGGTCTCTCGACTCTCCCGTTCTGTGACGGTGTATTCGGCAGGAAACGAATGCGGTGCGCGCCAGCCGCGGTTGTGGTGTGGCGGCGCGTCAGCGACGGACGAGCTCCAGGGTGCCGGCCGCGCGCCGGGCGCCGATGCTCTCGAACAGGGCGGTGGCCGCCGCGTTGGACTCGTTCACCTCGGCCCATGCCGAAGCGGTCCCGGAGCGGTGCAGTGAGCCCAGCGCGTGGGCCAGCAGCGCCCGGGCGATGCCGCGACGGTGCCTGTCGGCCCGGACGGCGATCAGCCCGATCCGTGGCTGCCGGGTCACCGGCGCCACCCGGACCAGTCCCACGTACTGGTCGAAGTGCCGCGCCACCGTGTACTTCGACGGGTCGACCACGGTGGTCCCCGCCGGGCGTGGCAGCACCTCGGCCGGCATCGTCCGCCAGCCGACGGTGGCCTCGACCTCGTCGCGGATGACGCGGTCCAGGGCGCGCAGCGGACCCTCCTCCGCCTCACCGGCGGGGACGATCGTCACACCTGACGGGGGCCGCGGCGAGCCGAGCCCGGTGACCCGCGGCTCGGTGGGCACGAGATAGCCCCACTCGCGGCGCGCGGCGGCGAAGCCGGCCCGCTCCCAGGCGGACCTCGAGTCGTGATCGGCTTCGTCGACGACGGTGTACAGCGGCGTCGGCAGGTCCGCCAGCATCGCGTCGGCCACGCGGTCGAAGGCCGCCTCGTGCCATGCGTCGATGCTGATGAAGAGCCGCCCGTCGGGCCGGCGCGAAGCGTCGCCGCTGCCGACCACCCGGTCGTCCTCCACGGCGCGCCACCGCGTGTCCGAAACCCGCGTGACGGCAACCGCGTGGTCGCCCGCGCCCGAAATGGAATGCGCAAAGTTCATTGGTGTTGCCTCTCAGGAGTGCCTTGTCCGAGGCGCTCCCAGGCGACACCTACGTCAATCGCCCACCGTGACGAAAAGGGGGAGCACCCACACGGATACAGCCTTCATGGGTCTCACCTCCTCGCGTTCTCTCACGGCTGCCCAGACGGTACCAGCGGGGACCGCTCGGCCCAACCCATTTAAAGCCGGGCCGGGGGTGCCCTGTCTCGTTTGGTGAGTTTCTCAGCGGTGGAAGCGGTGTGCCGCACACTCGTGGATCGTCCTGGTCCAGGCGGCGAGCGCCGGGATATCGGACGTCGACTCGCTCAGGTTCTGCCACAGATTCGCACCGCTCCAGCGGGTGAACCAGCGGTGGGCCGTAGGCACGCTGACCCCGAACGAGGAGGGCAACTGCTGCCACGCACAACCGCTGGTGATCACGTAGACGACGGCGACCATGACCCCGCGCGCGTCAGCCGCCGCCCTGCCACCGCCCTGGGGCCGCGGCGGCGGGGCTGGCAGGAGCGGACGAGCCGCCGCCCACATCTCGTCGGGGACCAGGCGCTGAGCGAGTGCCTCCATTCCCGTGAGCGTACGCACCCGTGACGGGGCACCCCGCCGATCCGCCAAATGAGACATGAGCTCATATGCGCGCAAGAGCCGAGTGGGCTTATCGTCGGCAGCCCACCGACGAATCCGGCACCAACCACGAGGGGGAACCCATGACCATTCTCGTAACGGGCGCGACGGGCAGGGTCGGCCGCGTCCTGGTCGACCGGCTGCTCGCGGCCGGACAGCGAGTGCGGGCCCTGACCAGGAACCCGGAAGAAGCCCGCCTCCCCGACGCCGCCGAGGTGGTGCCGGGCAGCCTCACCGAACTCACAGGAGCCGCGACGGCACTCGACGGTGTGGACGGCGTCTATTACCTGTCCGGAGCGCTCGACCCGGAACGCGCGACACAACAGGCCCGCGCGTTCATGAAGCTCGCCGCGGGCGCGGGGGCCAGGCGCATCGTCGACCTCTCCGGCCTCGCCGTCACCGTTCGGCGGCCCGGCAGCTACGAAATGCTGCGCGACGTCGAGGAGGTCATCGAAGCCTCGGGTCTGGAATGGACGCACATCCGGCCGGGCGAGTTCGCCAGTAACAAGCTGGACATGTGGGGCGCGTCGATCCGCGCGGAGAGCACGGTGCGCAGCGCCTTCCCCGACGCACTCGGTGTCCCCGTCCACGAGGCGGACATCGCCGAAGTGGCCGCAGCCGCGCTTCTGTCGGACGGCCACGCCGGGCACGCGTACTCGCTGAGCGGGCCACAGCGGCTCACCCAGCGGGAGCAGGCCGCGGCGATCGCCCAGGGCCTGGGCAGGCCGCTGAACTTCGAGCCGCTGACGTACGGCCAGGCCCGCGCCGCGTACATCACGGCCGGGATGCCGTGGGACATCGCCGAATACCTCCTGGGTTATCAGGCCGAGTACGCGGAAGAGCCGCCCGAGCTTCTTCCCGATGTCGAACGAGTCCTGGGCAGGCCGGGCCGCACACTGGCACAGTGGGCCGCAGACCACGCATCCGACCTTTCAGATGATCGCCTGCGGCGGGCGAAGCACTCGGCCAGTACTGTCACGGGCTGACCCGACGCGTTACTCGTCCCGGCGGCTTGCTGCCGGGCGGCTTCCTGCAGGTGGTGGTGCGAGCGCCAGGTGACGACACGGCCGCCTTTGGCCGTGGTGCACGGTGACCTGAGCGGGCAGATGGTGCACTGTTTCGCGGTGAACCATGCCTTGCGCTGATGGTGCCGGCCGCCCGGCGGCAGCAGGACGGTGGTGCGGCCAGTCGCCTGCCGTCTGATCTTGGGCCCCGGGGCGTGAGCGAAACGTCAGCAGAACGTCAGTGGCGGACTGGAGAATCCGGGGTTGCAGCTGGTTGCAGTGCGGATGGCCTGCCGGGACCCCCTTCACGGCAGGCCGTCGGCGCATGAGTGAAGGAACAGTTTTCAGTATGAAGAGGATCAAGGCCGCGGTCGTCATGGCCGCTGTTGTGGCGGGACTTGCGGTGTCTGCTGCTCCGGCCCAGGCGCGTCAGTGTCAGGGGGAGGGTGGTGCGGTCTACATCTGTGAGTACGGGGTGACCGGTCACGCGCTTCCGGGTGGGGAGAAGGAACAGTTCCTGGTCGCGTCCGACCAGGCGGTATGGACGCGTTGGACCAGCGGTGGCCGGTGGGGTGGCTGGGTGTCGTTGGGAGGTGTCGTGAAGAGCGGGGTCAAGGTGGATGACACCCGCACCCGCGATGGCGGCCTGGCCACCTTTCTCCTCGTGACCGGGACCGATGGCCAGGATTGGATGAAGGTCCGAGAGCGCCTGGGGCAGGGCTGGTCCGATTGGTTCCACCCGGACCGTGCGTAATGGCACCTGACTCCGTTTGCAGGTGATGCGCGCAGACGGAGTCCCCTTGGATGCCGGCGGGACGCGGAGTCGGCTCGGGGCCGGGGGTACGGGTAGGGCTGGCCTGTGCGGTGGTACTGCAGACCCTGCACGGGCTGTCGGCCGTCGAGACCGTCGTGCACCTGCGGTGCGATCTACGGTGGACAGCCGCGTGCGGGCTGGGGCTGAACGACCGGGCATTCGATCCTTCCCCGCTGGCGTACTTCCGGCGCCGCCTGGCCCGCTCCCGGGAGCCGGACCGGATCTTCGACGCGGTGCGCGAGGTGGTGGCCGTCACCGGTGTCCTCAGGGGAAGGCATCGGCGGGCGCTGGACTCGGCGGTGTTGGAGGACGCGGTGGCCACCCAGGACACGGTCCCCCAGCCGACCGCCGCAGTCGGCCACGTCATCCGCGAGGTCCCCGGGCGGCCGATGCCGTGGGCATCCTGGCCCTGGTGGCTGGGCAGGACGTCGAGCCCGCCGACGGCTCCGACGGCACCGACGGGCGGTGGCGCATCGCCCGCCGCACCGTCTACGACCGGATGGTCTCCACTGTTCACCCCGATGCCCGGCACGTGCATACGACCCGAAGCCACCAGCAGGACGGGTTCAAGGCCCACCTCGCCGTCGAGCCGAGACCGTCCTGATCACCGCCATCACTCTGCGGCCCGCTGCCGGAGCCGAGCACCACGAGGCCGCCGTCGCCCTGGACCTGCCGTTGTTCCAGTGGAACGTCAGGGTGGTCGGGCCGGTGAAGAACGGTGTCAGACAGGACAGGGTGAAGGTGTCCTGTTCCTGACCCTTGCAGAGGACGTCGACTGTGACAGCGCGGGCGGCGGTTGCCGGCCCTGCCGGAGGGAAGGCCGCCGCGAGCAGCAGCGGCGCTGCTGCTGAGGCAAGTGCGGTTCTCCTGGTCTTCAGCGCACGCATGGCAGACCCCTTCTGTCCGGTGCGGGACGCGGTGGCCCCGTCGAATACCGGCCATGGTCGGGCCCGCCCGGCCCGCCGACGATATGCCCGTGCACGGGGGCACAGGCACCACTCAGGACGTGCAAGACGCGCCGAGCGCCCCCAACACGCCCTGAATGGTGACGCCGTCAGCCAGGGCTCGAGCCCCTGCCCGGCCCAGGCGCCACCGGCCCGGACGGAGTCGTTGACACGGCTCCGTGCTGCTGAACCGCCGCGGAAACGCGTAAGACGAAAGGAGGAGCACCCACCCCTTTCCATGATCAACATATAACGCACCGGGGGGCTTGCGGCAAGGCCCCGGTCGTGGCGCAGAATCGCCCATCGAAGCCAGAAGACGAGGCCATGGGGGTCGCGGAATGCGTGTGTTGTTGTTGGCGTACGGGTCGCGTGGGGACGTCGAACCGATGGTGGGGCTCGCGACGCGGTTGCGGGAACTCGGCGCGGAGGTACGAGTGTGCGCGCCGCCGGACTTCGCGGAGCTGCTGGACGGCTTCGGCTTTCCGCTGGTGCCGCTCGGCCGGCCGCTGCGCGAGATGGCGGCCAAGGCGGTGACCGGGGCGAAGCCACAGCCGACGGAGACCCTGCCCCAGCGCGCGGCCCGGATGGTGGCCGAGACGTACGAGCAGGTCGCCGCAGTGGCAGAGGGATGCGACGTGGTGGTGGCGACCGGCCTGCTACCGGCCGCGGCCGCCGCGCGGTCGGTGGCCGACAAGCTGGGCATTCCCTATGCGTTCGTGGCCTTCTTCCCGAACTACCTGCCGTCGCCGCACCACCCGCCGCTCGCCTGGCCGGGCCGGCCGCTCCCGGCGGACGTGACCGACAACCAGGTGCTGTGGGACCTGAACGCGGAGGTCCTGAACGAGCTGTTCGGTGAGGGGATCAACACTCACCGGGCATCGGTCGGCCTGCCCCCGGTGGACGACGTCCGCGACCACGTCTTCACCGACCGTCCGTGGCTGGCGGCGGACCCGGCCCTGGCCCCGTGGGTGCGGCCGGCGGACCTCGACGTGGTGCAGACCGGCGCGTGGATCCGTCCGGACGAACGCCCGCTCCCCGCCGATCTGGAGGCGTTCCTGGACGCCGGCACGGCACCGGTGTTCGTGGGTTTCGGCAGCATGCCGGTGCGCGACGCGCAGGACGCCGCCCGGGCGGTCATCGAGGCGGTCCGCGCCCAGGGCCGCCGCGTACTCCTCTCCCGCGGCTGGGCCGGCCTGGTGCCGACCGATGAAGGGGACGACTGCTTCGTGGTCGGCGAGGTCAACCAGCAGGCGCTGTTCGGCCGGGTGGCCGCCGTCGTGCATCACGGCGGCGCGGGCACCACGACGACGGCCGCCCGGGCCGGTGCGCCCCAGGTGGTGGTCCCGCAGATGGCCGACCAGCCGTACTGGGCCGCCCGGGTGGCCGAGCTGGGCATCGGCGCGGCGCACGACGGTCCGACCCCGACCTTCGAGTCCCTGTCGGCCGCGCTCAAGACGGCCCTGACCCCGGAGACCCGCGCACGGGCGGCCACCGTGGCCGGCATGATCCGTACCGATGGGGCGGCGGTGGCCGCGAAGCTGCTGTTCGACACGGTCGGCTGAGAAACGCGTAAGCCCCGCTCCGGCGTCGAGTCCGGCGTCGGGCCGGGGCTCACGGGTGGAAGCCGGTGACCTTCTCCGCGTCACGCGGACGCGCTGCATCCTGTTGCGGGAGGTGGCCGTGTGCCCGAGGTCGTGGCCGTCCCTGGCGTGGTGCTGCAGGGCGAAGGAGTGCCCCATTGAGCCGGCTGCGCCCTGACGTCACCTGCTGCACCACCGAGAACGGGATGGTCCTGCTCGAGGAACGGACCGGCCGGTACGGGAAGTTGAACGCGACCGGGGCGACCGTCCTCCAGGCGCTGCTCGACGGCTTCACTCCCGGACAGATCGCCGATCAGCTGACCCGGACCCGTCCCGTGACCCACGACCGGGCCACAGCCGATGTCGACTCCCCGCTCGAACAGCTTACCCGCGCCGACCTGGTAGCCGCCCCATGAGCCCCCGCCAGATCCTGGACACTCCGGGAACCCGCCCTCCGCTGCCCCGCCGCCCACACC
>NZ_JAILXP010000319.1 GCF_020740895.1 Streptomyces sp. UNOB3_S3 | reverse complement strand
GGGGTGGGGATACCCGACCGCGGTGACCGAGTACGGGTACTTCCTGTCCTGCGAGGAGCACTCCCCCAAGGACCTGGTCGAGCAGGCCCGGATGGCGGAGCAGGCGGGCTTCACCTCGCTGTGGATCTCCGACCACTTCCACCCCTGGACCGACGAGCAGGGGCACAGCCCCCTGGTGTGGTCGGTCATCGGCGCGGTGTCCGAGGCCACGTCGCTGCCGGTGGAGACCGCCGTGACCTGCCCGACGACGCGGCTGAACCCCGTGGTGACGGCGCAGGCGGCGGCCACGAGCTCGGTGATGCTCCAGGGGCGGTTCCGGCTCGGGGTGGGCAGCGGGGAGGCCTTGAACGAGCACATCCTGGGCGATCCGTGGCCGCCGGCGTCGGTGCGGCTGGAGATGCTGGAGGAGGCCGTTCAGGTGATGCGGCTGCTGTTCGGGGGCGGCCAGGTCAGCCACCACGGCAAGCACTACACCGTCGAGAACGCCCGCCTGTACACGCTGCCCGAGGAACCGGTGCCCATCGACGTGTCGGCGTTCGGGCCGGCGGCCACGGAGGTGGCCGGGCGCATCGGCGACGGGCTGGTGACGATGGTCCCGGACCCGGACGCGGTGGCCCGTTTCCGGCGGGCGGGCGGCGGCCAGAAACCGGTGCAGGGCGGGACGAAGGTGTGCTGGGGCCCGGACCGGGAGGCGGCGCTGGACACCGCGCACCGGCTGTGGGCCGTGGAGCGGTTGCCGGGCGAGCTCAACCAGGTGCTGCCCACGCCCGCCCATTTCGCGCAGGCCGCCGAGCTGGTGACGCGCGACCGGGTGGCCGCCGCGGTGACCTGCGGCGACGACGCCGACGCCCATGCGGGGGCGCTGCGCGCGTACGCCGACGCCGGGTTCGACCGGGTGCACGTCTCGCAGATCGGCCCCCTTCAGCGGGGCTTCTTCGACTTCTACCGGACGAAGGTGCTGCCTCAACTCGTGGAATGAGCCGAATGAGCGGCATGAGCGGAACGTGTGGAACGAGGCCACGGACAGGGCCGTTGGGGGGGCGGCGGCCCTGCCCGTCCTGCCGCCGCCTACGCCTTGCGGAGGCGGCCGATGATGCCGTCGATGTCGCCGCGGAAGAAGTCCCTGCGGAAGAAGTGGCCGCCGCCGTCCTCGTGCGCCTCGTACGGGATGCCGGCCCGGTCGAGGAGGCCGCGGAACTCCCGCTGGCCGGCCAGGACCTCGGGCTCGTTGAGCCAGTCGAACGCGGTCTTGGGGGCCGTGCCGGCGACCATGAAGATCCGCTTGTTCCGGTAGCTCTCGATGTGCTCGACCGGGTTGTCCATGCTGACCCGGTTCTGGTCCCACGGGGTGCCGTAGACGGTGGCGCCACCCAGGTCCAGGGCGGACGTCAGGTTCGCCCAGTGGACGACCAGGCCGCCGTCACGGCGCAGGCTGGCCGGGCCGGAGTAGGAGCTCACCGAGGCGAAGTGGCCGTAGTACTTGGCCGTGTACTTCAGCGCGCCGAAGCCGCCCATGGAGAATCCGCCGATGGCGCGGCCGTCGTACTCGGCGTACGTCCGGAAGTTGGCGTCGATCCAGGGGATCAGCTGGTTGATGTGGAAGTTCTCCCAGTTGCGGGGGCCGACGTTGGAGCGGACCGGGTTGGAGTACCAGCCCGTCTTCCCGCCGTCGGGCATCACGACGATGATCGGCTTGCCGGCGGTCAGCTCACGGATGCCCGCGCGGTCGAACTCGATGAAGTCGCCCCCGCCGCCGTGGAGCATGTAGAGGACGGGGTAGGTGCGCCCGCTGGTGTGGTAGTCGTCGGGCAGCAGGACGTTGACGGCGGGCTTCCAGCCGATCTCCGCGGTCTCGAACCGGTAGTACCACATACGGGGGTCGTTCTCGCCGCGTTCCGCGACGCGCAGCCCGAAGCCGTCACCGGCCGCGTGGGCCGCCGGCGCGGACGCGAGGACGCCTCCGGCGCCGAGCGTCACCGCGGCGGAGAGGCCGCCGACGGCCTTCAGCAGATTCCTGCGGGTCGGGCGGTGCTCGTTCAACGCGACCTCCTGGTCGGTACCGGTGATGAGTCGTCAGTGCGGTCACGGCCGCGGCCCGCAAGGTAGCGGCGGTACGCCGGGGCACGGCACCCGGAACGATCCGGAGTGACGGCGCCCGGCGGTCACCGATAGGAAGGTGGGTGCCCCGCCGGCCACCTCACCGCACGGGCGTGGGGCGTGGGCACCCGGGAATCGTGGGGCGGTCCTTGGTGCGCACGGCGGGCAGCCAGGCGGTGGGCCGTGCGGAGCCCCGTGGGAGGCGGACGCGGAACCACTGGGCCGACCATGTGCCCGTCTCGTCGACGATGGGCACGCCGCCGGACAACTGACAGTCGACGGCGAGGGCGTCACCGTGCCACACCCGTACCGGAACGACGTTGTCGATGGTGTAGGGCCGCAGGGGGTCGATCGCCAGGCCGAGGCTGCACTCCGCGTTCCGGTCCCGGCGGTCCTGGCAGGCCCGCTCGGCGTTGAACACCCGGATCCGGCCGGCGGCGGTGGCCCCGCCCGGGTCGGCGGGCGGCGCGGATCCGGTGTCACGCCCGGCGTACGACCAGCCCGCCGCCACGACGCCGCACACCGCGGCGGCCACGACGGCGGCGCGTGTGGCACGGCGCCGGCGGCGGCGTCCCGTGGGCGGCGAGGGCTCCGGCTGGGCGGCCTGCCGAGCGGTGACGCGTGCCAGCAGGCTCTCCGCCGTGTGGACGGCGCGGGCGGAGTGCGTCGGGGCCAGACAGTCGGCGGCCAGGGCGCGCCAGAACGGGGGCACCGCGTTGTCCATGCGCAGCGGTGCCCGCCCCTCGGCGTACTCCTGCGTCGAGGCGGCGCGCGAGACCGGTGTGGCGCCGGGGAACGGCGAGGCCCCGGAGGCGAACACCTGGTGGACGATGATGCCCAGGGCCCAGATGTCGGCGCTGGGCCGGACCCGCACTCCGTGCTCGCCGAGCGGGGCCTTCCAGCGCTCGGGCGGCAGGTAGTCGAAGGTGCCCATCGGGGGCGCGTAACCGTGGGTGCCCTGAGCGCCGGTCAGTTCCGTCGCGAGCCCGAAGTCCGAGAGCCGGACCGAACCGTCCGCCATGAGCAGGACGTTGTCCGGTTTGAGGTCGCCGTGCACCCAGCCGGTGGCGTGGAGGTGCGCGAGGCCCTCGCATATCTCGGCGAGGATCCGGCCGCCCTCGGCCTCGGTCACCCCGGTGTCGAGCGCGTCCCGCAGGCTGCGCGCGGCCCGCTCCATGACGAGCACGATCGCGCCGTCGAGGAACGGGTGGCCCGGCTCGCTGAGCACGACGGAGTCCAGCAGGCGGATCAGCCGGGGGTGGCCGGCCCGGCGCCCGAGTTCGGCCTCGCGCCGGGCCGTCTCCGCGACCTTGCGGGCCTGGCGCGGTGCGAGCCCCTCGGTGGGCAGGATCTTCAGGGCGACGGTGTCGTCGGTACTGTCCGTGCCGTCGGTGTCGTCGCCCCGGCCGGCCGGTCGTCCGGCGTAGACGGTGGCCCAGCCGCCGGTCCCGATCGGCGCGGTGACCTCCCAGTCGCCGACGCGGTGGCCGGGCGGGAGCGGTTCCACGCGGTCACTCCCCGAGGTGTCGGCCGGACCGCGCACCGGGCCCTCCTCCGGTCCGGGGCGGCAGCAGCGCGAGGTGCTCCTCGCGTACGAGCCCGAAGCGCAGCGCGAGGCCGACGATCGCCTCCCGCTTGCCGTTGCGGCGGGCTCCCCGGCCGGATTCCCCCCCGGCCGGCACGGCGATCCGCATCTTCTCCCCGGCGAGGTAGTCGATGTGCGAGCTGACGGCCCGTGCCGTCAGCCGGCCGCAGGCGGTGTGCCCCCGCAGCCGCTCGACGATCTGCGGGGTGGTCGGCACCGCCACGGGGGACTCGTCGCGCAGCCGCGGTTCGCAGAGCGCGACCAGCACCAGGAAGTAGGTGGCGGTCTCGTCCAGGGAGTACGCGGTGACCGTGCGGCTCTCCCAGGGGCCGCCCACACCGTCCGGGTCCAGGTAGACGTGGTCGGGCGCGAACACCTGGAAGGCGACCGTGGCGCCGCCGCGGGTGGGCAGCACGACCCTGGAGAACTCGAAGGGGATGGGCGCCCCGGCCCGTCTCGGCGGCACCCTCAGGTACTCCCCCGCCCCTTCCGGGTTCTCCACCAGATAGCTCTGGGTCGCGCTGTGATTGCTGAGCTGCCAGTGGTCGTCGGTCACCCTGATCTCCCCCGCCAGCCGGGAGATCGCCTCGTCGGCGAGGCGGAGCTCGACGGGGGTCGTCGCGGAGCCCCGCCCGAAGCGCGCCATCTCCCCCGGGCCGAGCCGTAACGTCACCGCGTCGCCGCTCGGCTCCCCGTCGGCGTCACCGCTCCCGCCCGCCGGCCGGCTGCCGCTCCCCTGCGGCAGATAGACGACTATCCCGCTCACACCGCCCCCTCCTCGCTCCCCGTGCACCAGGTGTCACACAGTGCCGAGGTTACCCATCCCGCACGGTCACGAGGAGGCGGGCCGGTGCGCCGTGGCTCAGGGCCGCCGCCCCAGCTGCGCCAGCAGCCGCTGCCAGGAGTCCGCGCCCGGCGGCGGTTCGGTCGCCGGGGCGAACAGGCCCGAGCCGGAGAGCGCGCCGGCGTAGGGCTCGACCTCGTGGCGGGTGAAGTCCACCAGGGCCTTGGAGGGGTGTTCGTCCGCGCCGATGGCCCGGGAGAGGTCCCACGCGTGGACGACCAGGTCGGCGATCATCTGGGCGCAGTACGCGTGGGCGGCGACGCGCCCGTAGGAGAGCTCCACCGTCCGGGTGAGGGCGCCGCGGGCGCCGAACGCCTCGCGGGCGGCCCCGGCCGCGCGTTCCCAGGCGGCGACGGGGTCGTCGCCCAGCCGGTCGCCGTCGAAGGCGTCGCCCACGTCCGCGATGCCCGCGCCGTCCAGCAGGGGCGGCACCCACAGCTGTTCGACGGTGAGGTGGTTGACCAGGTCGCGGACGGTCCATTCGGTGCACGGGGTGGGCGCCGCCCACTGGTCGGGGCGGACGGCGCGCACCCGGTCGGTGAAGAGGTCCAGTGCCTCCGCGTGCCGGGCGCGCACGGTCCTGCGCCGCGATTCGGTCGGTTCCGTGTCAGCGTCAGCGCTCATGCCACCCATGGTCCGCCCGCATACGGGTCGCGGCGAACGCGGCGGCGGCCAGCGCCGCTCCGGCCGCCAGGGCGCCCCGGTGCTCGGAGAGCCACAGCTGCGGGCCGTGCGAGCGGGCGCCCATACCGAAGTCGCCGTGGGCGCCGTGGTCGTGGCCGCCGTCGCCGTCGACGGGGTGCCACAGGTTGACCTCGGGGAGCGGCGGCGGCGGATCGGGCGTCTGCTGCCTGTCGTAGGCGGTACGGGCGAGGTAGCGGTCGAGCAGGCCGGGGGCGACGGCGTTGGCGAGGAGGGTCGCGACGGTGCTCGCGCCCACCCAGTACTCGCGGCGGCGCGGGTGGGCGGCGGCGAACAGGATGGCGCGGGCGGCGAGCTCGGGCTCGTAGACGGGCGGCACGGGCCGGGGGCGGTGGGGCATGCGGTTGAGCACCCAGCCGAACTGCGGGGTGTTCAGGGCAGGCAGCTGGACCATGGTGGTGCGGACCTTGCTGCCCTGGTGGAGGAGTTCGCAGCGCAGGGACTCGTTCCAGCCCTGGACGGCGTGCTTGGCGCCGCAGTAGGCGGACTGGAGCGGGATGCCCCGGTAGGCCAGCGCCGAGCCGACCTGGACGATGGTGCCGTGGTCGCGCGGGAGCATCCGGGACAGCGCGGCGTGGGTGCCGTACACATAGCCCAGATAGGTGACCTCGGTGACGCGCCGGAACTCGTCCGGCTCGATCTCGACGAACGGCGCGAAGACCCCGGCGAAGGCGTTGTTGACCCAGACGTCGACCGGGCCGAAGATCTCCTCGATCCGGTCGGCGGCCTCGGTGACGGCCCGGTGGTCGGCCATGTCCACGGACAGCGGCAGCGCGGCGCCGCCGGCCCGCAGGACCTCGTCCGCCGCGGCGTCCAGCCCCTTGCGGCCACGGGCGAGCAGCGCCACGCTCGCGCCGCGCTCGGCGAAGGCCCGGGCGGTGGCCCGGCCCACGCCGCCGCTCGCCCCGGTCACCACGACGACGCTCGGCTGGTTTCTCTTCATCACCGGCGCCGGGTACCCGTGCCGGTGACGCGCAAACAGAAGTCCTCAAAAACAGAGTCTTCAAAAACGGAAGTCCTCGAAAAAGCGATATCAGCGCACTTTCACCCGTTCCGGTGATTGTGACCGGGTGTCGCCGCCACCCACCCTGGAATCCGGATCCGCTGGGGACGGGGAGCGCGTCATGCCGCAGACACCGCACGGTCCGGAGGCACCCCACGGCCGGGTGGCGGTCACCACACAGCACAACGACAACCGGCGCAGCGGCCTCAACGCGTGCGAGACGACCCTCCGTCCGGGCAATGTCACCCCCGCCTCCTTCGGCCGGCTCTTCAGCCGCGCGGTCGACGGCCATGTCTACGCCCAGCCGCTGGTCCTCCCCGGGGTGGAGCTGCCGGGCCCGGGCCCGCGCGACGTGGTCTACGTGGCGACGATGCACAACAGCGTCTACGCCTTCGACGCCGTCGACCCCACCGCCCCGGCCCCGCTGTGGCGCACCTCCCTCGGCCCGTCCTGCCCGCTGCCCGACCCGGAGATCGGCCCGTCGCACTACAAGGACATCGCGGTCGAGGTGGGCGTGGTGAGCACCCCCGTCATCGACGCCGCCCGCCAGGTGATCTACGTGCTGGCCTTCACCAAGGAGGCGGACGGCCACCACCACACCCTCCACGCCCTCGACACCCGCACCGGGCAGCCGGTCCTCGGCGGCCCCGTGCGCGTCGAGGCCACCGTGCCGGGGACGGGCGACGGCAGCGTGGGCGGGCGGCTGACGTTCACCAGCAAGCGGCAGATCCAGCGCTCGGCGCTCACCCTGGCGAACGGCACGGTGTACGCCGCCTTCGCCGCCTACGGCGACCGCAGCCCGTACCACGGCTGGGTGTTCGGCTTCGACGCGACCACGCTGCGCCGGACGGGGGTGTACATCACCACGCCCGGCACCGGGCTGGGCGGCATCTGGATGGCCGGGCAGGGCCTCGCGGTGGACGAGGCGGGGTGCCTGTACTTCATGACCGGCAACGGCGGCTTCCGCCCCGACGGCTCGGAGCTCGGCGACAGCGTCGTCAAGCTCCGTCCGGACCTGACGCTCGCCGACTGGTTCTCACCGTTCAACAACGCCGAGCTGGACGCCGCCGACGCCGACCTCGGCTCGGCCGGGCCGCTGCTGATCCCGGGCACCCGGCTGCTGCTGGGCGGGGGCAAGGAGGGCAAGTTCTATCTGCTCGACGCGGACGCCATGGGGCACTTCCACGCCGGCTCCGACAGCCAGATCCCGCAGAGCTTCTATGTGGTGACACCCGACGCGAACAGCCACCACATCCACGGCGGCCCGGTCCGGTGGGACCTCCCCGGCGGCCCCTGGTTCTATGTGTGGCCGGAGAACGCCTTCCTGCGCGCCTACCGCTTCTCCGGCGGACGCCTGGACCCGTCCCCGGTGTCGACGAGCACCACCACCGCCCCCACGGGCGTGCCGGGCGGCTCCCCCGGCATGCCCGGCGGGATGCTGTCCGTCTCCGCCGCCGGCCGGGACCCGGAGTCGGGCCTGGTGTGGGCGTCCCACCCCTGGCGGGAGAACGCCAACCAGGCCGTGGTGGACGGCGTCCTGCGGGCCTACCGGGCCCACGACCTCACCGACGAGGTGTGGCACAGCAGGATGAACGCCGCCCGGGACGACGTCGGCAAGTTCGCCAAGTTCGTCCCGCCGACCGTGGCCAACGGCCGGGTCTACCTGCCGTCGTTCTCCGGCGCGCTGCACGTGTACGGGCTGACGGGCTGAGCGGCGCCGTCCCGGGGGTCCGGCGGGTCGGGCACCCGTGCCGCGGCCGCGCGCGGCCGCCGGGCCTCCGCCCGCAGGGCCACGGCGAGCAGGACGAACCACACGCCGACGAGCAGCAGATGCGCCCGCTGGGGCACCCCGTGCCAGCCCGGCCGCCCGAACAGCGGCCCCACCGTGGCCAGCGCCGTCGTCATGGCGGTGCCCAGCACCCACGGGCCCCAGCGGCGGACGGCGGGGCGCCGGGGGGCGCCGAGCGCCGCCGCGGTCACCAGCAGGGCCATCGAGGCGAACAGCGCCAGGTGCACCAGCGCGCTGGTGGTCGTGTGCCAGGGGTTGACGGCCTCGCACGGGCTCTCCACCGAGGGGGCGCAGCGCATCGGCACGGCGACGTCGGCCACGGAGGCCGCGCCGAAGGCCACCAGCGACCACCAGCCCGCCCCCTCCCAGCGGCCC
>NZ_JAILXP010000318.1 GCF_020740895.1 Streptomyces sp. UNOB3_S3 | reverse complement strand
TAAGAGACAGGGGGTGGTGGGTGTCTGGGACATCGCGGATCAGATCCGGTATCCCGAGCCCGGGACGGTGACGATCACCGGGGGCTCGCCGAGCTTGCGGCGCAGGGTCATCACGGTCACCCGGACCACATTGGTGAACGGGTCGGTGTTCTCGTCCCAGGCCTTCTCCAGCAGCTGCTCGGCCGAGACCACGGCCCCCTCGCTGCGCATGAGCACCTCCAGCACCGCGAACTCCTTGGGCGCCAGCTGCACCTCGCGGCCGTCGCGGAACACCTCACGGCGGTTGGGGTCCAGCTTGATGCCGGCCCGCTCCAGCACGGGCGGCAGGGCCACGGTCGTCCGCCGGCCCAGCGCCCGGACGCGCGCGGTGAGCTCGCTGAACGCGAAGGGCTTGGGAAGGTAGTCGTCGGCGCCGAGCTCCAGGCCGGCCACCCGGTCGCTGACGTCGCCGGAGGCGGTCAGCATCAGGACCCGGGTGGGGATGCCGAGCTCGACGACCTTGCGGCAGACGTCGTCGCCGTGGACGAGCGGCAGGTCGCGGTCGAGCACGACGACGTCGTAGTCGTTGACGGCGATGCGCTCCAGGGCGGCGGCTCCGTCGTACACGACGTCGACGGCCATGGCCTCCCGGCGCAGTCCGGTGGCGACGGCGTCTGCGAGCAGCTGCTCGTCCTCGACGACGAGTACGCGCACGGCGCTTGTCCTTCCTCTTGGCCCGTGTGGGCAGGCGTGATGTCCCTGTTGGGTTCCTCCATCCTGCCTCGGATGTCGGTAAACCGGCTGTAAGGGGTGCCCGGCGGCCGACCAGGGAGGAGTTCCGGATGGATTCCGGATTCTTCGGCGGCCGCAGGTTTCCGCCCGGACGGGGGTGGGGAAGACGTCTGCACACCCGCGATCACGCTTCTCCGTACGCCTACGCGTACGCGGGTACACACCACGCAGTGATCGTTTTCGCCGTGGCACACCCCCGTGCCGCCAACCCACGACGAGGGGGCGCAGCACCATGGACGCGTTCACCGCTGGCATTCTGCAGCGCATAGAGATGACCCGGTCCGACCTCGACCACGCCCGTCGCACGGGCGACGACTACCTCGCCGACGTCGAACAGGCGGAGCTCGACGAGCTCCACCGCCTGGCGGCGGAGCACGGCGTACAAGTCTGATCCGCACAGCGCGGAGCGCCCCCGGCACGGTTTTCGTTCCGTGCCGGGGGCGCCTGCGCGTGGGTGGGGGCCGGGGTGTCCCGGGAGGCCGCCCGCGGGCTAGTCGTGCCAGGCTCCCAGTGCCTCCAGCCGTGCCTGGAGCGGCTCGAAGAGGCCGGGCGCGGCCGCGATCGTCAGCTCGCCCGAGGCGGGGGCGCCGGGGCGGCCGCCCGTCAGGGCGCCGGACTCATGGGCGATGAGGGCGCCCGCCGCGTGGTCCCAGGGGTTGAGCCCCCGCTCGTAGTAGCCGTCGAGCCGGCCGCAGGCCACGTCGCACAGGTCGATCGCCGCCGACCCGCCGCGCCGGATGTCCCGCACCTCCGGCAGGAGCGCGCGCACCACCTCCGCCTGGGCGGCGCGCCGGGCCGTCAGATAGCCGAAGCCCGTGCCGATGAGGGCCTGCGCGAAGACGGGCGCGGGGCGGCAGCGCAGCCGTCGCTCCCCCTCGAAGGCGCCCCGTCCGCGCACGGCGCGGTACGTCTCGCCGCGCATCGGCGCCGCGACGACGCCCACGACCGCCTCGCCGTCGATCTCGGCGGCTATCGACACGGCCCAGGACGGCAGCCCGTACAGATAGTTGACCGTGCCGTCGATGGGGTCGATCACCCAGCGCACCCCGCTGGTGCCCTCGGTGCTGGCGCCCTCCTCCCCCAGCAGCCCGTCGTGCGGGCGGCGCTCCGCGAGGAAGCCGGTGATCAGCTTCTCGGCGGCGATGTCCATCTCGGTCACGACGTCGATGGGGCTGGTCTTGGTGGCGGCCACGCCGAGGTCGGCGGGCCGGCCGTCGCGCAGCAGCGCGCCGGCCCGGTCGGCGGCCTCCAGGGCCACGGCCAGGAGTTCGTCCTTGAGGGCATCAGGGGTATCGGAGGCATCAGGGGTATCGAGGGCGTCGGTCACGGTCCAGCGGCTCCTTACGCGTACGGGCTGTCGACGCCGGCGGCGGCCGGGCGCGGGGCCCGCGCCGGGCAGCAGCCGACGGGGCAGAGGTCGTGGGAGGGCCCGAGCGAGCCCAGCGCGCAGCGCTCGGGCCGCTCGCCCCGCTCGGTGGCGGCGCGCTCCAGCACCAGCTCGCGCACGGCGGCGGCGAAGCGGGGGTCGGCGCCGACGGTGGCGGCCCGGGCCACGGGCAGGCCCAGCTCGGCGGCCTTGGCGGCGGCCTCGGTGTCGAGGTCGTACTTGACCTCCATGTGGTCCGACACGAAACCGATGGGCACCATGACGACGGCCGGGGCGCCCTCGTCACGCACGGCCTCCAGGTGGTCGCAGATGTCGGGTTCGAGCCAGGGGATGTGCGGGGCGCCGCTGCGCGACTGGTAGACGAGGCGCCAGGGGCGGTCCTCGACGCCGGTCTTCTCGCGCACCGCCTCCGCGACGAGCCGGGCCACGTCGAGGTGTTCGGCGACGTAGGCGCCGCCGTCGCCGTGGCCCCCGGCCGGGCCGGAGGTGTCGGCGGCGGCCGTGGGGATGGAGTGCGTGGTGAAGGCCAGGTGGGCGCCGGCCCGGGCCTCCTCGGGCAGCCGGCCGAGCGCGGCCAGCGTCGCCTCGGCCATCGGGGTGACGAAGCCGGGGTGGTTGAAGTAGTGCCGCAGCTTGTCGACGCGCGGCAGGGGCAGACCCTCGGCCTCCAGCGTGGCCAGCGCGTCGGCCAGGTTCTCCCGGTACTGCCGGCAGCCGGAGTAGGAGGCGTAGGCGCTGGTGGTCAGGGTGAGCACCCGGCGGTGGCCGTCGGCCACGATCCGGCGCAGCGTGTCGGTCAGGTACGGCGTCCAGTTGCGGTTGCCCCAGTAGACCGGGAGGTCGACGCCCCGCGCCGCGAAGTCCTCTCGCAGGGCGCGCAGCAGGGCGCGGTTCTGGTCGTTGATCGGGCTGACGCCGCCGAAGAGGAAGTAGTGCTGCCCGACCTCCTTGAGCCGCTCGCGGGGGATGCCCCGGCCACGGGTGACGTTCTCCAGGAACGGGACGACGTCGTCCGGTCCCTCGGGCCCGCCGAAGGAGAGCAACAGGAGGGCGTCATAGGGGGCGTGGGATGGCTGATCCGACATGCCTCCGATCCTGCCACCCGCCACTGACAGCCGGGAAATGGCGGTGCGTCGCACGAACGTACGGACGTAAGCTGTATCGACCACCTACGTCCCTTACGGCACCCTCGCCCCGTCCCCAGTGCCGACCTCCCCGGGAGCCGTCCTTGTCCAGTCCCTACCGCGCGATATTCAACGCACCCGGCACCAAGGGCTTCGCCGCGGCGGGCCTGATCGGCAGGCTCCCCCTGTCGATGCTCGGCATCGGCGTCGTCACGATGATCTCCCAGCTGACCGGCCGGTACGGGCTGGCGGGCGCCGTCTCGGCGGCCCTGGCGCTCTCCGCCGCCGTCCTGGGACCGCAGGTCTCGCGGCTGGTCGACCGGCACGGGCAGCGGCGCATACTCCGCCCGGCGACGGCCATCGCGCTGACGGCCGTCGCCGGGCTGCTGGTGAGCGCGCAGCAGAGGTGGCCCGAGTGGACGCTGTTCGTCTTCGCGGCGGGCGCCGGCTGCGTGCCGAGCGTGGGGTCGATGGTGCGGGCCCGGTGGGCGGCGCTGTTCCACGGCTCGCGGCGCGAGCTGCACACGGCGTACTCGGCCGAGTCCGTCATCGACGAGGTGGTGTTCATCGTCGGGCCGATCCTGTCGATCGGCCTGTCCACGAGCTGGTTCCCCGAGGCGGGCCCGCTGCTGGCGGCCTGTTTCCTGGCCATCGGCGTCGTGTGGCTGACCGCGCAGCGGGCCACCGAGCCGAAGCCGCACCCCCGGACGGACCAGTCGGCGGGCTCCGCGCTGGGTTCGCGGGGACTCCAAGTACTGGTGGCGGTCTTCGTGGCCACCGGCGCCCTGTTCGGCTCCATCGAGGTCGTCACCGTGGCCTTCGCCGAGGACCAGGGCCACAAGGCCGCCTCCAGCCTGGTGCTCGCGGTGTACGCGCTGGGCTCCGGCATCGCCGGTGTGGTCTTCGGCCTGCTCCACCTGCGGGGCGACGCCGCCCGCCGCTGGATGCTGGGCGTGTGTGCGATGGCCGTGAGTATGATCCCCCTCCAACTGGTCGGGAACCTGCCGTTCCTGGCCGTGGCGCTCTTTGTCGCGGGCCTGGCCATCGCGCCGACGATGGTGACCACGATGGCCCTCGTCGAGCAGCACGTACCGCGCGCGAAGCTGACCGAGGGCATGACCTGGACGAGCACGGGGCTCGCGGTCGGCGTGGCGCTCGGCTCGTCGGCCGCCGGCTGGGTGGTGGACGCGGCCGGGGCCCGGGCGGGGTACGCGGTGCCCGGCGCGGCGGGACTGCTCGCGGCCGTCGGCGCGTTCCTCGGATACCGCCGGCTGCGGTCGGCGCCGGAGCGGGTGGGGGTGCGCGCCCATGGGGGCGACGGCAAGGACGAGCAGCGCCTGGCTGAGCAACGGCACCAGGCGTGACGACGAGGTACGTAACGACGACGTAGACGTATGGCGCAACTGGGCGGGGAACGTCACCGCCCGGCCGGCGCGCACGGTGACCCCGCGGACGGCGGGGGAACTGGCCGGGGCGATCGGACGGGCCGCCGCCGACGGCCTGAAGGTGAAGGCGGTCGGCAGCGGCCACTCCTTCACCGCCGCGGCCGCCACCGACGGTCTGCTGATACGCCCGGAGGGCCTGGACGGCATCCGCTCGGTCGACCGGGACGCCGGAACCGTGACGGTCGGCGCGGGCATGACGATCCGTCGCCTCAATCAGGAGCTCTCCGCCCGGGGCCTGTCCCTGACGAACATGGGCGACATCATGGAGCAGACGGTCTCCGGGGCCGTCAGTACCGGCACCCATGGCACCGGCCGCGACTCGGCCGCGATCGCCGCCCAGATCGCCGGGCTGGAGCTGGTCACCGCCGACGGTTCGGTGCTGACCTGCTCGGCGCGGGAGAACCCGGAGGTGTTCGCCGCGGCGCGGGTGGGCCTCGGCGCGCTGGGCGTGATCACCGCGATCACCTTCCGGACCGAACCGGAGTTCCTGCTCACCGCGCGCGAGGAGCCGATGTCCTTCGGCGCGGTGACGGCCGGCTTCGACGCGCTCGTCGCGGAGAACGAGCACTTCGAGTTCTACTGGTTCCCGCACACCGACCGCTGTTCCACCAAGCGGAACAACCGCAGCGCGGGCCCGGCGGCCCTGCTCGGCCGGGCCGCCGCCTGGACGCAGGACGAGCTGCTGTCGAACGGCGTGTTCGGCGCCGCCTGCGCGCTGGGCCGGGCCGTCCCCGGCACCGTCCCCGGGATCGCCCGGCTCAGCGCCCGGGCGCTGTCCCCGCGCACGTACACCGACATCCCCTACAAGGTCTTCACCAGCCCCCGCCGGGTGCGCTTCCTGGAGATGGAGTACGCGCTGCCGCGCGAGGCGGCGATGACGGCCCTGCGGGAGCTGCGCGCGGTGATCGAGCGCCGGCGGCTGCGGGTGAGCTTCCCCGTCGAGGTGCGGACGGCCCCGGCGGACGACATCCCGCTGTCCACCGCTTCGGGCCGGGATACGGCCTATATCGCCGTACACATGTACAGGGGCACCCCGCACCAGGCGTATTTCTCGGCCGTCGAGCAGATCATGACGGCCCATGGGGGACGGCCGCACTGGGGGAAGCTCCACGGCCGTGACGCCGGGTATCTGGCGGACGCCTATCCGCGCTTCGCGGAGTTCACGGCGGTGCGGGACCGGCTGGACCCGCACCGCGTCTTCGGCAACGCCTATCTGCGGCGGGTCCTGGGCGAATGACGGCACGGGCGCCGGGCGCGGCCCCCTGGTGGGAGGTCCGCCGCCCGGCGCCCGTGGCGTCCGCGTCGTCGTGGTCGGCTCGTGCCGCCTCGTCCTACGAGGTCGTGCCCGTACCGGAACCGGCGCTCGTGCCCGCCGCCGCGTTCTGGCCCGGCGGCTGCGGCGAGGGCGACTGGCCGCCGGTGCCTCCGGAGCCCTGGCCACCGGTGCCGCCCTTGCCGTCGGTCCCGCCCTTGCCCGCGTCCGGCGACGAGCCGGAGTCCGGCGTCGGGGTCGGCTTCGGCGTGCCGCCACCGGAGGACGGGGTCGGCGTGGGGTCCGGGGTCGGCTTGCCGCCCGTACCGCCGCCCTGCTTCGACGCGTCCGGCGAGGGGGTCGGACCGCCGTCGCCGGTGTCCACCTCGCTCCCGCCGTGCGAGCGGCCGGGGTCCGGTTCCTGCTGCGGAGCCGGGTCGTCCTTCTTCTCGCTCCTGCCCGGCTGGAAGATCCGGCTGACGGTCGTCCCGCCCTTGTCCCCGTCCGCGCTGGCGCCGGAGAGCAGCTCCACCACCGTCACCGTGCCCATGGCCAGGGCGAAGACGGCGGCGGCCGCCAGCAGCGGGCGCTTCCAGCCGCGCAGCCGGGTGCCGTGGGTCGTGCCCTGCGAGAAATCCTCGGAGTAGCCGTGGATGTACGCGTCGTCATGCGCGCCGGTGCGCGCACCGGCGTACGCCTCTGATTGCGCCGGGTTCGCACCGGGATGTGACACCTGGTGCAGCAGTTGCGTACGGTCCTCGGTTCCCGGCGGCAGGCCCGTCGCGTCGACCTGTCCCAGCAGCTGAGTGCGCGCCGGGTCGGGCCCGCCGTCCCGCGCCGGGCCGGCGGCGGGGAGCACGGTCGTCGCGGCGTCGGCCGAGCGCGCCCGGTCCACGGCGCGGGACGCGTCACGGACCGGCACCTGGCGGAGCCGGGGCTCCGGCTGGGTCGCCGCCTCGCGTATCTGCTCACCCGTACGTTTGAACAGGTGCTGGAAGACTGTGCCACCCGTCGTGGCCACCACGCTGACGACACCGGCGCCAATCACCGTGCCGTATACACCGAGTTTGCCCGCGAGCATGGCCGCCACGACCGCCGCCAGCGCACTACCGGCCACCTGCGCGACGCTCAGCTCCAGGCGCTTGCCCTTGTCTTTTGCCTCGCTTTCGGCTTTGTCGTCCATCTCCAGCCTCTATTGGTTCTTTCGGACCCTCTTGCAGCCAGAAGAGACATTCGAGCCTAACGAACAGTTCCGAATCGGGCGATTATGTGAACCTCGCCACCCGCGGGAACCAGGGCCGGACACGACCTCCCCAAGGGGCGCATTCCAACTCCCTTGCCGCAGGTGAACTTCGCTGGCGCGCCGATCCACGCCCGGTGGCCCGAATGGAGTACTGTGGCGAGCCCTGGCCCCAATATCCCGTTCGGCTGCCCGGAAACCACCGGACCCGTCGGGAGGGGCCCGGGCGGCTCTCGCCCCGTCAACTCGGCAATGTTGTGGCAGGCTGCTACCCGGGCAGGCCACACTCGACTAGCGGAAGCAGCGACGCAGGTGACGTCGGCAGGCACCACCCGGGAGGTCCCCATGCCCGAACTGCGTGTCGTGGCAGTCTCCAACGACGGCACACGGCTGGTGCTCAAGTCTGCGGACAGCACGGAGTACACGCTTCCCATCGACGAGCGGCTCCGTGCCGCCGTGCGCAACGACCGCGCACGCCTCGGCCAGATCGAGATCGAGGTGGAGAGCCACCTCCGGCCCCGCGACATCCAGGCCCGCATCCGGGCCGGTGCCTCGGCGGAGGAGGTCGCCCAGCTGGCGGGCATCCCCGTGGAGCGCGTGCGGCGCTTCGAGGGCCCCGTGCTCGCGGAGCGCGCCTTCATGGCGGAGCGGGCCCGCAAGACACCCGTGCGCCGCCCCGGCGAGAACAGCGGCCCGCCGCTCGGCGAGACCGTCGCGGAGCGCCTGTTGCTGCGCGGCGCCGAGAAGGACACCGCCCAGTGGGACTCCTGGCGCCGCGACGACGGCACGTGGGAGGTCCTGCTGGTCTACCGCGCCGCCGGAGAGCCGCGCGCGGCCAGCTGGACCTACGATCCGCCGCGCCGGATCGTTCAGGCGCTGGACGACGAGGCGCGGGCGCTCATCGGCGAGACCGACGACACGCCCGAGCCGACCTTCCCGTTCGTGCCGCGCATCGCCCGGCTGCCGCGCGACCGGCCGCTGGACCGTTCCCTCGACCGGGACCGGCCGCAGTCCGCCGGCCCGGACGCGGAGGCAGCCTCCGGCGACGCGCCGGCGGAGGACGCGCCCAAGGAGCGCGACCGTGACTCGCTGACCAGCCTGCTGGAGGCCGTACCGAGCTTCCGGGGCGACATGGTCGTCCCCGAGCCGCCCTCGACGCCCCCGGCCGTCGGGGCGATCCCCCC
>NZ_JAILXP010000317.1 GCF_020740895.1 Streptomyces sp. UNOB3_S3 | reverse complement strand
ACCTCGGTGGGCGGGGTGATCCCGGTGGGGACGGCGAGGCGCATGTCCGCTGTGGGCACGACCGCCTCGACGACGACCCCCTCCACACCGGAGGCGCTCGTCACCGGACGGCTCACCAGGGTGACCCGCCGGCCGCTGGGCAGGGCCACCTCGACGGCGGCCCGCTGGGCGGCGGAGATCAGCTCGGTGGCCCGTTCCTCCAGGATCATCCGGTCGCGCCAGTCCAGCCCGCTCGTGACCGGCCGGAGCGGCAGGCCGTCGGCGGCCGGCAACCGGCGCCGGATGTCGAGGTACGCCTGGAGCAGGGAGCGTTCACGCGCCGAACTCTGCTCCAGCAGCCGCTGCTCGATGGCCCCCGCCGCCTTGCTCATGACGATGTCCAGGGCCACGTCCACGTCGGTGTGCGGATAGCCCAGGCACAGCACCCCCTCGATGCGCCCGCTGAGCGGGTCCCGGACGGGCATCGCGGAGCACGCGTTGGCCTGGGAGCGTTCGGCGAAGTGCTCGGCGCCGTAGACGTGGATCAGCCGCCGCTCGGCCAGGGCCAGGCCGATGCCGTTGGTCCCCGCGAACTTCTCGTTGAACACGAAGCCCGGCACGGTCTGGATCGCGGGCAGCCGGGCGGCCATCGAGTCCTGGCCGAAGCGGCGTTGCAGCACGGCCCCGCGCCCGTCGGCCAGGGACACGTTCACGCTCCGTCCCGCGAACCGCTCCCGCAGCCGGTCCAGGACGGGCCCGGCCGCGCGGACGAGCCGCCCGTCGAGGTCCAGGTCCTGGACGAAGGGGAGCTCGCAGCCGTCCGGGGAGAGCCCCAGGGACACGGAACGCTGCCAGGAGTTCAGGATCGGGCCGCGCACGGCCGCCTCGACCGACTCGCCGCGGAGGAACTGGTCCCGGGCGAGCACGGGGCCGATGTCGTCCGCCACGAGCCCCATCCGGATCACCGCCCTCATCGGTGCACTGATGTTCCATTTTAGAACTTTGTCCAGACAGCGGATCCGGGTACGGAGAGGTGGGCGGCCGCCACGTTCCGTAGACCGCCGTCCCCCCGAACCGGGGTGGCCGCCCCCCGAACCGGGGTGTCAGAGCACCGCGACCGGGTTGACGGGCGAGCCCGTCCCGCCCGGGATGTTCAGGGGCGCCACCACCAGCAGGAACGTATACCGCCCCGCCGCCGCGCAGGCCGCCGCGAGCTCCTCCAGATCGAGGTTGTCCAGCAGCGGCACCCCCATCGCGGCGATGGCGAGGGCGTGCACGGGGGAGTGCACACCCTCCACCGGCGACGGCCGTACGTCGCTGTCGCCGTCGCCGCCGAGCAGCGCGATGCCGCGCTCGGCCAGCAGGGGCACGGCGTCCACGTGGAGACCCGCGCAGGCCGCGCCAGCGTCCCAGGGACCGAGCTCCGCGCGCCGGCGGTACCGGCCGACGCGCACCAGCACCGCGTCGCCCTCGCCGAACCGCGCGCCGAGCGCCGCCTCGGCCGCGGTGAGGTCCGCCGCGTCCACGGCCTCCCCGGGCTCCAGCCAGGCGCGTCCCCGGACGGCGGGCAGATCCAGCAGGACGCCCCTCGTCACCAGGGGACCGAGCGCCGGGACACCGCCGAACCGGGCGCCTCCCGCGCCGACGAGCTCCCGGGCGGCACCGCCGTCGTAGAGCCGCCCCCGGTAGGCCACATGCGACAGCGCGTCCAGATGACTGACGCTCTTGCCGTGGTAGTCGGCGCCGAGGAAATCCTTGTGGGTGGCGGGCTCGGGGGCCTCGACGTCGCCGAGGTCGGACATGTAGTGCAGCGCGGGCCTGGCGTTGTCCGGCCCGGACGCCGTGTCCCACGGCCGCCCCATCGGCACCACGGTCCCGGACCGCACCAGGGACGCGGCCCGCCGCACATGCTCGTCGGTCACCCGGTTCCAGGCCCCCCGGTCGGGCGCCGCTTCCCAGCGTCCCCACGCGCGGACCGCGTCGAAGAGCGTGTCGAACTGCTGTCGCGAGACGGCCCGAGGGGGGACGGCGGGGTGGGTGCTCATCTGCTGCTCGGCGCTCCGATCGGTACGGGTCGCCGCCACCGTACGGAGACGCCGACCGGGTTGCGCGCGGTCGGTCGCGTGGTTCGATGGAAGTACGCGGGGAACCGACCAGTTGGCGTACACGCCGCCCGTTCCTGTACCGAGCGCGTCTCGGAGGAAGGGAGGGCGATGACGAAGGTGATCCGGCGCCCGCCCGGCAAACGACGGCCGCGCAGCGCCCCCATGGCGAGCCTCCATCTGCGGCGGGCCGCGGCACGCGGCAGATGGACCGGCCTCTCCCTCCTGCACCGGCTGACGATCCGTTGGGAGGCACGGCGCGGCACCACCCGGCCCCGGAAATGGCGCCATTGGGGCTCCTACACCAATCTCATCCGCGTCCTCTGCCTGCTCGCCGCGCTCGTGGTCGTCGTCTGGACCACCGAGGCGATCCTCATCCTCGTCCGCCACACGACGACCGACTTCGAGAAGTGGCAGAAGGGCGACGCGGGCTTCAACGCGCTCATGCGCTTCGTCGGCCCGTTCCTCGTCGCCGGACTCGTCACCGCCGTCTTCCTGTTCTGGTGGTACCGCTGGACCAAACGCCGCTACCTCGCGAAGGCCCGCAAGAACCCCCAGGACCTGGTCCTCACCGCCGGGCCCGATACCGCGGAGGTCGTCGGACGGCAGGAGATCGCCCAGGTCATCGCCCAGCGGCTGCGGGACCGCGCCACGCGCAGACCGTATCTGCTGGTCGGCGGGGTGGGCACGGGGAAGACCGCGGTGCTGGTACAGCTCACCGGGCTGCTGGCCCGGCAGGGCGCCGTACCCGTGCCCATCCGGCTGCGGGACGCCGCCGACCAGTCGGACCTCAACTTCGAGAAGATGGCCAAGCGCCGCTTCTGCGAGGAAGCCCCCCAGGGCATCCTCGCCCGCACCAAAACCGAACGGGTGTGGCAGCAGCTGCTCGCGGACGACAAACCGGTCGTCATCGCCGACGGGCTGGAGGAAGCCATCCTGGGCGAGAAGTTCCAGGACGACCGGGACAACATCATCCGCCGGGCCATCGAACGGGCCGACGACGAGAAGCTCCCCCTGGTCATCGCCACCCGGCCGCACACCCCGCTGGAAGGGACCCGTGCCGCGATCATCGAACTGGAACCCCTGAGCGAGGAGGCGGCACTCGAGTTCGTCGAGGCCGACGCCCCGGAGGCGGACGAGCGCCGTCTCGACTGGATCGTCGAGACGGCCGAGGTGACCGAGTCGCCGATCTACCTGCAGATCGCACGGGAGCTGAACAGGCACGACGCGCTCGACCACGACCGGCCGCGACCCGGCAGCCGACGCCTCGACACCCGCAGCCGCGACCGCTCCGCCCTCCGGCTGTGGCTGCTGGAGACCTGGGCCGACGCGCTGCTGCGGGGCAGGCTGCGGAGCGGGGTGGTCCTGGGCGAACAGGACCGTCGCGACACACTCGAAGTGGTCTCGGCGCTGGCGTGCGTGGGACTGCTCCAGGACAAGCTGGAAGTCCGTACCGAAGACCTGCTGGGCGCGCGTCTCCACCCCACCCGGACACAGTCGCTGGCGGTCGAGGCCGAGCACGTCTGGGCCATGAGACCCGGCCCGGACCCGCACGGACGACGCGGCGACGCCCTGACCGAGTGGCACCGCCGGCAGATCTGGGACGGACTGTGCGCCAGGCTCAGCACCAGGGAACGCCGGCGGCTGTGCGAAGGGACCGTCGACGAATGCCACGCCGCACTGGCCCGTTGCGTCGCCAACGCGGACGCCCTCGACCTGGTCGAGGGGTTCGAGAAGAAGGTCCGTTTCCCCCACAGCATCCTCCAGGCGTACTTCGGCCACCGGATGCTCCACCACCTCGGGGAGGGCACCGCACACGCGCTCGTCGAAAGGGCGCTGCAGCCGCCCGGCCCCGGCCGTGAGCTGCTCATCGCCCTGGTGATGCTCTCCCGCCGGCGCGCGGCCGACGCGGGGCCTCCGGCACCCGGCGTGGTGGCCGCGGCCAAGGAGGACCTCCGGCAATGGTGGCGGCGGGCCCCGCTGACCGGCCGGTCCCTGACCCGGCGGCTGCTCCAGGCCGCGGACCGGCGGGACGACCCCAAGGCGCTGGACCTCTACGCCGCCGCCCTGGAGATCGAATGTGTCCGGCAGCAGCCCGAGTTGCTGAGTGAGATCGTCTCCGCTCTCAAGGACGACTGGCACAGCGTCAAAGGGGGCAGACGGACCCTCGACGAGGCGAAACTCCGCGCGGTCAAACAACTGGGAGCGGCCCTGCGCACGGCCGGCCGGACCATCAACACCACACCGCTGTATCTCCAGATGCTGGAACTGGGTGTCGCCGAGACCTCATACTCCATCCGCCTCGCGGTCGCGCAGGAATGCGGGAACGGCGGCGATCTGGCGTTCGGCGTGATCCGCAAGTGGATCGGGGACATCAACCGGGACCCGCTCGAGGAGTACGAAGCGAAGATCGAGGAGTTCAGGGCCGAGAAGAGGGAGCGGCTCGACAAATGGGCAGGCAGGATGCAGAACGCCTCGGCCACGACGGCGTCCCCGCGGGGCTCCCCCGAGGACGGCCGGGACGACGAACTGAACCGCGAGCGACGGGACATCCTCGAGAACTACCGCAAGCAACGGGAGAAGTGGTGGCGAGAGTTCGTCATGCGCTGCTGGATGCTTCCCATGCTGCTCGGCTCCGTGAGCGAGGACCTGCGCGAAGAAGCCCGCAACCGCCTGAACGTGTGGCTGCGGCACCTCGACCCGGCGTACACCCGAGGCGTCCCTGATCTGCCGATGTCGATGGAGTGCGCGCTGGCCCAGGGCTTCAAATACGCGGCCAACCGCCGCAAACGCCACCTGTACACCGATCCCGGTGGGCGGAAGGACCTCATCCGGCAGGCGGAGACCATGCTCCGCCGGACCCGGTGCTGGTACGCACAGCTCAGCCTGCTCCAGGCACTGTGCCTCTGGGAGCTCCCCGACAGCGCCGCCCGCCACCGGGGGAACGCCTTCCGCGATCCGCGCCGGGACGGGGGCCGTGCCGCCCCCGGTACGTCGTCCCCCGACGGCACCCGCCCCACGACGGCCGTGCAGACCGTACGACGCTGGCTGGCCATGGCCGGCACGGACCACGCGGCGGCGGCCGGCAAGCCCACTGGGCGGAGAGCGGCCCGGCTTCCCCTGCACCCGTTCGTCGCGGAGACGGGCGACCTGGTGGCCCTCGCCCTGGAGACCAGGCGGCCGGAACGCTACCTCTGGATCGACGAGAAGGGCGTCGCCGACACCATCGGCTCCCGGGCCGGAGGGTCACAGTCCTACCGCAAGCACCACCTGTGGATCCCGCCCTCGGTCGGCTGGAGCACCCTCGACGCGCGGGCCCAGTGCCTCGTCGCCGATGTGCTGGTCATGCTCAACCTCATCGAGCGCGACGGGCAGCCGGACGAGGTCGAGGACCGGCTGAACCGCTCCCAGCAGCCGGCCATGCCGCTGCCCCCCTGCATCACCACCGATCGCAGGGCACTGTGCCCGGAACTCAAGGCCGGCACCTCGGGCCCGCCGGTACCGGGCAGCACCTGCCTGGCCAACTGCCCGTTCCAGTTCTGCCCCTACCCACCCCGGGGGACCCGGTCCCGCGCGGAGATCCGCGAGCCCTTCTGCCGCCAGCAGCAGGCCCTGCTGCCCGGACGCCTCCGCCGCCTACCGAGGCTGACCCACCGCAGGACACCGGACTGGGTCGGTATGGGCGCTCCCGAACTCCACGGCTTCTGGGAGGACATGGCACACCGTATGCGGGGTTAGGGGCGCGTCGCCTCAGGCCTCGTCGCGTCGCCTCCGGCCGTACGACGATCCCGGGCGATCACGCCGCCGGGGAGCCCGCGGCGGCCGTACCGTCGGTCGTCAGGCGCTGGACGGCGACCAGGGCGGCGTCGTCGCCGAGTGAGCCCCCGGAGTGGGCGAGCAGGTCCTCGCACAGGTACCGCAGGAGCGCCTCGGGCTTGCCGCCCGGCCAGGACGCCAGGCGCTCGGCCAGCGGATAGAACCGGCCGGTGGCGTCACGCGCCTCGACGACGCCGTCCGTGTACAGCAGGACGAGATCGCCGGGCCCGAAGGCGAAGGACTCCACGGCGAAGCCGGTGCGGGAGAACTCGATGAGCCCCAGCGGCAGCCCGGGCTGCTCCACCTCCAGCGCGATGACCCGGCTGTCGCGCAGCAGCAGGGGAGGGGGATGTCCGCAGCTGACCATGCGCAGGACCGGATCGGCGTCGGGCACGTCCAGCACGGCCGCGGTGACGAACGCCTCCTCCCGGTGCGGCCGCTCCTCGCGCGCCACGCCCGGGTCGCTCAGCCCGGAGGAGAGCGCGCCTTCGAGGTCGGCGACCAGCACCGGCAGCTCGGCCTGCCGGTGCGCGGCGGCCCGGAAGGCGCCGAGCACGAGCGCGGCGTCACCGATGGCCTCCAGGCCCTTGCCGCGCACGTCCCCGATGACGAGCCGGGTGCCCCGCGCCGTGCGCGCCACGGCGTACAGATCGCCGCCGATCCGGGCCTCCGCCTCGGCCGCGAGATACACGGACCCGATGCGCAGCGGGCCGACCCGCCGGGGCAACGGCCGCATCACCACGCCCTGGGTCGCCTCGGCGACCGATCTGAGCTGCGTCATCTCCTTCTCGTGCCGCTCGCGGCGGTGGGCGAAGAGGGTGACGATCGCCGAGATCAGGATCAGGGCGCTGATCTGGAGGGTGTGGTTGAGGTCGGTGAGGCTGGTGCGGATGACGGCGACGACCGACTGGGCCAGGACGGCGATCACGCCGATGGCCCCGGTCAGCCGGGGGCCGGCGAAGGACGCCGTGATGGCGGGGGCGGCGACGAGGAAGGGGCCGAGGTGCACCTCGGGCGGGGCGAGGACGTCGACGACGGTGACGGCCACGATGACGAGGAGCGGTACGGCGACCAGCGTCCGGCTCGGCCGCCCCGGCGATCGGGGCGTCCCGGGTGGTCGCCGAAGGTGCATGGCTCCTGCTTACACCACCCGGGACCGCCGCCCCCGCCGCCATGCCCGCCACCCGGCGGAACCGGGCGGGCGAACGGGCGACCGGCGACCGGTGGCTGATGGCCGGGCGGTGCGGTCAGGCGCGGTCGATGCGGGGAAAGACCGAGTCGTCGAGCACGATGCCGATGCCCACGGCGACGGGGATGGCGATGAGCGCCCCGACGATGCCCAGCAGCGCTCCGCCGACCACGACGGCGACGACCGTCACGATGGGGTGGACATTGACGGCGAAACTCATCGCCTTGGGCATGATCAGGTAGTCCTCGGCCAGCCGGAAGGCGATGTAGAAGCCCGCGGTGCCCAGGGCGACGGGAAAGGACACCGCCAGGGCGACGAGGCTGACGACCACCCCGCCGATGGTCGACCCCACGATCGGGATCATGTCCATCAGGGCGACGAAGACGCCGAGCGCGGCCGGGTAGGGCACATCCAGCCCGGCGCACCAGGCGAAGGTGGCGAGACCGGCGATGACGGACGTGACGACGTTGCCGAGCATGTACCGGCCGACCCTCAGCAGGATCTCCTCGGTCAGCTCCACCACGGCCGCCCTGCGGCTGAGCGGGACGAAGCGGTAGGCGAATCGCTTCAGCTGCTCCATCCCGACCATGAAGTAGATGGTCAGGACGACGACCAGCCCCGCCCCCGTCACCGCGCTGACGACGAGGTGCCCGGCGCCCAGCAGCCCGCCCACCACCGTCGTGCCGAGGTGGGGGCCGAATTCCTTGCGGGCCCGGTCCAGCAGGTGGTAGCGCGTTTCCAGGCGCCCGAGGAAGGAGCGGTGGTCGTGCAGCTGGTCCACCCACTTCGGCACCGCGTCGACGAGCGCCGAGGCCTCCTCGGTCACGGGCGGGATCACCAGCGCGAGGAACCCCGCCAGCAGCCCCAGCAGCCCGGCAACGGCGACGGCGACCGCCCAGCCCCGGCGGATCCGCCGCCTGGTCATCCAGGCGACCACGGGTTCCATGCTGATCGCAGAGAAGAGGGAGAGGAGGAGAAGGGTGAGGATGCCGCTGATGCGCAGGACGGTCTCGAGGACCGTATAGGCCAGCGTCAGCCCCAGCCCCACGCTGAACCCGGCCGTGAACCAGGACGGCGTCGGCCGCACCCGCAAGCCCTGCCCCGGACGGTCGCTCGGCACATCCTGTCCTCTCTCCAGGGGGTCGCGGCTCTACGTACCCCCTTGCGTGAGCGTGCGATCACGTCGGGTGGGTGAATCGGGTGCCGGATGTGAGGCCGCCCATGAGAGCTGGGTCACCTACGAGGTGGGGTAGTGGGGTGGCGGCCCGCCTATGGGGGCATTTCGGGCATTTGGGTTGTGGTCTGGACCTCGTTCCTTGGGGTGTCGCGTAGTAGGTCACACCTTTGCCAGCCGGATCCGCCGCCGCTAACAATTGCGGAGTCGCCTGGCGCCGTGGAC
>NZ_JAILXP010000316.1 GCF_020740895.1 Streptomyces sp. UNOB3_S3 | reverse complement strand
GTGTAGAAGAGACAGGTGTCCGGGAAGGTCCGGTCCCCACCCCGGTCCCGGACCTTCCCGGACACCGCCTCTGCGGATACGGCACTCACGCGGCACAGCTCCTGTTCGCTACGGACCTCGTCACACCTTCACCAGCCCCTGCGCCCGGCCGCCGCCCAGCGCGAGATAGACGTCCTCCAGGCTCGGCGTGGCGAGCGTGAAGTCGTCCAGCGCGGCGAAGGCGGGACCGCCGGTCACCGCGGCGACGGCGGCGCGCGCCTCCGCCGGGCCGAGCCGCAGCGACCAGCGGCGGCCGGTCTCCAGGGCGATGTCGCGCAGCGCGGCGACCTCGGGCACGTCCAGCGGCGGCTCGGTGCGCCAGACCAGGTCGACGCGGACCTCGTCGCCGATGAGTTCCTTGAGGCCCGCCGGGGTGTCACAGGCGATGATCCGCCCGTGTTCCAGGACCGCGACCCGGTCCAGCACGGTCTCGGCCTCGATGACGTTGTGGGTGACCAGCAGCACGGTGGCGCCGCGTTCGGCGCGGCGCCGGTCCACGGCGGCCCACACGGCCCGGCGGGCCACGGGGTCCATGCCGGTGGTCGGCTCGTCCAGGACGAGCAGGGGACGGTCGCCGACCAGCGCGGCGGCGAAGCAGGCGAGGCGGCGCTGGCCGCCGGAGAGCTTCTTCAGCGGACGGCCCGCGAGGGGGGCGAGGCCCAGCTCGTCGAGGACGGCGTCCCGCTCGGCCCGGGCCGTGCGCAGGTCCATGCCGCGCAGCCGGCCGGTGGTCTCGGCGGCCAGGGCCACGGTCAGCTCGTCCAGCGCGGTCGACTCCTGGCCGAGGTAGCCGATGAGACGCGCGGCCCGCTCGGGGTGGCGGACGAGGTCGTGGCCGAGGAGGTCGACGCCGCCCGCGTCGGGGCGGAGCAGCCCGGTGAGCTGGCGGACGAGCGTGGTCTTGCCGGCGCCGTTGGGGCCGAGCAGCCCGAAGATCTCACCGCGCCGGATGTCGAGGTCGATGCCGTCGGTGGCCCGGACGGGTTCCGCGCCGGGACGGCCGCGGCGGCCGCGCGCGGCCGGGTAGGTCTTGACGAGCCCCCGCACGGTGCACACCGTGGCGCCCGCGGCGCGCTCCGCCTGTTTCCCGACCGTTCTCACGAGCTATGAGGGTACGCGCCCCGGCGCCCGCGGCTCGCCCGGGGGCACGGTTGAGCCCGCTTCCGGGCACGATCGTGGCGCTGATCGCCGTCGCGGCGGAGGAGATGCCCCGTCAGTCCCCCGCCTGCGCGTGCTCCGCGGCCGTCCGGGCGTCGATCTCGCGCCAGAAGCCCGCGCGGATCGCGTAGCGGTCGTGCTCGTCGATCTGGTCGTCCTTGTGGGCGAGGAGCCCGAAGCGGGCGGCGTAGCGCAGGAGCTCGCCGTCGATGCGGTGGGGGATGCGGGGGTACTCGGTGGAGAGGTGCTGGAGGTGGACGGAGTCGGTCAGGCGCTCGGCCCAGCGGCGGGCGAAGACCTGGCCGACCTCGAAGGGGTCGCCGCCGACGGTGGTGATGTCCTCCTCGCGGTCGGCCCAGCGCTGTTCGGCGCTGGTGAGCTGGGCGAGCATGGGCAGGGAGGCCGTCTCGGGGGACTCGCCCGGACCGCCGCCCGCAGGGCGGTCGATCCAGCCCTTGTCGGAGGACCAGCGCAGGGTCGCGTTGGGCGTCGCCCCGGCGCCGGACTGGCCGTTGGCCGGGCCCGGGCCGGGGCCCGGCGCCGGGGTGCCGGCCGGCTGCTGAGTGCCCGCCGCCCCGCGCCCCAGGCCCGCGAGGTCCTTCGGGGTGGGCACGCCCCGTGCGGCGGGGGCGTCGGCGCCGACTGCCGGGGCCGTCGCCGCGGGCCGGGTGCCGTTGCGCTCGACGGCCGGGCGGCTCTCCGCGCCGTGCCCGGAGGCCGCCGCCGCGGCGGCCGCGGCGGCGGTCTCGGGCAGCGGCGCGGAGAGGATCGCCGCGATCTCGGGCCGGGGCGCGGGCGGCGGGGCGCAGGGGCCGGTGAGCTCCTTGGGCCGTACCGCGCGGGTGATCCAGCTGCGGTCCAGGACGCGTCGTTCGTCTGCCTCGGCGACGAGGTCCTCGGACTGGTTGTAGTCGCCGTCGGCGGCCTGCACGGCCCACAGGTGGACGGCGACGCCGTGTTCCTTGGCGGACATCAGGCCGGGCAGCAGATCGCCGTCGCCGGTGACGAGCACGATGTCCGAGCAGGCGCGGTTGCGGGCGAGCTCGGTGAGCTCGGCGTGCATGGCCGCGTCCACGCCCTTCTGGGCCCAGCGGCCGTCGCTGCGGGTCAGCGCGCCCAGCCGGACCGTGACGCGGGACATGACGCGCAGCCGCCGGTGCTCGGGCTGGGGCACCCGGTCGGGGGCGCCGTCGAACCAGTAGATCCGCAGCAGCGGACGCTGGGTGTCGGCCTCGGCGCGCTCGCGCAGCCCCTGGATGAGGGTCGCGTGGTCGACGGTGATGCGCGACCTGGCGGGCTCCCCCGCCAGCAGGCTCGCGGCGGCGCCCAGCAGATAGCCGGCGTCCACCAGGACGACGCAGCGGTCCACGTTCCACCCTCTTTCCGTGAGTTCAGATGACTTCGGCCGGTTTCGGCTGAGTTCTGGTCGGTGCTGGTGAGTTCGCACGGTGCGGTCGCCCCGGCACGGCGGTGCCCCGGTCTCCTCGGCTTGCCAGGAGTCTGCCCGACCGCGCGGGGGTTATCAGTCCGAACTGGATCTTCGGCGTGGCGGATACGGGCGGCGGCGGAGAAGTACACCTGTCACCGAAGGTAATGACCCGAAATGCGCTCTTCGTGGGGGCGTGCAAGGGTGATCCGTGGGGGGCCGTCACCCCGATCCGGAGGCACAGCAGCAATGGCGAAGAACAAGAAGCAGGACCGGAGCCAGCAGAAGTCCAGCGCGGCGGAGCGCGGTCAGCAGCAGGCCCAGAAGTCGTCGATCGAGGCCCAGAGCGAGCAGCGGGCGACACAGGTGACCCCGGGCGATCTCGCCCGTAAGAGCAAGCAGAAGCGCTTCGGTCATAACTGACCCCGGCGCTTCGACGCGCTTGAGGGGCGCGCCCGCATCGGCGGGCGCGCCCCTCAAGCGCGTACAAGGTGGTGCCGGGCTCAGCCCGCCAGGCAGGACGGGCCGAGCAGCTGCTTCAGGTCGCCGAAGAGTGCCGGATCGGGTGTCACCCGATGGCGGTCGAGCCGCAGGACGGTCGTCTTCCGGGCGCCCTGGAGCTTGATCCGCACCTCGGTCGAGCCCCGGTGGTGGCTGAGCACCTGGCCCAGCCGCTCCACCAGCGGCGGGGTGACCTTGACCGTGGGGATGGAAATGATCACCGGGGCGTTGGTGCCGGCGTTGGAGAGGTCGGGGACCATCAGCTCCATGGCCACCAGCCGGGGGATGTCCTCGCGCTTGTCGAGCCGTCCCTTGACGAAGACGACGGCGTCCTCGACGAGCTGGGTGGAGACCAGCTGGTAGGTGGCGGGGAAGAACATGCAGTCGATGGAGCCGGCCAGGTCCTCGACGGTGGCGATGGCCCAGGCGTTGCCCTGCTTGGTCATCTTGCGCTGGAGGCCGGAGATGATGCCGCCGATGGTGACGATGGCGCCGTCGGCGTGCTCACCGCCGGTGAGCTGGGAGATCGAGGCGTCGGCCTTGTCGTTGAGGACGTGCTCGATGCCGAAGAGCGGGTGGTCGGAGACATAGAGGCCGAGCATCTCGCGCTCCTGCGCGAGCAGATAGGCCTTCTCCCACTCGACGTCGGAGAACTCCACGTCCAGCCCGAAGCCGGGGCCGTCGTCGCCGCTGTCGTCGCCCATGCCGCCGAAGAGGTCGAACTGTCCCTCGGCCTCCTTGCGCTTGACCTGCACCACGTTGTCGATCATGGGCTCGTAGTGCGCGGTGAGGCCCTTGCGGGTGTGGCCCATGGTGTCGAAGGCGCCGGCCTTGATCAGCGATTCGACGGTGCGCTTGTTGCAGACGACGGCCTCGACCTTGTCGAGGAAGTCGGGGAAGGAGGTGTACTTCCCCTTGGACTTGCGGCAGCGGATGATCGAGTCGACGACGTTGGCGCCGACGTTGCGGACGGCGGTGAGGCCGAAGAGGATCACGTCGTCGCCCTGGGCGGCGAAGTTGGCCTCGGACTCGTTGACGTTCGGCGGGAGCACCTTGATGCCCATGCGGCGGCACTCGTTGAGGTAGATCGCCGACTTGTCCTTGTCGTCGCGCACCGAGGTGAGGAGCGCGGCCATGTACTCGGCGGGGTGGTTGGCCTTGAGGTAGGCGGTCCAGTACGAGACGAGGCCGTACGCGGCGGAGTGGGCCTTGTTGAAGGCGTAACCGGCGAAGGGGACCAGCACGTCCCACAGGGCCTGGATGGCCTCGTCGGTGTACCCCTTCTTCCGGGCGCCTTCCTGGAAGAGGACGAAGTTCTTCGCCAGCTCCTCGGGCTTCTTCTTGCCCATGACGCGGCGGAGGATGTCGGCCTCGCCGAGCGAGTAGCCGGCGATGATCTGGGCGGCCTTCTGGACCTGCTCCTGGTAGACGATCAGGCCGTAGGTGACGGCCAGGACCTCCTCGAGGGGCTTCTCCAGCTCCGGGTGGATCGGGGTGATCTCCTGCTGCTTGTTCTTGCGCAGGGCGTAGTTCGTGTGCGAGTTCATGCCCATCGGGCCCGGCCGGTACAGGGCGGACACGGCGGAGATGTCTTCGAAGTTGTCGGGCTTCATCAGCCGCAGCAGGGACCGCATGGGCCCGCCGTCGAACTGGAAGACGCCGAGGGTGTCACCGCGCTGGAGCAGCTCGAAGGTCGTGGGGTCGTCGAGCGGGAGGGCCAGGAGATCGATGTCGATCCCCTTGTTGGCCTTCACCATCTTGACGGCGTCGTCCATGATCGTGAGGTTGCGGAGGCCGAGGAAGTCCATCTTCAGCAGGCCGAGCGACTCACAGCTCGGGTAGTCCCACTGGGTGATGGTCACACCGTCGGAGTGCCGGACCCAGACCGGGACGTGGTCGGTGATCGTCTCGCTGGACATGATCACACCGGCCGCGTGGACACCCATCTGGCGGACCAGGCCCTCGACGCCGCGCGCGGTGTCGATGACCTTCTTGACGTCCGGCTCGTTCTCGTACATCCCGCGGATCTCGCCGGCCTCGCCGTAGCGCGGGTGCTTCGGGTCGAGGATGCCGGAGAGCGGGATGCCCTTGCCGAGGACGTCGGCGGGCATGGCCTTGGTGAGGCGGTCGCCCATCGCGTACGGGTAGCCGAGGACGCGGGCGGAGTCCTTGATGGCGTTCTTGGCCTTGATGGTGCCGTAGGTGCCGATCATGGCGACCTTGTCGGCGCCGTACTTCTCGGTCACATAGCGGATCACCTCGGCGCGCCGGCGCTCGTCGAAGTCGATGTCGACATCGGGCATGGAGATGCGCTCGGGGTTGAGGAAGCGCTCGAAGATCAGGCCGTGCGGGATCGGGTCGAGGTCGGTGATGCCCATGGCGTACGCGACGATCGAGCCGGCCGCGGAGCCTCGGCCGGGGCCGACCGCGATGCCCTGGTTCTTGGCCCACATGATGAAGTCGGCGACCACGAGGAAGTAGCCCGGGAAGCCCATCGAGATGATCGTGTCCATCTCGTACTCGACCTGCTTCATGCGGTCCTCGGGGATGCCGCCGGGGAAGCGGCGGTGCATCCCGCGCATGGTCTCCTCGCGGAACCAGGTGACCTCGGTGTAGCCCTCGGGGATGTCGAACTTGGGCATCAGGTTCCGGAACTGGAACATGCCCTCGGTGTCGACCTGCTCGGCGACCAGCCGGGTGTTGGCGCAGCCCTCCTGCCAGGCGTCCGAGGAGTCGATGGCGTACATCTCGTCCGTGGACTTCAGGTAGTAGCCCGAGCCGTCGAAGCGGAAGCGGTCCGGGTCGGAGAGGTTCTTGCCGGTCTGGATGCACAGGAGGGCGTCGTGGGCCTCGGCCTCGTGCGCGTAGGTGTAGTGGGAGTCGTTGGTGACCAGGGGCGGGATGCCGAGCTTCTTGCCGATCTCCAGCAGGCCGTCGCGGACGCGGCGCTCGATCTCGATGCCGTGGTCCATCAGCTCCAGGAAGTAGCGTCCCTCGCCGAAGATGTCCTTGTAGTCGCTGGCCGCCTGGACCGCCTCGTCGAACTGGCCGAGCCGCAGCCTGGTCTGCACCTCGCCGGACGGGCAGCCGGTGGAGGCGATCAGGCCCTCGGACCACTGGGCGATGGTCTCCTTGTCCATCCGGGGCCACTTGGTCAGCCAGCCCTCGGCGTAGGCGTCGGAGGACAGCCGGAAGAGGTTGTGGAGGCCGGTGGCGTTCGCCGCCCAGATCGTCTTGTGGGTGTAACCACCCGAACCGGAGACGTCATCGCGCTTCTGGTGCGGCTGGCCCCACTGGATGCGCCGCTTGTTGCGCCGGGACTCGGGCGCGACATAGGCCTCGATGCCGATGATCGGGGTGATCTCGGCCTTCTTCGCCTGATGGAAGAAGTCGTAGGCGCCGTGGAGATTGCCGTGGTCGGACATGGCGATGTGTGTCATGCCCATGTCCTTGCAGGCATTGAACATGTCCTTGAGCCGCGCGGCACCGTCCAGCAGGGAGTACTGGGTGTGGACGTGCAGGTGCGTGAAGGGCGACTTGGACGGCGCTGACACGGCGGGAGACCTCCGGCGGGCGGATTCGGGGCGGACGGGGACCGTTTTGAAGGTTACCGGCCCCCACCGACACCGGTGGGCACACGCCGGTAACCTCGGACGCCCCGGACGGGCAGCACATGTGTCCGCCCGATGACCCCACCAGGAGGAACCCGCGATGGCGACCGAGCACGAGCGGGCCGCAGCGCGCGGCGAGGAGATCCTCGCCGTCTTCGACACCGCCTTCGGTGAGCTGCTGGCGGCCGACCCGGCGGCCTTCCGCGTGAAGTTCCGAAAGATGGCCGCCTCCGCCTTCGCCTTCTACCGGGGCACCGCCTGCCTCTTCTACTCCGACCTGGCGCACGAGCGCGACGCAGGCCCCTACCTGGACGAGCGCACCGGCCGGGTGTGGATCCACGGCGACCTCCACGCCGAGAACTTCGGCACGTACATGGACGCCAACGGCCGCCTGGTCTTCAACGTCAACGACTTCGACGAGGCCTACGTCGGCCCCTTCACCTGGGACCTCAAGCGCTTCGCCGCCTCCGTGGCGCTGCTGGGCCACGCCAAGGCCCTCAGCGACGGGAATATCTCCGAGCTGGTGCGGATCTACGCCGCCGCCTACCGCGAGCGGATCCACGCCCTGGCGACTGGAGCCAAGAACCCTGACTTCACAGAGCTGCCGCCCTTCACCCTCGACACCGCCGACGGCCCGCTGCTCGGCGCCCTGCGCGAGGCCCGCTCCCTGACCCGCTTCGGGCTGCTGGCCACGATGACGGAGATACGCGACTTCGACCGGCGCTTCCTCCCCGGCGGCGGCACCGTCGAGCTGGACGCCGCCACCCGCTACAAGATCCTCGCGGCCTTCGACGGCTACCTGGAGACCCTCCCCGACACCAGCCTGGCCCGCCCGGACTCCTACCGCGTCAAGGACGTCGTGGGCCGCCGGGGCGTCGGCATCGGCAGCGCCGGCCTGCCCTCGTACAACATCCTCCTGGAGGGCAACAGCGACGCCCTGGAGAACGACGTCGTCATCTACATGAAGCAGGCGCAGACCCCGGCGGTCTCCCGGCACATCACCGACAGGGCCGTGCGCGACTACTTCCGGCACGAGGGCCACCGCACGGTGATCTCGCAGCGGGCGCTCCAGGCGCACGCCGACCCGTGGCTGGGCTGGACGGAGCTCCAGGAGGGGGGCCGGGCCCACGGGCAGCTGGTCGCCGAGGTCTCGCCCTACGCCGTGGACCTCGACTGGTCGGACATCGACGACCCGGTGGAGATCGCCGCCGTCGTCGCCGACCTGGGCCGGGCCACCGCCGCCATGCACGCGGCCGCCGACGACCAGAGCGGCCACTCGCTGGTGCCGTTCTCCACGGAGCGCGCCATCGACGCCGTGATCGCCGCCGACGAGGAGGGCTTCGCGGAGCTCCTCGTGGACTTCGCCCACACCTACGGCACCCGGGCCCGCGCGGACCACCAGATCTTCGTGGACCTCTTCCGCAACGGCCGTATTCCGGGCCTTTAGTCGCCTTTAGTCGAGGTTTATCGCGCGGCATGACACACTCGGCCCTCATGGACATATCAGCGGCACGGTGGCGGGCAGTGCGCGCGGCGCTCTTCGCGGCGCTGTGCGTACTGCTGTCCGCGGCCTCCCATGTGCTGCTGTCCGGGAAACCGCTGCCGCTCGCGACCGTCGCCGGGGCCGGCGCCGCCGTCTTCGCGCTCGCCTACGCCCTCGCGGGCCGCGAGCGCGGCTACGGGCGCATCGCCGCGCTCCTGGTCCCGCTGGAGCTGGGCGCCGCGGCGCTCTTCACCGCCGGGCAGGACACCTGCTACGGCCGCCCCGGCCACCC
>NZ_JAILXP010000315.1 GCF_020740895.1 Streptomyces sp. UNOB3_S3 | reverse complement strand
GCCTGGTCGATGATCGCCGAGGCGAGCCGGGCCGGGAGCCTCGGGGGGATCCAGGCCCGCCAGAAGCGCGCCAGCGGGGCCGTGCTGGGCGGGGTGGAGAGGGAACCGACCAGGAGCAGCCGCTCGGCGCGCTCCCCGGCCGGGCAGTCCCGGAGCAGCTGAAGGGCGGCCTCGCGCCAGCGCAGGGCGGCCATCCGCGAGCCGATCTCCCGCAGCCGCTCCGCGATGACGTCCTCCAGGACGCCGTCCAGGACACCGTTCGGAGCGCCGTCCCGAGCGCCGTCCGGGGCGTCCTCCCCGCCGAGAACCCGCCCGACGTCCGGGACCGGCAGGTCCAGGGTGCGCAGCGAGCGGATCAGCCGGAGCCGGTCGAGGGCCTCGGGGCCGTACCGGCGGTGGCCGCCGGTGCTGCGCCGGGCCTCGGGCAGCAGACCGCGGTCGGAGTAGAAACGGACGGTCTTGACGGTGGTGCCCGCGCGTTCGGCGAGCTCTCCGATGCTCCATGTGTCGTCGCTGGACAACGGGTTGAACCTCCCCCAGGTGGAGTTCCTACCGTACCGACGAGCGCGGGCGGCCCGATCGGCCGGCCCGTGGACGACGGCGTACGAGGAGACGCGCATGACGGCATTCGTTCTGGTGTCCGAGGCATTCACCGGCGGCTGGATCTGGCAGGACGTGATCGCGGGGCTGAGGTCGGCGGGGACGGAGGCGCACCCGGTGACGCTCACCGGCCTGGGCGACCCGGCCCGCCCGGCCGGGCCGGGGACGGACCTGGAGACGCACATCGAGGACGTGGCGCGGGTGATCGACCAGGTGGACGCGCCGGAGGTGGTGCTGGTCGGGCACGGCTACGGCATCCACCCGGTGCTCGGCGCCGCCGGGCGCCGCCCGGGGCGCGTGGCCCGGATCGTCTATCTGGACTCCGGTCTGCCGCAGGACGGTGACGCGCCGCTCAAGTGGGTGCCCGACCCGGTCGTCCACGAGCTGCTGGCGGGGTGGGACGGAGGCGACCGGCCGGTCCCCGCGCCGGTTCTCGACGAGTGGGGACGCTGGGGCAGCCTCGACGGCGTCCCGCAGGAAGGGCTGGAGCGGCTGACCCGGCTCGCCGCGCCGCAGCCGGCCGGCACGTTCACCCAGCCGCTCAGGCTGTCGGAGGAGGTCTCCGGCCTGCCGACGACCGGTGTGCTGTGCACCGCCAACGGTTCCAGCATCGAGATGGTGGAGGCGTTCGTACGGCTCGGCGACCCCCGGATGCGGGCGCTCGCCGACTCCCGGGCGAGCTTCTTCGAGCTCTCCACCGGGCACTGGCCGATGCTCTCGTGCCCGGCCGAGCTCGCCGGGGTGCTCGTACGGGCCGCCGCGGGCGAGGGGCACCGGCTGTCGGTGGACGAGGGGCCGGGCCGGGGTTCGTTCCTCCTGGACGTGCCGGAGCGGCCCCGCGAGCGCGTGGGGCGGGTCGATCTCCACCTTCCGGACGCCGACGGGCCCCGGCCGGCGGTGGTGTTCGTCCACGGCGGCCCGTTCCCCGCCGACGTGCGGCCGACGCCCCGGGACTCGGCCACCTTCACCGGCTACGGCCGGTACGCGGCGAGCCTGGGAGCGGTCGGCGTGACGGTCGACCACCGGCTGCACGACCTGGCCGACTTCGGGCGCGCCGCCGAGGACGTCGCGGCGGCCGTCGAACTCGTCCGGGCCGACCCGCGCGTCGACGCGGAGCGCGTGGCGCTGTGGTTCTTCTCCGGCGGCGGACTGCTGTCGGCGGACTGGCTGGCGACTTCCCCGCCGTGGCTGCGCTGCGTGGCCGCGACCTATCCCGTCCTCGCGCCGATGCCGAACTGGCCCGGGACCGTCCCGGACCGGTTCCGGCCCGCCGAGGCGATACAGCGGGCGGGCCGGCTGCCGTTCGTCCTCACACGGGTGGAGCTGGAACGGCCGGAGATCGCGGCGACGGTCCCGGAGTTCCTGGCCGCCGCCGAGAAATGCGCGGCCGCCGTCGAGATCGTCGACGTGCCGCTCGGCCACCACGGGTTCGAGACGCTCGATCATACGGAGGAGGCGCGGCGGGCCGTGGAGCGGGCGATGGGGGCGGTGCTGGGGCACCTGGAGGGCTGATCCGGGGGAACGAACGGGAAGGGGCCCCTCCGCCAGGGTGGCGGAGGGGCCGGTGGAAGGGGACGCGGTTACGCCGTGGGGGCCGCGAGGCCCATGGCGATGAAGTGGAACGGCTGGGGGCTCCAGGTGCCGCCCGGGTTGGCGGTGAAGATCACGGCAGCGGTCGTGGAGACGCTGTGGACCGTGACGATCGGCGTGGCAAGGCCCACCGCCGCGGTCGCCACGACGGACGGCGGGGAGGTGAAGGGCCTGGCGAACGTGATCGTGAAGGTCGAGGTCGCCGACCGGACCGAGGTGAACCCGGTGCCGGAGACGACGGCCCCGCTGGCCGCGACCGTTCCGTACACCCGCCGCTCCACGGGTTGCGGCGCGCTCACGCGGAAGCTGAGCTTCGCCGAGGTGGCGCCGATGGTGAGGCCGTCCGGGACGGTACGGTCGCCCGGGGCGGCGGTCGCCGCCGCCAGGACGTTCACGGAGTAGAAGCCCTCCGGCTTGTTGCCGATGGCCTCGGCCTTGAAGCGCACGAGACGCCCGTCGGGGTCACGGCTCTCGATCGGCAGCGGCCGGTTGATACCGGAGTCCAGGTTTATGAAGCGGATCTCGCCGGTCGGGGGGAAGACCAGGCCCTCGGGGAGCTTGACCTGGATGATCTCGCCGGGCTCGACCGGGTTGCCGTCGACGTACACCTCGATAGTGAACGAGGCGTTGGCTCCCGGCTCCAGGATCAGCGGGTTCGGGTTGCCCTGGTTGATGTGGAATGCCATGTCTTTTCTTCCTCTTCTCTCGGTTTCTCTCGGTGAGTGGTCACCCGTCGGTGACGGGTGCCTTGTGCGGGAGCCGGATCCCGGGCGCGGCCCGGTGGTAGGCCGCGAGTTGTGCGGTGGCGATCCGGTCCCAGTCCAGGTGAGCCACGGTCGGTGGCCCCTTCGCGCCAAGCGCCGCGCAGCGGGCCGGGTCGCGGGTGAGGGCGGTCAGGGCGTCTGCGTAGGCGTGGAGGTCGCCGGGTGGGACGCGTACGCCCACGTCGTCGGTGACCAGGTCGCGCAGGCGGGGGATGTCGAAGGCCAGTACGGGGGTACCGGTGGCCAGGGCCTCGGCGGCGACCATGCCGAAGGTCTCCTGGCGGCTGGGCACGCAGGCGAGGCGGGCCGAGGCCAGGAGGTCGAAGCGGGCGGGTCCGTCGACGCGGCCCAGCCAGTGGACGCGGTCGGCGATGCCGAGGTCGGCGGCCAGGGCGCGGGCTTCGGCGGCGTGCGGGCCGTCGCCGGCGATGTGCAGGTCGGCGGTGGTGTGCGGGGCGGCGAGGGCGTAGGCGCGCAGGAGCAGATCCAGGCCCTTCGAGGTCGTCTCCAGACGGCCGAGGTAGAGGACGTGGTCACCGCGCTCGGCGGAGGGCCGGTCGAACGCGGCCGGGTCGACGCCGTTGGGGATCACCTCCACGCGCGCCGCCGGATTGCGCTCGCGCAGCTCGGCGCCGAGACCGTCGCTGACCGCGAGCAGCGTGGTGTGGGAGGCGAGTCCGCGTCGTTCGACGGCGCCGAACGGCAGGTGGAACTCGCGGGCCTTGTCGGCCGCGAACAGCCACTGCACCAGACCGACGACCGGCCTGCGGGTCAGGTACGGGACGCAGACGGACGAGAACGGGGCGGCGAAGTCCTCCACCACGACGTCCGGGTCATGACGGTACGTCAGCCACGACAGCCGGGTGACGACGACCACGAAGTACGCGATCTGCGCGGCGAAACGACTGCGGGCCAGCGGCCCGAGGTGCGCGGGCAGCGGCACGTACCGGACGCCGTCGCGGACGGTCGCGGTGGCACCGGGCCACGGGGCGACGACGACGATCACCTCGACTCCGCGCGCGGCCAGCCGCCGGTTCACCTCGTGCGTACGGACCGAACCACCACCCGCACCGGGCCGCCGGGGGTCCTCGAAGCCCAGGTGGAGCACCCGGTACGGGCCGGGACGGCGGGGCCGGGTGCGGACGGTGAGCGCCGCCCCGGCCAGTACGGCGAGCGCCGCGAGGGCCCACAGCGCGGGGTACGGCCGCAGCGCGAACAACGCACCGCAGGCCACGGCACCCACGGCAAGCGGTGCGGCGGCCCCCGCCGCCGGGCCGAGCCCGGGTACGCGACGCCGCGCCAGCCCGACCGTCACTACCGCGACGGCGCAGGTCACGGCAGCGGAGCACCAGGCCAGCGCCAGGGGGTGGGCGGCGGTGAGCGCATAGCCGACGCCTCCGGCCAGGCAGGCGAGAGCGAGCGTCACGACAGCCGGCCGGGCCGGGCCCCAGGTCTGGAACACGACGCCCGCGAGGCCGGTCGTGGCGCCCGCGAACCCGGCCAGGGCCAGCGGCGGCAGCAGTATGGCTGACGCGGTGTAGTGCTGCGGCAGCGCAATCCCCATCACCGCGTCGGGGCAGGTGGCGATGGTGACGGTGACAGCGGCGCCGATGGACCAGTGCAGTCGCAACACGCTATGGAAGTGAGCGCTGCCCGCCGGGGACGGGCCCGCGGCGAGCCGGGGGAAGACGACGGTGGCCAGGGCGGTCGACAGGAACAGCGGCACCCGGGCAAGAACCAGCAGCGCCTGGTACGGCGCCAGGTCGGCCGAGCCGCCCCGCACCGCCGTGGCGACCACCACGTCCAGCGTGAACAGCACACAGGTGAGTACCTGGATGCCGCCGATGGCGGTGGCGTGCTGCCATAACCCGTGGCGTCCGGGCGTCGGTTCGACCGCTTCGGGCCGCCTCAGTTCCCCGCGCAGGGCGACGAACCCGGCCGCCGAGGTGACGGCCGCCCCGGCGGCGAACGCGCCGACGGCCCCGGCGCTCCCCCACCCGGCCGCGACGGCCCCGACGGTGACGAGGGCGCGGACGGCCACCTCGGCGACCCGCAGCACGGCCAGCCCGGCGAAGCGCTCGCGCCCCTGGAGGTATCCGGCCCCCACCGAGTTGAGCCACAGCGTCACGCAGGCCGCCGCCAGCCCGGCGAGCGGGCCCGGACCGGCGTACGAGGCGACGGCCCCGCACGCCGCGACGGCGGTCAGGACGGACAGGCCGAGCGCCAGCCACAGGCAGGTGCGCACCGCCGTCCGCCGTCGTGCGCTGCCCGGGGCGCTGTCGGCGACCTCGCGGGCCAGCACCCAGGGAACCGTGGCACCGGCGAGGGTGCCCACGCTGAGCAGGACCGAGGAGACGGCGGCGTAGACGGTGAAGTCGGGTGCGGACAGGCGGTGGACGAGGAACAGGGAGAGCCCGTAGTTGCCCATGCCGACCAGCACGGCGGAGAGGGCGAGGGGCAGGGCTCCCCGCGCCGTCGTCTTCTGCCGGGGCACGGCGGGAGCGGCGGTCGTCGTCATCGTCGCCCCGCCTTTCCGGAGCCGGCGACCAGCGCCCGCACGTCGTACACGCGCAGCGCGCCGACGGTCCTGCCGGGCTCGCTGTGGACGAGCCGGGCCTCGCGCTCCAGCACACCGGGCAGCCGGGTGCCGATGCGCGCGTATCCCTGCTTCACCAGCTCGGTGGACAGCACGAGGTAGTCGACGCGGTCGCGCCTGAGGTCGGCCGTGGTCCGCCAGTCGGCGAGCCGGGCGCCGGGCAGGACGAAGGACGAACCCTCGTCGGTGGCCGCGACGACGCTCCCCTCCGGTAGGTGCGTACGGGACCAGGCCAGGGTCCGCCGGAGGGCGTCGTCGTGCCGGGTGTGAACGCGCACCCAGACGACGGCGTTCGCGGCCAGGGCGAGGGCGGCGAGCACGGCGACCGTCCTGGTCGCCATGGTCCTGGACCGGAGGAGGACGTCGAGCGTGAGTGCGAGGGCGGCGGTGCTGGTGACGACCAGCGGATAGAACATCTGCTCCTCCAGCGTGCCCACCGCCACCGCGTACATCAGGTGCAGCAGCGTGCAGGCCGCCCAGGCCGTGATCAGGGTCCGCCCGGGGCGGACCGTGAAGATTCCGGGGCGCCGGGCGCGGCACCACAGCAGCCATGCGGTCGCGGCGGTGCCGAGGGCGATCAGGGCGTAGGGGACGGCGAACTGGCCCAGCTGGACGAGCAATCGGTCAGTGAACGACACCGTGCCGTCGGCGCTGTTGAAGCCGCTGATCTGCTTGATGCCCAGGGCGCGGGCGATGCCGTCGGTCTTCTGCGCCCACCAGGGCGCCCAGTTGCCGGTCGCCACCACCGTCACGACGTACACCGCGTACCCGGCGACGGTGACGGCGGCCGCCGTCAGCCTCATCCGCCGCACCTCGCCGTGCGCGGCGAGCCCCAGGACGGTGACGGGCACGAACGTGCCCAGCGCGTACGGCTCCTTGGTGGTGATCGCGAGCGCGAACAGCAGCCCCGCGCCCACGCCGGTGGCGGTCCGGCCGCGCGGGGTCGCCGGGGTGCGGGCGAGTACGAGCATGCCGAGCGCGGCGGCGGCCGTGGCCTGGGATTCGAGCATGACGCGGCTGTCGAAGCGGTTCAGGAACGGGTCCAGGGCCAGGAACAGCCCGGCGGCCAGGGCCAGCGGGCTCCGGACCGTACGACGCAACAGTGCGGTGACGGCGACGACGGTCAGCGCACCCGTGACGGCCACGACCGGCCGCAGGTCCAGCACCTGGTGCAGCAGGTCGCCGGAAGCCCGGCCGGTGACGCGCATGAACGCCGCGAGAAGGGCGAAGAGGGCGGGCGGATGGAGGGCGAAGAACTGGCCGTCGAAGACGGGTCCTTGGCCGTCGGCGAGGTGGCGGCTGATGGCGGTGTAGTAGAGCTCGTCGACGTGCACGTCGTACGAGCGCCCGATGGAGGTCAGTCGCAGGGCGAGCGCGAGGGCGAGGAGGGCGGGCAGGGCGCCGAGGACGACGGCGCGGGTGGTGGCGCGGCGGCGGCCCGGTTCATGCCGTCGCGCCCGGGCAGGGGGGTGGGCCTGCCAGCCGAGGATGTCGTAGTGGCGGGCGAGGCGGACGGACACCCGCTCGTCGCCGGGGTCGACGCCTATGCGGGCCAGGACGGCTTCGGCGTCCCGTTCGTCGGCGCCGAGCAGCAGGATCCCGGGGCGGGGGCCCGTGAGGTCGATGAGGTCCGTGGTGCGCAGGGCGGTGAGGTCGGCGCGTTCGAGGAGCTCGGCCGGGGCACTGACGAGCGTGCAGGCGTCGGTGACGGTGCGTCGTTCGACGGCCTTCCCCCGGCCGGTCCCACGCAGCCGGCCGTCCTCGGCGGTGAGCACCGCCAGCAGGTGGGCGGTGGTGGCCGTCCAGCTGAACCTGCCCGCCCACGCCCGGCACTCGGCGTCCCAGCGGGCGGCGTCCCGCGGCGACTCGACGGCGCGCAGGGCCTTGGCGAGCCCGGAGGTGAGGTCGTCGTCGGGGCCCAGGAGCCAGCCCGTGACGCCGTCGCGGACGGTGTCGCGCAGGCCGGGGACGTCGTAGGCGAGCGCGGGCACCCCGGCCGCCGCGGCCTCCATCACCGACAGCCCCCACCCCTCGGCGAGCGAGGTGGTGGCGGTGATCCACGCTGAGTCGACGAGGGCGTCCCGTTCCTCCTGCGACACGCGGCCGTGCAGGACGACGCAGTGGCCGACGCCCAGTTCGTCCACGAGCGCCGTGAGCCCTTCGCGTGCCTCGCCGTCGCCGACGATGTGCAGCTCGGCGCCCGGCAGTTCGCGGCGCAGGGCGGGCATGGCGTGGACGAGCCGGTCCACGCGCTTCTGTGTGACGAGCCTGCCGACGCAGACGACGCGCGGCGCGGGCGCGCGGTGGCGCGGCGCGGTGGGTGGCGGGGGCGTGTCGAGGCCGGCGGGCGCGAAGTGCACCGGGCCCCGTACGGCGAGCCCTCGGCGGATCTCGGCCCGGGTCGAGGGTGACACGGCGCATACCGCGCGCCGCCCGTACACCATGCCGCTCCCCCGCCCCTCCAGCCAGCGGCCGAGGCCGGCGACGGGGCGGGGGAACCACAGGGCGAACTGGCCCTGGTGGACGTGGTGGATGAGCAGGACGACGGGAGTGCGGCGGCGCAGCACGAGGGGGGTGAAGAAGGGGATGCCGTTCTGCGAGTCGATGACGGCGTCGATGGAGCGGCGGTGGCGAAGCAGCCACAGCAGGACGAACGCGTAGACGGTGAACCGGCCGCCGCCACGGACCACCGCGCCGAAGCCGGTGTCCTCACGACGGGCGGCGCCCTGGGGGCGGGAGGTCAGATAGGTGACGCGGACGCCCGCGTCATGGAGCTGACGTGCGACTTCCTCGCAGTACAGCTCGGCACCGCCCGCCTGGGGATGACGACCGTCGCGCCAGTTGCACACGACGACGTGACGGCCCTGCCAGTCCTGGGTGGCGGGGAGGGCGGTCCGCAGGTCCGTCGGGTTCATCCCGCCTCCCCGACAGCGGGGGCGGCAGGGGCGGCGGGGGCGTGGTGAACGA
>NZ_JAILXP010000314.1 GCF_020740895.1 Streptomyces sp. UNOB3_S3 | reverse complement strand
CGCCCCCTCCACCACCTCTCCGACGTCCGCCACCGCGTCCTGAGCGCGCGTCAGCTGCGGGAGCACGGCGTCACCGGGTCCGTCACCGCCGAGCGGTGCCGCCCCGGCGGCCCCTGGCAGCAGCTGCTGCCGGGGGTCTTCCTCCTCCGCACCGGCCCCGCCACCGGCGAGGAGCGGCTGCACGCCGCCCTGATGTACACCGTGCCGCGCGACCGGGTGCCCCGTCAGCCCGGCCCGGCGGCGGACCGCGACACCCCGCCCGCCCCCTACGGCCAGGCTATGATCACCGGGCCGGCCGCGCTGGCCCTCCACCGCTTCACCTCCGTGCCCTCGCTGCTCTCCCTGGAGCACATCGACGTCCTCGTGCCGCGCACCCGCCGGCTGCGCTCGACCGGGTTCGTCCGGCTGGTCCGGGCGCACACCGTGCCCCGGCCCAAGCCGCTGACGGGCCTGCCCGTCACCCCGGCCGCCCGGGCGGTGGCCGACACCGTGGCGCGGCTGACCGACCCGCAGGCCGTCCGGCGGCTGCTGGCGGAGGCGGTGCGCGGCGGGCACTGCGAGCCCTCGGCGCTCGTCCGGGAGCTGTCGCGGGGACGGCTGCTGAGCCGGCCGCACGTGGTGGACGCCGTCGACGCGCTGCTGGCCGAGGGCCGGTCGTTCGCGGAGGGCCGGCTGTACGACATGGTGCGTGAGCACGCGCTGCCCGCCCCGCTGTGGAACGTCGACCTGCGGCTGCCCGGCGGGCCGTGCCTGGGGGGCGTGGACGCCTACTGGCCGGACCACGGGGTGGCGCTGGAGATCGACGTACGGGCCCCCCGCCAGGACGACGGGGCGCCGTGGTCGGAGCCGTCCCGCAAGCGCGAGTACCTGGACCGGCTGGGCATCGCGCTGATCCGGCTGACACCGCGGAAGCTGCGCGACGACGCGGCGCTGGAGCAGCAGGCCGCGGTGGTGCGCACCGCCCTGGTGGCGTCGGCCGACCACGGGCCCACCGCGTACGTCGTGGTGCTGCCGCGGTGACGTGCCGGGCCGGTGGCCGGCGCGTCACCGCGGCCGGTGGGTGGGTCGGCGGGTCGGCGGGTTACCGGGTGGAGAGGACCAGCTCGGTGTTGCGGTCGGTGGGCGTCCCGGCGAGGGAGGTGTCCGAGCCGGGGGCGTTGAAGGCCAGCTCGCGGTAGAGGGAGGCCAGGCCCGACTGGGAGAGGTCCTGGAAGTCGGTGCGGTACGGGGCGTCCGACTCGATGAGGGTGGTGAAGAGGGAGACCGTCCCGTCGTGGTTGTCGGTGATCTCGACGATGCGGGCGAGCTGGGGGTAGTCGACGTGGGAGGCGGTCGCGATCTCCCAGAAGGTGCCCCGGGGGCGGATGCGGTTGCGGTGGCTGTGCCCGTTGACCCAGGCCAGGACGTTGTTGTGGCGCTGGAGCAGGGCGATCACCTCGTCGCCGCCGTGCCGCTTGTCGCGGGGCCGGGCGGGGTCGGGGACGGTGTTGGTCATGCTCCAGCTCGGGTGGTGGCTGAAGATCACCGCGTACTGGTCCCGATGCTCCGTCAGGGTGCGGTCGAGCCAGTTCAGTTGGCCGGTGTCCAGGGAGCCCTGGTAGTGGCCGCCGGGGTCGGTGGAGTCGATGCTGACGCCGATGACCTTCTCGGAGATCCTGAAGCTGTAGTAGAGGGTGCCGGAGTCGAGATTGGCCCTGGTGTAGCCGTGACCGACGGGCCCCCGCCCGGCGTGCTGGGGGTCGAGGTGCGCGGCGATGTACTGGCGGGGGGTGAGCGGCGCCCGGCGCGGGTCGGGGGTGATCCTGCGCATCTCCTTCCGGTGCGCCTTGAGCATGGCCTCTATGCGCTTGCCCTTGGGGTCGGAGCCGCCCGCCTCGCCCTGCATCAGGTACTTGGCCTCGTCGGGCGGGACGTACTGGAGCTTGCGGTCACCGACGCAGACCTCGGCGATGAAGGAGCCGGCCGCCGGGTAGCAGCCGCCGGAGAGCAGGTCGTGGTTGCCGAAGGTGGAGTACCAGGGGATGTTCAGCCCGGGGCTGGTGACCCGCCGGGTGGCGGCGTCGAGGTAGCCGTCGATCCTCGGGTAGCCGGCCTGCTTGTCCTGGTCGCGCAGGTCGCCCTCGGGGTGCCAGTAGAGCTTGAGGCCGCTGTTCTGGACGCCCTCGTAGTGCCGGGGGTCGCCGGTGTTGGGGTCCAGCCGGCCGCCGCTGAGGGCGGTGAGGAACCACTCCACCTCGATCCTGGCGTTCTCGTCCCCGTTGTCCCCCGTGGTGATCACGAACGCGAACGGTGTGCCCGTCACCGGGCCCCTGCGCACCTTGTTGACCCGCTCGACGAGGGAGACCACGCCGGGCAGGGTGAGCGCCTCGTGCGGGCGCCAGGCGCCGGGCTCGCCGGAGCGGAAGAACTCGTAGCGCAGCGGATGCTGTACGTCCGTCAGATGCAGGTCGGTGAACTGCACGAAGGACGCGAGGGGGGTGCGCCGGTCCTCGCGGCCGCCCTGTGGCGCGGCCAGCTCGGCCCGTACCTGCCGGGGCCAGCCGGGCCCGTCGCCCAGCCGCCGGTAGCCGCCGGTGCCGCGCGGCGCGGCGACGGAGACCAGTGTGGTGCCGGCCCCGGTGGGGGCGGCGGGCTGCGCCGTGGGGGTGGTGGCCTGGGCGCTCGCGGTGGCCGTGGCGGTCGCCCGGGCGGCCGGTTCGGGTGGTGGATCGGCGGCCGCGTGGCTGTCGCCCGCCCCCAGCCCCAGCCCTGCGGCCGTGGTGACGGCGCCCGCCGCGGCCAGGAAGGCACGGCGGTCGAGCTGCGACGCTGCGGTGCTGCGGGATCTGCGGTGCATGGCGGTCTCCCCGGGTGCGAACGCGAAGGCGAACGGGCTGGCGTGCGGGTTGCGGGCCCCGTTGTCAGGGATCGTTGGCACCCCGGATGACCTGGGCGTGAACAGGGCCGCAACGCTCGCCGCCGGTCACATCGCATGGATCTTGGCTACTGCGAACTGACATACACCACTCGTCCCCTGGCGTACTGACGCTCACTCAGCGTTCACCCGCGAGGGAACCCTTGAGCCGCCCTTGGATGCAGTCTTTTAGTCCGTTTGTCCTACAGGCGCTGGGCCAGGGGGCGGGCCGACCGCTTCACGGCCTCCGTCCCACTTCATCCCGCATGGCGCGTGGCGGGTTTACGCCATCCTTATATTCCTGCCCTGGCAACTCTCCCCAAACCCGCATCACTTCCATAAAAGTGATCGCTCATCCGGCTCCGATTTTCGGACGCCGCGTCGTGGTGCCCAGCGTTGTGCACTTTCCGTTCATTTTGCTGTTGCTTCATCACTTCCAGTCCAGGGATGCCCATGACCCCCACCCCCGATGCCCCGATCGCGCCGGGCGGCGCGAGACGCGCTGCCCGAATAGCCCTCGCGGCCTCCCTCGTGGCCGCGCTCACCGCCGCGGGCGCCGCGCCCGCCTTCGCGGACGACCCGAAGCCGGCGCCCACCCCCGCCACGGGCCCGGTGAAGTCCCCGTCGGACAAGCTCGGTTCGCACGACGCGGGCCTGCTCGCCAAGGCCAAGGCCGAGGGCGACAAGACCGTCACCATGATGATCGCCACCGCCCCCGGCCAGACCGGGCAGGTCGCCGCGAAGCTGGACGCGATCAAGGGCGCCTCGGTGGGCCAGGCGTACGACAAGCTCGGCTACGTCCGGGCGACCGTCCCCACCGCCAAGGCCGACGCCGCCATCGACGAGGCCAAGAAGCTGGCCTCGGTGCACGGCATCGACCTCAAGCAGGAGATCCCTCTCCCGGACCCGACGCCGCGTGCCGATGTCGCGCAGGGCGCGCCGAAGCTCGCCAAGGACAAGAAGTACCCGGCGCCCGGCAAGGACACCCCGGCGAAGAACCCGTACCAGCCGGCCTTCGAGACCGGTGCCGTCGAGTTCGTCAAGGACCACCCCAAGGCCGACGGCCGGGGTGTGACCATCGGCATCCTGGACTCCGGCATCGACCTCGGCCACCCGGCGCTGCAGAGGACCAGCACCGGCGAGCGCAAGATCGTCGACTGGGTCACCGCGACCGACCCGCTGGCGGACGCCGACGGCACCTGGCTGCCGATGACGCGGGACGTCTCGGGCCCGGGCTTCTCCTTCAACGGCCGCACCTACACCGCGCCCGGCACGGGCACGTACCAGGTGGCCCTCTTCAAGGAGAGCGTCACCACCGGCGGCGACATGAAGGGCGACCTCAACCGGGACGGCGACACCACCGACTCCTGGGCGGTCCTCTACGACAAGGCCAAGGGCACCGTCCGGGTCGACCTCGACGACGACGGGAACTTCGGTAACGACGAGGAGATGAAGCCGTACAAGGACGGCTTCCAGGTCGGCTACTTCGGCAAGGACAACCCGGACACCCCGATCGCCGAGCGCATCCCCTTCGTCGTGCAGATCCGCAAGGACGTGCCGATGGACCCGAAGGGCGGCGACTGGGCCGGCAAGAAGGCCGACTTCGTCAGCATCGGCCTCATCGAGTCCGAGCACGGCACCCACGTCGCGGGCATCACGGCCGCCAACGGCCTCTTCGGCGGGAAGATGAACGGCGCGGCGCCCGGCGCCAAGCTCGTCTCCTCCCGGGCCTGCACCTGGTCGGGCGGCTGCACCAACGTGGCGCTCACCGAGGGCATGATCGACCTCGTCGTCAACCGCGGCGTGGACATCGTCAACATGTCGATCGGCGGTCTGCCGACGCTCAACGACGGCAACAACGCCCGCTCCGAGCTCTACACCCGGCTCATCGACACCTACGGCGTCCAGCTGGTGATCTCCGCGGGCAACAGCGGCCCCGGCGCCAACACCATCGGCGACCCCGGCCTGGCCGACAAGGTCATCAGCGTCGGCGCGTCCGCCTCCAAGGAGACCTGGGCCGCCAACTACGGCTCCGAGGTGAAGACCCCGTACGCCATGATGCCCTTCTCCTCGCGCGGCCCGCGCGAGGACGGCGGCTTCACCCCGACGATCACCGCCCCGGGTGCCTCGGTCAACACCACCCCGACCTGGGAGCCCGGCGCCCCCGTCGCCGAGTCCGGCTACGACCTGCCGCCCGGCTACGGCATGCTCCAGGGCACCTCGATGGCCTCCCCGCAGGCCGCGGGCGCCTCGGCGCTGCTGATCTCCGCCGCCAAGCAGAAGAAGATGAAGCTCACCCCGGCCGATCTGCGCACGGCGCTCACCAGCACCGCGAAGAAGATCAAGGGTGCCCAGGCCTATGAGCAGGGCTCCGGCCTCATCGACATCGTCGAGGCCTGGGAGGCGCTCCGCGAGGGCGCGACCGCCCAGGACTACACGGTCAAGGCCCCCGTCTCCACCGTGCTCTCCGGCGCGCTGAAGACCCCCGGCTTCGGCACCGGCCTCTACGACCGCGAGGGCGGCCTCAAGGCCGGCGAGAGCCGTACGTACGACGTCACCGTCACCCGTACCTCCGGCCCGGACAAGCCCGTGTGGCACGAGCTGGGGTGGAAGTACAACGACGGCACGTTCTCGCTGGTCGGCGACGACGAGGTCAAGCTGCCGCTGAACAAGCCGGTGACCGTCAAGGTCCGGGCCAAGGCGAAGACCGCGGGCATCCACAGCGCGATCCTCGAGGTGAACGACGACCGCACCGAGGGCGTCGACAAGCAGATCATGACGACCGTCGTGGTCGCCGAGCCGCTGGCTCAGCCGTCGTACGTGGTGAAGAAGACGGCCACCGCCACGCGGAACGCGTCCACCTCGTACTTCGTGACCGTGCCCAAGGGCGCCAAGACCCTCGAGGTGGCGCTGGGCGGGCTGGCCGCCGGCAGCCAGACCCGGTTCATCGCGATCAACCCCTACGGCGTACCGGTCGACCCGTCCTCCACGGTCAACTGCTACCCGAACTACAAGAACCCGGCCAACACCTGCCGCCCCGACCTGCGGACCTACGCCACCCCGCTGCCCGGCGTCTGGGAGATCGAGGTCGAGTCCCGCCGCACCTCCCCGCTGCTGGAGAACCCCTACACCCTGACGGCCTCGGCGCTCGGCACCACCTTCGAGCCGGCGGTCCAGACCGTCCCCGAGGCCAGGGTCGGCACCCCGGTCGCCGTCTCCTGGAAGGCCACCAACGGCTTCGCGGCCCTGGACGGCACCCTCAAGGGCGGTCAGCTGGGTTCCTCGAAGATCGCCCGTCCGGTGATCAAGCAGGGTGAGAAGCAGACCACCACGGTCACCCTCGGCGAGGGCGTCACCCGCTTCGAGGCCGCGATCGGCGGCACTGCCGACCCCAAGGCCGACCTGGACCTTGCCGTCCTCAAGGACGGCAAGGTCGTCGGCTCCTCCACCAGCGGCGGCTCGGACGAGCTGGTCACCCTGGCCAAGCCCGCCGCCGGCGAGTACACGATCGAGGTCAGCGGCTACTCCGTCCCGGCGGGCAGCACCGCCTACGACTACCGCGACGTCCACTTCGCCCCCTCGCTGGGCGAGATCAAGGCCGCGACGGCCCCGGTCAAGCTGGGCGCGGGCCAGTCCGCCCAGCTCACGGCCCAGGTCGTGGTCGCCGGCGCGGCCCCCGAGGGCCGCACCTTCTTCGGCGACGTCCAGCTGGTCAACGCGGCCGGCACGGTCGCCGGAACCGGCAGCGTGAAGATCGAGAAGGTCCTGCCGTAACCCCTCCGGGGACCACGGCGAGCGGGGCGGGCGTCCAGGGGGGCGCCCGCCCCGTCCCGTACTCCGGACAATCGATTGGACTTATGGGGCGGGTGGCACCGCATGATGGGAACCGTACGCACCACGCCAGCCGTCGTAGAACGCACGTGCTGAACGCGAGTAGGGAGTCCTCGTGAGGATCGGAATCGTCGGAGCGACCGGCCAGGTCGGCGGAGTCATGCGCAACATCCTCGCCGAGCGGAAATTCCCGGTCGACACGCTGCGGCTGTTCGCCTCGGCCCGCTCCGCCGGTACGACCCTGCCCTGGGGCGGCACGGAGATCACCGTCGAGGACGCGGCCACCGCCGACTACTCCGGTCTGGACATCGTGCTCTTCTCCGCCGGTGGCACCACCTCCAGGGCGCTGGCCGAGAAGGTCGCCGCGCAGGGCGCCGTCGTGATCGACAACTCCTCCGCGTGGCGTCGCGACCCCGAGGTGCCGCTGGTCGTCTCCGAGGTCAACCCCGGCGCGATCGCGAACCGCCCCAAGGGCATCATCGCCAACCCGAACTGCACCACGATGGCCGCCATGCCGGTCCTCAAGCCGCTGCACGAGGAGGCGGGGCTCACCGCCCTGATCGCCACCACCTACCAGGCGGTCTCCGGCTCCGGCCTGGCCGGTGTGGCCGAGCTCGACGGGCAGGTGCGCGCGGTCGCCGACCGGGCCACCGAGCTCACCCACGACGGCGAGGCCGTGGACTTCCCGGCCCCGGGCGTCTACAAGCGCACCATCGCCTTCAATGTGCTGCCCATGGCCGGCGCGCTCGTCGACGACGGCAGCTTCGAGACCGACGAGGAGCAGAAGCTCCGTCACGAGTCCCGCAAGATCCTGGACATCCCGGAGCTCAAGGTCTCCGGCACCTGTGTCCGCGTCCCGGTCTTCTCCGGCCACTCGCTCCAGGTCAACGCCCGCTTCGAGCGGCCGGTCAGCGTCGAGCGCGCCTACGAGCTGCTGGCGGCCGCCCCGGGCGTCGAGCTCTCCGAGATCCCGACCCCGCTCCAGGCGGCCGGCAAGGACGCCTCCTACGTCGGCCGCATCCGCGTCGACGAGACCGTCGAGCACGGCCTGGCGCTGTTCCTCTCCAACGACAACCTCCGCAAGGGCGCCGCGCTGAACGCCGTCCAGATCGCGGAGCTGGTCGCCGAGGAGCTGCGCGGCTGACGCCGGGCACGAACGACGCGAAGGGGCGGGCCGCCACGGCCCGCCCCTTCGTTCATCCGCCGTGAGCGTACGGACCGCGACGTCCCGGCCACGGCGTGGAAGGATGGCCGGGACATCGCGATGTGAAGGAGATGCCCAGGTGCCCGGTACGAATCTGACCCGCGAAGAGGCACAGGAGCGGGCGCGGCTGCTCAGCGTCGACTCGTACGAGATCGAGCTCGACCTCTCCGGTGCCCAGGACGGCGGCACCTACCGGTCCGTGACCACCGTGCGCTTCGACTCCGCCGAGGCGGGCGCCGGGTCCTTCATCGACCTGGTCGCCCCCACCGTGCACGAGGTCGTCCTGAACGGCACGGCGCTGGCCACGGCCGACGTCTTCAAGGACAGCCGCATCGCGCTGCCGGGCCTGGCGGCCGGGCGCAACGAGCTCAAGGTCGTCGCCGACTGCGCGTACACCAACACCGGCGAGGGCCTCCACCGCTTCGTGGACCCCGTCGACCAGCAGGCCTACCTGTACACCCAGTTCGAGGTGCCGGACGCCCGCCGGGTCTTCGCCTCCTTCGAGCAGCCCGACCTGAAGGCGACGTTCCAGTTCACCGTGAAGGCCCCCGAGGGCTGGACGGTCATCTCGAACTCCCCCACCCCCGAGCGCCCCGCCGACAACGTCTGGCG
>NZ_JAILXP010000313.1 GCF_020740895.1 Streptomyces sp. UNOB3_S3 | reverse complement strand
GCGTGACGGTGCCGGCGCGCCCGGCGATCCCGGCGTGCCGCCGCACGGCGGCGGGGGCGGCACCGGGCCCGCCGACAACGCGCGGGAGCGGACCGGGACGTCCGGTGGCGGGGAGCGGCTGCGGTTCGTCGGGGCGGCGACCCGGCGGATCGCGCGCGGCATCGACCTGGACGAGATCGTGCTGGGGCTGTGCCGGGCGACCGTGCCGACCTTCGCCGACGCGATCCTCGTCTATCTGCGCGACCCGCTGCCCGTCGGCGACGAGCGCCCCGTGGGCCCCGTCGTGCTGCGGCTGCGCCGCACCGACCGGCTGCCCGAGTACGTCCAGGCCGGCGAGTCCGCCGGCGACGGCGAGCCCGTCGCGCCCGACCCCGGGCCGGAGCTCGCCGACTCGGCCGCGGAGCGCTGCGAGGTGCGCATAGGCGGGCCGCTCGCGGAGGTGCTGCGGGGGGTCAGGCCCGTCTTCGGGGACTCCTCCGCCGCGCGGGCGGCCCTGCCCGAGTTGCTCGGCGAAGGCCGGCACGTGCCCGACCGGCACCGCACCATCCTGGCGCCGCTGCGCGGCCGCCGCCGGGTGATCGGCGCGGCCGTGTTCGTCCGCCGCCTGGACCGGCCCGCCTTCGAGAGCGACGACCTGCTGGTCGCCGCGCAGCTGGCGACGCACACCGCCCTCGGCGTGGACAAGGCCGTGCTCTACGGCCGCGAGGTCTACATCGCCGACGAGCTCCAGCGCACCATGCTCCCCGACTCCCTCCCCCAGCCCACCGGCGTCCGTCTCGCCAGCCGCTATCTGCCGGCCGCCGAGACCGCCCGCGTGGGCGGCGACTGGTACGACGCGATCCCGCTGCCGGGCAATCGCGTGGCCCTGGTCGTCGGCGACGTCATGGGCCACTCCATGACCTCCGCCGCGATCATGGGCCAGCTGCGCACCACCGCGCAGACCCTCGCGGGCCTGGACCTGCCGCCCCAGGAGGTGCTCCACCACCTCGACGAGCAGGCGCAGCGCCTGGGCAGCGACCGCATGGCCACCTGCCTGTACGCGGTCTACGACCCGGTGGCCCACCGCATCGTGATCGCCAACGCGGGCCATCCGCCGCCGGTCCTGCTCCACCGGGGCGGCCGGGCCGAGGTGCTGCGGGTGCCGCCGGGCGCGCCGATCGGCGTGGGCGGGGTGGACTTCGAGGCCGTGGAGCTGGACGCGCCCGCCGGGGCGACCCTGCTGCTGTACACGGACGGCCTGGTGGAGTCCCGGATACGGGACGTGTGGACCGGCATAGAGCAGCTGCGCGAGCGGCTGATCGACACGGCGAGGCTGACCGGCCCCAATCCGCCGCCGCTGGAGCCGCTGTGCGACGAGGTGCTGGGCATGCTCGGGCCGGGCGACCGGGACGACGACATCGCCCTGCTCGCGGCCCGTTTCGAGGGCATCGCGCCCAGTGACGTCGCGTACTGGTTCCTCGACCCGCGCCCCCAGACGCCCCGCCAGGCGCGCCGGCTGGCCCGCCGGGCGCTGTCGCGCTGGGGGCTGGAGGAGCTGACGGACGGGGTGGAGCTGCTGGTCAGCGAGGTGATCACCAATGCCGTGCGGTACGCCGAGCGCCCGATAACGCTGCGGCTGCTGCGGACGGACGTGCTGCGCTGCGAGGTGGGCGACGACGTGCCCCAGCTGCCCCGGCTGCGCCAGGCCCGGCCCTCGGACGAGGGCGGGCGGGGGCTGTACCTGGTGAACAAGATGGCCCGGCGGTGGGGGGCGACTCGGCTGAGCACCGGGAAGGTGGTGTGGTTCGAGCTGCCGCTGCCCGCGCAGGGGCGCTGACGCGGGGGCGGCGCCGCCCCCGCGCGCCGGCGCCGCCCCGCGCGCTGGCGTTCACCCGTACGAGGTGAAATTCTGGACAGTGTCCAGGCCGCTGTTGCCGACACCTTGTCGGCGCGGTTGACTGACCCGGGTGGAGGGCGGCTCTCGGCGCGCCCTCGTCGGTCCCCGTTCCCGGAGGCGTCTCATGACGGACTCGGCGCAGAGCACCCCGTACACCACGAACAACGCCGGCATCCCGGTGGAGAGCGACGAGCACTCGCTCACTGTCGGCGACTCCGGCCCGATCCTGCTCCAGGACCACTATCTGATCGAGAAGATGGCCCAGTTCAACCGCGAACGGGTCCCCGAGCGGGTGGTCCACGCCAAGGGCGGCGGCGCCTACGGCACCTTCGAGGTGACCAATGACGTCAGCCAGTTCACCAAGGCCGACCTCTTCCAGCCCGGCCGGCGGACGGAGATGCTGGCCCGCTTCTCGACCGTGGCGGGCGAACAGGGGTCCCCGGACACCTGGCGCGACCCCCGCGGCTTCGCTCTCAAGTTCTATACGGCACACGGCAATTACGATCTGGTCGGCAACAACACCCCCATCTTCTTCGTCCGTGACCCGCAGAAGTTCCAGGACTTCATCCGCTCCCAGAAGCGCCGTCCCGACAGCGGCCTGCGCGACAACGACATGCAGTGGGACTTCTGGACGCTCTCGCCGGAGTCCGCCCACATGGTCACCTGGCTGATGGGCGACCGGGGCATCCCGAAGACCTGGCGGAACATGAACGGCTACAGCTCGCACACGTTCATGTGGGTCAACGGCGGCGGCGAGAAGTTCTGGATCAAGTACCACATGAAGACCGACCAGGGCATCGACTTCCTCACCCAGGCGGACGCGGACCGCATCGCGGGCGAGGACGGCGACTATCACCGCCGGGACCTGCGCGAGGCCATCGACAGCGGCAACGCCCCCTCCTGGACGATGTACGTCCAGGTGATGCCGTTCGCTGACGCGGCGGACTACCGCTTCAACCCCTTCGACCTCACCAAGGTGTGGCCGCACGGCGACTACCCGCTGATCGAGGTCGGGCGGATGAGGCTCGACCGCAACCCGGAGGACTTCTTCGTCCACATCGAGCAGGCCGCCTTCGAGCCCTCCAACCTGGTGCCCGGCATCGGCCCGTCGCCCGACAAGATGCTGCTGGGCCGGCTCTTCTCGTACCCGGACACCCACCGCTACCGGATCGGCCCGAACTACGCCCAGCTGCCGCCCAACCGCCCCCACTCGACCGTGAACTCGTACGCCAAGGACGGCCCCATGCGCTACGAGCCCGCGAACACGGCCCGGCCGTACGCGCCCAACTCCTACGGCGGCCCGGACGCCGACACCGCCCGCTTCGGTGACATCGCGGGCTGGGCGGCCTCGGGCGAGATGGTCCGCGAGGCATCCCGGCTGCACTCCGAGGACGACGACTGGGGCCAGGCCGGCACGATGGTCCGCAAGGTCCTCGACGACGCCGCCCGTGAGCGGCTGGCCTCGAACGTCGTCGGCCATCTGAAGGCGGGCGTGAGCCGCCCCGTCCTGGACCGGGCGCTGCAGTACTGGCGCAACATCGACAAGAACCTCGGCGACACCATCGCCACCCGGGTCAACGGGGCCTGAGCGCTCCCCCGCCCGCTCCCCGGAAACGGGACCGGCCGCCCTCCCCCGTGGGGAAGGGCGGCCGGTTCGGGGTTCGGGTCACGGCAGCTGTTGCTGTCTGCCCCCGTTGGGGTGGACGTCGCCGTCCGTCTTGCCGGTGTTGGTCGGGCGGACCGTGGGCGTCGCCGGAGTGGTCGGGTCGACGGGCGGCGTGTGCTTGCCCGGCGAGGACGGGTCCTTCGACGGAGTCTGCTTGCCCGGCGAGGACGGGTCCTTCGACGGGGTCTGCTTGCCCGTGGCCGTCGGCGTCGGGGTGACCTTGCCCTGGCTGGGCGTGCCGGCCGGGGTGCGCGCCGGGGGCGGCGGCGGTGCGTAGCCGTCCTCGGTCTCCAGGTCGAACTTCGCCTCGTCGTCGTCACCGAAGACGGCGGAGTTGTACGCGGCCCAGATCTTCGCCGGGTACGTACCACCGTTGACACGGCCGTTGCCACCGGTGTTCATCATGGTGACCTGCTTGCCGCCCTGGCCCTCACCGAAGAGACCGACGGTGGTGACCAGGCTGGGCGTGTAGCCGGCGAACCAGGCGGACTTGTCGTCGTCGGAGGTGCCGGTCTTGCCCGCCACCTGGTAGGCGCTGCTGGCCACCTTGTTGGCCGTACCGTCGTTGACCACCTGGGTCAGGACGGAGGTCAGGCCGTCGGCGGTGTTGCGGGAGACGACGCGGTCGCCGATGGCGTGGGGCAGCGAGAACTCCTGGCCGCCCTGGGTCGCCGACTTGACGATGCTCGGCGTGACCTTCTTGCCGTGGTTGTTCAGCGTGGCGTAGACGCCGGCCATCTCCATCGGGCTCGCGCCCATGGCGCCGAGCGCCATGGCCGGGGTCTCCTGGAAGTCGCCCTTCATGCCGAGCTCGGTGGCGGTCTTCTTGACCTTGTCCATGCCGACGTCCACGATCATCTGCGCGAAGACGGTGTTGACCGAGTCGTTCATCGCCTGCTGGACGGTGATCGAGGGGTTCGAGTAGCCGTCCTCGTTCTCCGGCGCGTAGCCGCCACCGCCGGGGCCCACGACGGCGCGCTTGTCGGTGCCGTCGTAGATCGTGCCCGGCGTGACCGGCCGCTTGTCCTGGGTCTTGGACTCGTTCTGGAGGGCGGAGGCCAGGATGATCGGCTTGAACGTCGACGCGGGCTGGTAGTCGGCGCGGGTCGCGTTGCTGATCTGGTGCTGGACGAAGTCCTGGCCGCCGTAGAGCGCGACGACCTTGCCGGTCTTGGGGTCCACGGAGACGGCGCCCGCCTGGACGTGGCCGTCGACCTCACGGGCCTTGGCGTCCAGGTCGTCGGTCAGCTGGTCCTTGACGGCCTTCTCCAGGGCCTTCTGCTTCTTGGAGTCGATGCTCAGCGTGATGGTCCAGCCGCCGGCCGCGAACTCGCTCTCCTTGCGGCCCTGGGCCGCCAGGTCACGGATGATCTCGCGCTTGGCCGCCTCGACCAGGTAGCCGTTCTGGCCGGAGAGGCCGAGGGCCGCCTTGGGCTTGCCGGGCTCCTTGAACGTCATGCCCTGACGCTCCGCGGGCTTGAGCCACTTCTGCTCGACCATCTTGTCGAGGACGTAGCCCCAGCGCGCCTTGGCGTTCGTCTTGCCGGCCTCGGTGGCGGTGGCCCAGTCGTACTGGCTCGGCGCCTGGAGCAGAGCGGCCAGGTAGGCGCCCTCCTCCAGGGTGATCTTGTCGACGTCCTTGTTGTAGTACGCCCGCGCCGCGGCCTGGATGCCGTAGGCGCCCCGGCCGTAGTAGCTGGTGTTGAGGTAGCCCTCGAGGATCTCGTCCTTGGACTTCTCGTCCTGGACCTTCAGCGAGATGATCAGCTCCTTCACCTTGCGGGTGATGGTCTGACGCTGGTCCAGGTAGTAGTTCTTGACGTACTGCTGGGTGATCGTCGAGCCACCCTGCTTGCCACGGCCCATGACCGTGTTGACGATGCCTCGGGCGGTGCCCTTCAGGTCGACGCCGGGGTCGGTGTAGAAGTTCTTGTTCTCCGCCGCGACCACCGCGCGCTGGACGTTCAAGGGGATTTTCGTCAGCGGGACTTCTTCACGGTTGACCTCGCCGATGCGGGCGATGGTCTTGCCGTCGCTGGTCTTGTAGACGTTGCTCTGCAGCTTGGCCTGCGAGTTGCCCTTGGGCACGTCCACGTAGAGGTAGAGCGCGTAGAACGTGCCCGCCCCGAGCGCGATGACGGCCACGAAGTAGGCCAGCAGCATCTTCCACGTGAAGAACCGGCGTATGCCGGCCTTCTTCTTCCCGGCCTTGCCGCCGCCCCGCTCAGGGCGGCCGCCCTTCTTCTGCGCCCGTCGCGCGTCCGCTCGGCCCATCTCTCCCGTAGCTCCAGTCCGTCCGCCCCCAACCCAGCTCACGAAGCTAACACCGCAACTGCCATCAAACGCCCATCGATCACGGCAATAACGGACGTGACATACAGCACCCCGGTTGGCGGGAACCGGGCACGGAGTTGTGCGGGAAACCGTACAGGGCCTTGACGGGCGCCTTAATGTGCTATCACTTTGATAGGGCCGCACACGCCGGCCCCGACCGACCGAACCAGGGGGACCCTCATGTCCGAAGCCACCGCCACCACGACCGCGCGACCACGCATCCAGGAGCACCCGGCCTCCGACATCGGCGGCGGCACGGCCCTGACGCTGGGTCTCGTGGGCCTGCTCGCCGGCGCGGGCACCATCGCCACCGGCGCCGCCACCAGCTCCCACGTGGCCGGCGGGGTGACGGCCGCGCTGGTCGCGGGCGGCATCCTGATCGGTCTCGCCTCGCTCGTCGCGATGTCCGGGCTGTGCACCGTCGCCCCGGGCCAGGCCCAGGTCGTCCAGCTCTTCGGCCGCTACCGGGGCACCATCCGCACCGAGGGCCTGCGCTGGGTCAACCCGTTCACCAGCCGCGAGAAGCTCTCCACCCGGGTCCGCAACCACGAGACCGCCGTAATGAAGGTCAACGACGCCTACGGCAACCCCATCGAGCTGGCCGCCGTCGTCGTATGGCGGGTCGAGGACACCGCGCAGGCCATGTTCGAGGTGGAGGACTTCCAGGAGTTCGTCGCCACCCAGACCGAGGCGGCCGTCCGCCACATCGCCATCGAGTACCCCTACGACGCCCACGACGAGAACGCCCTCTCCCTGCGCGGCAGCGCCGAGGAGATCACCGAGAAGCTGGCCGAGGAGCTCCACGAGCGCGTCGAGGCGGCCGGCGTGCGCATCATCGAGTCCCGCTTCACCCACCTCGCCTACGCTCCGGAGATCGCCTCGGCGATGCTCCAGCGCCAGCAGGCGGGCGCGGTCGTGGCGGCCCGCAAGATGATCGTCGAGGGTGCGGTGGGCATGGTCGAGATGGCGCTGGAGCGCATCACCGAGCAGGACATCGTGGAACTGGACGACGAGCGGAAGGCGGCCATGGTCAGCAATCTGATGGTGGTGCTGTGCGGTGACCGGGCCGCCCAGCCCGTGCTGAACACCGGCACCCTCTACCAGTGACGGAGGAACCGGGGCCGGACCGGCCCGCACGGCGGCCGCAGCAGCGCAAGCAGGTGCTGCTGCGGCTCGACCCGTCGGTCCACGACGCGCTGGCCCGCTGGGCGGGCGAGGAGCTGCGCAGCACCAACGCCCAGATCGAGTTCCTGCTGCGCAAGGCCCTCGCGGACGCGGGCCGGCTGCCCGGGGACGTGAGCGCGATGCGCAAGCGGGGGCGTCCGCCGAAACAGGGGTAGCGCCGGACGGGCTGGATTCATCCAGCCCGTCCGGCGTTCGAGGCCCCCCAGCCCCGGCTATACGCACGATGTATACACCCCGTGTACAGTCGTGATCATGTCCATCGCGCACACCCTTCTCGGCCTCCTGGAGGCCGGCCCCCGCCATGGCTACGACCTCAAGCGCGCCTTCGACGAGCGCTTCGGCCACGACCGCCCCCTGCACTACGGCCAGGTCTACTCGACCATGTCGCGGCTGCTGAAGAACGGCCTCGTGGAAGTCGACGGCATCGAGGCCGGCGGCGGCCCCGAACGCAAGCGGTACGCCATCACCGACGCCGGCGTCACGGACGTCGAGCAGTGGCTCGGCCGGCCCGAGAAGCCCGAGCCGTACCTCCAGTCGACGCTCTACACCAAGGTCGTCCTCGCCCTGCTGACCGGCCGCCCCGCGGACTCCATCCTCGACGCCCAGCGCTCCGAGCACCTGCGGCTGATGCGCGACCTGACCCGCCGCAAGAGCTCCGGCGACCTCGCCGACCAGCTGATCTGCGACCACGCGCTGTTCCACCTGGAGGCCGACCTGCGCTGGCTGGAGCTGACGGCCGCCCGGCTCGACCGGCTCTCGAAGGAGGTCCAGGCATGATCCCCGCCGGCTCCCTCCTCGCCGCCTCGAACCTGCGCAAGGCGTACGGGCTGACCACCGCGCTCGACGGCGCGGACTTCTCCATCCACGCCGGTGAGGTCGTGGCCGTCATGGGCCCCTCCGGCTCCGGCAAGTCCACGCTCCTCCACTGCCTCGCCGGCATCCTCCGCCCCGACGAGGGCAGCGTGCTCTACGACGGCCACGACCTGTCCGCCCTGTCGGACACCGAGCGCAGCGCCCTGCGCCGCACCGAGTTCGGCTTCGTCTTCCAGTTCGGCCAGCTCGTGCCCGAGCTCACCTGCCTGGAGAACGCCGCCCTCCCGCTGCGCCTGACCGGCACCAAGCGCAAGGACGCCGAGGCCACCGCACTGCGCTGGCTGGAGCATCTGGAGGTCGCCGACGTCCGGCACCACCGGCCCGGCCAGATATCCGGCGGCCAGCAGCAGCGCGTCGCCGTCGCCCGCTCCCTGGTGACCACCCCGCGCGTGATCTTCGCCGACGAGCCCACCGGCGCCCTCGACTCCCTCAACGGCGAGCGCGTCCTGGAGCTGCTGACGAAGGCCGCGCGCGAGACCCGCGCCGCCGTCGTCCTCGTCACCCACGAGGCACGCGTCGCCGCCTACTCCGACCGCGAGGTCGTCGTCCGCGACGGCCGGGCACGCGACATGGCAGGTGTCCATGGCGCGGCCTGAGCCCACGCCCGGGTTC
>NZ_JAILXP010000312.1 GCF_020740895.1 Streptomyces sp. UNOB3_S3 | reverse complement strand
GACGCCGCCACCGTCGTCCCCGAGCCCGCCGCTGGCGACCCCGCAGGCGAGCCCGTAGGCGACCCCGCCGACGGCTACGCCGCCGCCGAGCGCGCCGCCGTGCATCGCGTGATGCGCGAGCGCCGCGACATCCGCAAGGGCTTCCGGACCGACCCCGTCCCGCACGAGGTGCTGCTGCGCGTCCTGGAGGCCGCGCACACCGCGCCCAGCGTGGGGCACTCCCAGCCGTGGGACTTCGTCGTCATCCGCTCCGCGGAGACCCGCAAGACCATGCACGAGCTGGTCGCCCGGCAGCGCGAGGCGTACGCGAAGTCGCTGCCGAAGGCCCGGGCCAAGCAGTTCAAGGAACTGAAGATCGAGGCGATCCTCGACACGCCCGTCAACATCGTCGTGACCGCCGACCCCACCCGGGGCGGCCGGCACACCCTGGGCCGGCACACCCAGCCCCAGATGGCGCCGTACTCCTCCGCGCTCGCCGTGGAGAACCTCTGGCTCGCCGCCCGCGCCGAGGGCCTCGGCGTCGGCTGGGTCAGCTTCTTCGACGAGCGCGAGATGGTCCGCGCCCTCGGGCTGCCCGAGCACCTGGAGGTCGTGGCCTACCTGTGCGTCGGCTACGTCGACGAGTTCCCGGAGGAACCCGAGCTGATGCAGGCGGGGTGGTCCAAGCGGCGGCCGCTGTCGTGGGTGGTCCACGAGGAGGAGTACGGGCGCCGGGCGCTGCCCGGCGAGGACCCGCACGACCTGCTCGCCGAGACCCTGCGCGGCATCCGCCCGCTGGACGCCAAGGCGCTCGGCGAGGCGTGGGAGCGCCAGAAGCGGATGACCAAGCCGTCCGGCGCGCTCGGCATGCTGGAGATCATCTCCGCGCAGCTGTGCGGGCTGTCCCGCAAGTGCCCGCCGCCGATCCCGGAGCCCGCGGCCGTCGCGATCTTCGCGGGTGACCACGGGGTGCACAACCAGGGCGTCACGGCCTGGCCCCAGGAGGTCACCTCGCAGATGGTGGCCAACTTCCTGGGCGGCGGCGCCGTGTGCAACGCCTTCGCCAACCAGGTCGGCGCCGAGGTCTGCGTCGTGGACGTGGGCGTGGCGGGCGAGCTCCCCAGCACCCCCGGCCTGCTGCCGCGCAAGATCCGGCCCGGTACGAACGACTTCACCACCGGTCCCGCGATGACCCGCGAGGAGGCGATGCGCGCCCTGGAGGTGGGCATCGAGACCGCCCGCGACCTGGTCACCGCCGGGAACAAGGCGCTGCTCACCGGTGAGATGGGCATCGCCAACACCACGGTGTCGGCCGCCCTGATCGCCGTCTACACCGGCGCCGACCCGGCCGAGATCACCGGGCGGGGCACGGGCATCAACGACGAGATGCACGCCCGCAAGGTCGACGTGGTGCGCCGGGCCCTGGAGCTCCACCAGCCGGACCCCAAGGACCCGATCGGCGTCCTCGCCGCCATCGGCGGCCTGGAGCACGCCGCGATGGTCGGCCTGATCCTGGGCGGCGCCTCGCTGCGGACGCCCGTGATCCTGGACGGCGTGAGCGCGGGGGCCGCGGCCCTCGTCGCGCGCGCCATCGCCCCGGAGGCGCTCGCCGCCTGCATCGCCGGTCACCGCAGCGCGGAGCCCGGCCATGTCGCCGCGCTCACCAAACTCGGCCTGCGGCCGCTCGTCGACCTCGACCTGCGGCTCGGCGAGGGCACGGGCGCGTTGCTGGCGCTGCCGGTGGTGCAGAGCGCTGCGCGGGCGATGCATGAGGTGGCGACGTTCGACACGGCGGGTGTCAGCGAGAAGGGCTGACCGTTTCTTGGTGGCGTTGCCCCGCACCGGGGTTGCTGGTGCGGGGCGCGCGCCGTCGTTCCGCTCATGCGGAACGATCGCCCACGACCAGTGACCCCGTAAGGTGTCCCCACCAGCGCATTCGTACTGAGGAGACCTGCTCATGGCCCGGACCGAACAAGCCGCTTACCCCGTTGGACTGCGTCTTGCCGGTCGCCGTGTGGTGGTTCTCGGCGGCGGTCAGGTCGCTCAGCGGCGGCTGCCCGCGCTGATAGCCGCGGGGGCGGACGTCCTGCTCGTCTCCCCGTCCGCCACCGCCTCCGTCGAGGCCATGGCCGACGCCGGTGAACTGCGCTGGGAGCGCCGTCGCTACCGGGACGGTGACCTGGACGGCGCCTGGTACGCCCTGATCTCCACCGACGACCCCACCGCCAACGAGGCGGCCTCCGCCGAGGCCGAGGCCCGTCGTGTCTGGGCCGTACGCAGCGACGACGCCGGCGCCGCCACCGCCTGGACGCCCGCCACCGGCCGCAGCGAGGGCGTCACCGTCGCCGTGCTCACCGGGCAGGACCCGCGCCGCTCCGCCGCCGTGCGGGACGCCATTGTCGAGGGCCTGCGCGACGGCTCGCTGGCCGCGCCGCACTACCGCGCCCGCGCCGCGGGCGACGGCCGTGTCGCCCTCGTCGGCGGCGGCCCCGGCGACCCCGACCTGATCACCGTGCGCGGCCGGCGGCTGCTCGCCGAGGCCGACGTCGTCATCGCCGACCGTCTCGGCCCCCGTGACCTCCTCGCCGAACTGCCCCCGCACGTCGAGGTCATCGACGCGGCCAAGATCCCCTACGGGCGGGCCATGGCCCAGGAGGCCATCAACGCCGCCCTCGTCGAGCACGCCAAGGCCGGCAAGGCGGTCGTCCGGCTCAAGGGCGGCGACCCCTTCGTCTTCGGACGCGGCATGGAGGAGGTCCAGGCGCTGGCGGAGCACGGCATACCCTGCACCGTCGTCCCCGGGATCTCCAGCTCCATCAGCGTGCCCGGCGTCGCCGGAATCCCCGTCACCCACCGCGCGGTCGCCCATGAGTTCACCGTGGCCAGCGGCCACGTGGCTCCCGACGACCCCCGCTCGCTGGCCGACTGGGCGGCGCTGGCGCGGCTGCGCGGCACCCTCGTCCTGCTGATGGCCGTCGAGAACATCGGCGTGATCGCCGAGACGCTCATCCGGCACGGGCGACCGGCCGGTACGCCCGTCGCGGTCGTCCAGGAGGGCACCACGGCCGCCCAGCGCCGCCTGGACGCCACCCTGGAGACCGTGGGCGAGCGGGTACGGGCCGAGGGCATACGTCCCCCGGCCGTGATCGTGATCGGCGACGTCGTCACGGTCGGCCCGCGCACCGGCGACTGACCGCCACGGCGACGGACCGGCCGGCCTACCGGCACCGGCCACGGGCCGGCGCCGAAGACCGACGGACCGACCGGCACTGGAGACCGGCCGGCCTTCGGAGAGCGAACGCACACCACCCCCGGCACCACGAGCACGACAAGGCGGCGCCCCATGGCCGACATCATCACCATCGACGACCCCGAGGACCCGCGCCTCACCGACTACACCGGCCTGACCGACGTCGAGCTGCGCCGCCGCCGCGAGCCCGCCGAGGGGCTCTTCATCGCCGAGGGCGAGAAGGTCATCCGGCGCGCGGGCCGGGCCGGCTACGCGATGCGGTCGATGCTGCTGACGGCCAAGTGGGTCGAGGCGATGCGCGACGTCATCGACGAGAGCCCCGCCCCCGTCTACGTCGTCACCCCGGACCTGGCCGAACGGGTGACGGGCTATCACGTCCACCGCGGCGCGCTCGCCTCGATGGAGCGCAAGGCGCTGCCGGAGGCGGGGGAGCTGCTGCGCACTGCGCGACGCGTCGTGGTGATGGAAAAAATTAACGATCACACCAATATCGGGGCAATTTTCAGGAGTGCGGCCGCCCTCGGCATGGACGCGGTGCTGCTCTCGCCGGACTGCGCCGACCCGCTCTACCGGCGCTCGGTGAAGGTGTCCATGGGCGCCGTCTTCTCCGTGCCCTACGCGCGCCTTACGTCCTGGCCCCGCGATCTGGAGACCGTCCGCGAGGCGGGCTTCCGGATCCTGGCCCTCACCCCGGCGGAGCAGGCCACCTCGATGGACGACGCGGCCCCGCACCGGCTGGAGCGGGTCGCGCTGATGCTCGGCGCGGAGGGGGACGGCCTGTCCGGCCGCGCCCTGCGGGCCTCGGACGAGTGGGTGCGCATCCCCATGGCCCACGGCGTGGACTCGCTCAACGTCGGAGCGGCCGCCGCCGTGGCCTTCTACGCGGTCACGAGCGGGCGTCCCCAGGACTGACCGCCCCGGCGGGGCCGGCCGCCCCGGTGGCGGCCACCGGTCCCGGCATCGGGGCCACCGGCGCCGAGGGCACCCCGCCCAGCGAGCGGGCCGGGCCCTGGCAGCCCTGGGCCGCCGCGATGCCCAGCGCGACCAGCAGCGTCACCACCACGAACACGATCAGCCGCTGCCGCAGCAGCTTGCGGTCCGGGCCCGGCCGCCGGGCGCCCGCGCCCGTACGGGCCCCGGGCCGGGACCGCCGGCCGGCCGCGGGCCGCTGCTGCGCGGGCCGCCGCTCCGGTGCCCGTACGCCCTCGGCCGGACGCTCGGGGATGTGCGGCCGCTGCGGGCGCGGTGTGGGCGCGCCGCCCGGACGGCGCTCGGTGCGCTGCCGCTCGTACTGCGCGGCGCTGCGCGCCGACGGCCGGTCCGGCTCACGGCGGGGAGACGGCGGCCGGCCCTCGGCGATGCCGTGTGCCTCGCGGGCCGCGATCTCCTTGAGCCGCAGCGACAGCTGAAGGGTGCTGGGCCGTTCCTCGGGGTCCTTGGCCAGGCATGCGTGGATCAGCGGCGCCAGCGCGTCGGGGACGCCCATGAGCTGCGGTTCCTCATGGACCACGCGATAGAGCATCACCTCCGAACTGCCCTGCCCGAACGGAGAGTCCGCCGTGCAGGCGTAGGCGAGGGTGGCGCCCAGCGCGAAGACGTCCGTCGCGGGGGTCACGGCCGCCCCGCGCACCTGCTCCGGCGCCAGGAAGCCGGGTGAGCCCACCGCCGTGCCCACATGGGTGAGGGTGGAGGCCCCGGTCGCCCAGGCGATGCCGAAGTCGATGATGCGGGGGCCCTTGGGGGAGAGCAGGATGTTGGAGGGTTTGAGGTCGCGGTGGACCACCCCCGCGTCGTGCACCGCGAGCAGCCCCTCGGCCAACGCGGCCCCGATGGACGCGGTCTGAGCCGCCGACAGGGGCCCTTCCTCGTTCACCTTGTCGTGCAGCGAGGGCCCGGGCACGTACTGCGTGGCGAACCACGGACGGTCCGCCTCCAGATCGGCGGCCACCAGCCGCGCCGTACAGCCGCCGCGGATCCGCCGCGCGGCGGAGACCTCCCGGGCGAAGCGGGAGCGGAACTCCTGGTCCTCCGCCAGATCCGGCCGGATCACCTTCAGCGCCACCCGCTGGCCGCGCCGGTCCGAGCCCAGGTAGACCACGCCCATGCCGCCCGCGCCGAGCCGCCGGTGCAGCCGGAAGGAGCCGACGACTCGCGGGTCCTCGCGCCGGAGCCGCATCATCGTCATCTTCGTCCCCTACCTCCGGTGGGGCTGCCCCACTTAGCTGCCCGGCCTCTGACGAGCCACAGCTTACGGATTGACGGACGGTCGCGCTCAGAGGCCGCGCATGCGTCGGCGAGTGGATTACCGGCGCCGGAGGAGGGGAGCGCGGGCCGTTCCCGGGGCCCGGAGCGCCCGGCCACGGCCCCGGGACGGCCTCTCAAGATCCCGTACGGAGAAGGGGATTGACGCGGTCCGCGGCGGCCCGGCGGGGCGGAGGCCGCCCGCCCGGGGCATGACCCGAACGTATGACGCGATGGGGGAGGGGACCGGGCGGAGGGCCGCGCGGGCGCCCCACCGGGGCGGGCGGGAAGTGAGGGAAGTCACCCGGGGGCGACCCCTGGGGGAAGACCCGGGGTCCGGGGCCATTGTTCTCCACCCCTGGGAGTAGCCCGGGCCGCCCGGCCTCATCCTCCCGTAGAACGCCCAAGGGGTACGAGGGCATGACGACCGGCCCGGGCGCCGCGCCTAGATTGGAAGGCAAGCGGCGGGTACGCATACTCGTCCCCCGAGGTCAGGTGCCCGCCGCTCCCTACGACGGATCTCTACGACGGATGAGACGGATGAGAAGGAGCGGGGCGGTGGCGGACATCGCGGAGCGCACGGCCCACCAGGTCCAAGGCGCCCTTGGCGACCGCCCCTCCGCCACCCGGCATCCGCTGGTCGCGGCGGCCATGGTGCTGCCGCTGGCGGCGCTCCTCGCCGTCGTCTTCGGCGGCTGGGACGCCGTCGTCACTCAAGCGTCGTCCGTGGCCGGACTGCTGGGGCACTGAAGCGCCCGCGACGCCCGGGAGAGCGGCCCGGGCGGGGCGGACCGGCCGATAACCCCGTGGGGACGGGGGTGCGGCGGACGGCACGACGGCCGGGTACCTGGGGAGGTGCCCGGCCGTCGCGTTTTCCCAGGTGAGAGCCGGGTGGGAGCAAGGAAAACGGCCGGGGCCGGAGCTCTTTCGAGCCCCGGCCCCGGCCGGTCTGTGCGCGATACTGGGATTGAACCAGTGACCTCTTCCGTGTCAGGGAAGCGCTCTCCCGCTGAGCTAATCGCGCGGGAAGGTCCATGGGGACCTCGTGGACGATACTGGGATTGAACCAGTGACCTCTTCCGTGTCAGGGAAGCGCTCTCCCGCTGAGCTAATCGTCCGGGATGGTGCTGCGTACTGCGTGCGCGATACTGGGATTGAACCAGTGACCTCTTCCGTGTCAGGGAAGCGCTCTCCCGCTGAGCTAATCGCGCGGGAAGGTCCTTGCGGACCTGGTGGACGATACTGGGATTGAACCAGTGACCTCTTCCGTGTCAGGGAAGCGCTCTCCCGCTGAGCTAATCGTCCTTGGAGGTGGAGACGGGATTTGAACCCGTGTAGACGGCTTTGCAGGCCGTTGCCTCGCCTCTCGGCCACTCCACCAGGAGTGCGGGGGTTCGGGAAGATCCCCCAACTCGAGCGGACGACGAGACTCGAACTCGCGACATCCACCTTGGCAAGGTGGTGCTCTACCAACTGAGCTACGTCCGCATTTGGCCTCCCCCGGGGGTTTCACCCGGGAGCTGCTCTCCGCCGTTTCGCTTCCGCGTCCCGGCGACGTGTTGAACTTTAGCGGATTCCGGCGCCAGCTCAAATTCCGTTTGCCCAGCATGCTGCGCTGATCGTTCTCCGGGCCGTCGTCCGGCCGCCGTCCGGAGGCCGTCCGAGGGCCCCGCCATAGACTCGATGACGTGCACAGCCTCCTCCCGACGCCCTCCCCGATGGCTCGCTTCGGCGGGCTTCTCGCCACCGACCTGCGCGATGTCACCACCGACCCGGCGGCCCTGGAGTCCACCGGCTGGTGGGCCGTCGTCGCCGACTTCGAGGGAGGGCTGTGCTGCGCGCGCTTCGGCGACGTACGCCCCGCTCCCGCGCCCGGCCCCGAGGCGGGCGCCTCCTGGCGCGGCCCCGCCCCCGACAGCTGGACCAGCTCCCTGGACCGCGACGGCTACATCGCGGGCGTACGCCGCGTCCGCGAGCACATCGCGGCCGGCGAGGTCTACCAGGCCAACCTCTGCCGCGTGCTGAGCGCGCCGCTGCCCGACGCGGACCGCGCCGACGTCGATGCCCTCACCGCCCTGCTGGCCCGGGGCAACCCCGCCCCCTACGCGGGCACGGTCCGGCTGCCCGCCCACGGCATCGAGGTGGCCACCGCCTCGCCCGAGCTCTATCTGCGCCGCGAGGGCGCGACGGTCACCTCCGGCCCCATCAAGGGCACCGGCCGCACCGCCGCCGACCTGCTGGAGAAGGATCACGCCGAGAACGTGATGATCGTGGACCTGGTCCGCAACGACCTCGGCCGCGTCTGCGCCACCGGATCGGTCACCGTCCCCGAGCTCTGCGCCGTCGAGCCCCACCCGGGCCTCGTCCACCTGGTCTCCACGGTGCGCGGCGAACTCGACGGGGGAGCGGGCTGGCCCGAACTGCTCGCCGCCACCTTCCCGCCCGGCTCGGTCACCGGCGCCCCCAAGAGCAGCGCCCTGCGGATCATCGAGGCCCTGGAGACCGCGCCCCGCGGCCCCTACTGCGGAGGCGTCGGCTGGGTCGACGCCGACCGGGGCACCGGCGAGCTCGCCGTCGGCATCCGCACCTTCTGGATCGACCGCACCGCCACCGGCGGCCCGGTGCTGCGCTTCGGCACCGGCGCGGGCATCACCTGGGGCTCCGACCCGGAGCGCGAGTGGGCCGAGACGGAACTCAAGGCCGCCCGCCTCCTCGCGATAGCGTCGGGCACACATCAGCCGGCAGGAGGGACGGAACGGTGATCATCTGGAGCGATGGCGCGCTCCGCGACGCGGACAGCGCGCGCGTGTCGGTGTTCGACCACGGACTGACGGTCGGCGACGGCGTCTTCGAGACCCTCAAGGCGACCGACGGCAGGGCCTTCGCCATGACCCGCCATCTGGCCCGGCTCGCCTCCTCGGCCCGCCTCCTGGGCCTGCCCGAGCCCGACCTCGACGAGGTCGGCCGGGCCTGCGCGGCGGTCCTGGAGGCCAACCGCATGCCGCTCGGCCGGCTGCGCGTCACCTACACCGGGGGCATCGCCCCGCTCGGCTCCGACCGCAGCACCGCCCGGCCCACCCTCGTGGTCGCCCTCGCCGAGCACACGGCCCCGGCC
>NZ_JAILXP010000311.1 GCF_020740895.1 Streptomyces sp. UNOB3_S3 | reverse complement strand
GCCGCTGGGAGGTGCCCCCGTTCAGGGGCTCCGCCCCCGACCCCCGCTCCTCAAACGCCGGACGGGCCGGACTGGTAGATGTCCGGTTCCAGGTAGATCACTCGCGCGATCGGGACGGCCTCGCGGATGCGGGCCTCCGCCGCGTCGATCGCGCGGGCGATCTGGGTCGCCGTGTCCTCGCCCCGTACCGCGATCTTCGCGGCGACCAGCAGTTCCTCGGGGCCCAGGTGGAGGGTGCGCATGTGGATGACGCGGGTGACGGACTCGCCGTCCACCGCCGCCTCGCGGATCCGCGCCACCTGCTCCGGGCCCGCCGCCTCGCCCAGCAGCAGCGACTTCGTCTCGGCGGCCAGCACCAGCGCGATCACGACGAGCAGGGCGCCGATGCACAGCGTGCCGATGCCGTCCCACACGCTGTCGCCCGTGGCGAGCGTCAGACCGACACCGCCGAGGGCGAGGACGAGGCCGACGAGCGCGCCGAAGTCCTCCAGCAGGACCACGGGCAGCTCGGGTGCCTTGGCCGTGCGGATGAAGGAGCTCCAGGACTGCTCGCCGCGCAGGGCGTTGGACTCCTTGATGGCGGTGCGGAAGGAGAACGACTCGGCCACGATGGCGAAGACGAGCACGCCGACGGGCCAGTACCAGTGCTCCAGCGGGTGCGGCTCCTTGATCTTCTCGTAGCCCTCGTAGAGCGCGAAGACGCCGCCGACGCTGAAGAGCACGACCGAGACGAGGAAGCCGTAGATGTAGCGTTCCCGGCCGTACCCGAAGGGGTGCTCCTCGCTGGCCTGTTTCTGGGCCTTCTTGCCGCCGAGAAGGAGCAGCGCCTGGTTGCCGGAGTCGGCGACCGAGTGGACGCCCTCCGCGAGCATCGACGACGAGCCGCTGAAGGCGAACGCCACGAACTTGGCCACCGCGATGGCCAGGTTGGCGCCCAGCGCGGCGACGATGGCCTTGGTACCGCCTGATGCACTCATGCGCGCGGGGTGTCCCTTCCGACCGTGCGGCTGCTTTGCTCTGCCTTTACGCGTTACGGCCGGTCATTGTCGCAGCCGTTCGGCCGGGCCGGCGTCAGGCGGCGTCCGTGGCGCGCACCGTGGCGCGGAAGACGGTGCCCTCGCCGCCGAGCTCGGCCCGCTCCCCCGCCCGTACGAAGGCGGACTCGCCCCGCGCGAGGGCCAGTTCCGTCCCGTCCTCGGCGCGCAGCAGGGCCCGGCCCGCGACGCACAGCAGGATCTGGGGGGTGCGGGCGTCGAGCCGGTGGGGCGCGGCGCCGGGGGCGAGCGCGTACCGGGAGAGGCGGAACTCCTCCACCGGCGTCTCGTACTCCTCCGCGCCGTCGACGTCGGCCTCGGGCCGCAGGACACCCGGGGGCGTGGCCTCGAAGCGGACCACGCGCAGCAGCTCGGGGACGTCGACGTGCTTGGGGGTGAGCCCGCAGCGGAGCACGTTGTCGGAGTTGGCCATGATCTCCACGCCCAGGCCGGAGAGGTAGGCGTGCGGGACGCCGGCGCCGAGGTAGAGGGCCTCGCCGGGCTGGAGGAGGACGTGGTTGAGGAGCATCGCGGCGAGGACCCCGGGGTCGCCCGGGTAGTGCCGGGCGAGGGTGGCGTAGGCGGCGTAGGCCGCGCGGTGGGGGCCGTCCTCGGCGGCGAGGCGCTCGGCGGCGGCGGCCGCCTCGGTCACGGTCCCGGAGACGGCGGTGCGCTCGGCGCTGAGCACGGCGGTGAGGACCTCGCGCAGGGCCGCGCTCTCCGGGTGGGCGTGCAGCAGGTCGACGTACGGCTTGAGGCTGTCGACACCCAGGGCCGCGAGCAGCTCGGCGGTGGCGTCGGGGGCGCGGAATCCGCAGAGTCCCTCGAAAGGGGTGAGAGCGCAGATGAGCTCGGGCTTGTGGTTGGCGTCCTTGTAGTTGCGGTGCGGGGCGTCGGCCGGGACGCCACGGGCCTCCTCGTCGGCGTAGCCGGCCTTGGCCCGCTCCAGGTCGGGGTGGACCTGGAGGGAGAGCGGGTCGGCGGCGGCGAGGATCTTGAACAGGAAGGGCAGGCCCGGGCCGAAGCGCGCCACGGTGGCGTCGCCGAGCTCGCGGCGCGGGTCGGCGGCGATCACCTCGTTCAGGGCGACGGGGCCGGTGCCGCGGTCGACGCGGGAGGGGGCGCCGGGGTGGGCGCCCATCCACAGTTCGGCCTGGGGCTCTCCGGTGGGCGCGGTGCCGAGGAGGCCGGGGATCGCGGTGGTGGAGCCCCAGGCGTAGGGGCGCACGGTGTTGAGAAGGCGGTCCATGGGGACGGTTCCTGACTTGTCGGGACGGGACCGGGCTTGCGGACTCTCGTGCGGACATACGGGCTTGCGGGCTTGGGCTGTTGCGGGCTCGGGCCGTTGTGGGCCCGGGTGGTCACGGCGTCACGGGTTTGGCCGCGAGCGCCAGGTAGACGGCGGCGAAGTCCGTGGTGGCGAGGAGGTCGGCCGCGGTCTCCAGCGGGCTGTTCTCCTCGTCGGCCTCCAGCTCGCTGACGGGGGTGTCGCGGTGCAGGGCGAGCTCGCGCGCGGCCCCGGCCGGTGAGGTGACGTCCGGTCCGCGCTCCCGGAGCAGGACCACCCGGGCGTGGAGGGCCTCGGACTCCTCGACCCGGTCGCGGAAGAAGTCCTCGGGGTCGGCGCCCGCGGCGAAGTCCCCGGCCAGCAGCGTGCCGTGCGCGGTCAGCGCCTCGGGCAGCTCGGCGGCGAGCGCGGGGCGCCCGGCGAGCGCGGCGAGGGTGGTCGCGAACCGGCGGCCGACCGCGGCGGCGAGCTCGCCCTCGGTCCAGATGAGCGGCAGGGTGTCGGCCACCTCGGCCGCCAGGGTCTTGGCGGGGTTGCTGTACGTGGCGATGGCCGGACCGCAGCGCTCGGCGATGTGGTCGAGCCGGTCGGCGAGCGCCTCCAGGGCGGCGGGCGGCGCCTCGGCCAGGCCGATGCGGTCGGCCAGGGCGAGGAGCGGGGTGAGCAGCGACCAGAGCGTGCCGGGGCCGGTGGGCAGGACGGCCAGGGAGTCGTCGTTCCGGGGGGTGGCGCCTGCCATCGCCGCCTCGTACGGGGTGGCGGTCAGCGGGATCGCGAGGCCGCGCACCTGGGCGGTGGCGTCGGCGAGCGGGGAGCCGGCCGGGGAGACGGTCACGACGGTGCAGCCGCGCCGGTAGGCCTGCTCCAGGAGGAGCGCCAGACCCGGTTCCGTACCGTCCGGGCTGGCGACGAGCAGCAGGTCGAGCGGGCCCGTCCAGCCGGGGAGGGTCCAGCGCAGGGCGCCCGGGGCGGGGGCGACGCCCGCCGGGCGGATCAGGGTGACGGGGCAGCTGTCCCCGGCGAGCGCGGCGAGCAGGTCGGCGGTGGAGCCGCCCGCGGGTCCGGGGCCGGCGACCAGGACGGCGCGCGGGCGGCCGTCCGGCCGGAGCGCGTCGATCCCGGCCTCGGCGGCGTCGCGCACGGCCGTACGGACCCGGGCGCCGGATTCGGCGGCGCCCCGGAGCAGACCGTGGAGGTCGGCTCGGGAGAGGCCGTCGGGGTCATCGAGGAGGGACTCGTCGAACACCGTTGTTCAGCCTCCGTGTGCCGTGGGGTACGCCGTGGGATACGGGGTTGCGGGGTCGCCCGCCGTCGGACACCGATGCCGCCGTCACGCGGGGCGGCGGGCCTCGTCCACGAGCAGGACGGGGATGCCGTCGCGGACGGGGTAGGCCAGGCCGCAGCTCTGGCTCTCGCACACCAGCTCGTGGGTGTCCTCGGAGGGGGTCTCCTCGCGGAGGGAGGCGTGGCACTCCGGGCAGGCGAGGATCTCCAGGAGACCGGCTTCGAGCGGCATGGGTTTTCCCTTCGGGGGTTGTTGCGCTGTGGTGTCAGCGTAGTCGCGTGGGCGGTGGATTTTCCCCTGACCCGCCCCTTCCCGAAACCGGGGCTTCGCCCCGGGCCCCACAAAGCGCTACGCGCGCACGATCTTCAGGACCTCGTCGCGGATGCGGGTCACCGTTTCGGGGTCGCGTGCTTCCACGTTCAGCCGGAGGAGGGGCTCGGTGTTGGAGGCCCGGAGGTTGAACCACCAGTCGGCCGTGGCGACCGTGAGGCCGTCGAGCTCGTCCAGCGTGGCGCCGTCGGCGCCCTCGTAGGCGGCCCGGACGGCGGCGGCACGGCCGGCCTGGTCGGCGACGGTGCTGTTGATCTCGCCGGAGGCGGCGTAGCGGTCGTACTGCTGGACGAGGCCGGACAGCGGGCCGTCCTGGCCGCCGAGGGCCGCGAGGACGTGGAGCGCGGCCAGCATGCCGGTGTCGGCGTTCCAGAAGTCGCGGAAGTAGTAGTGCGCGGAGTGCTCGCCGCCGAAGATCGCGCCGGTGCGGGCCATCTCCTGCTTGATGAACGAGTGGCCCACGCGGGTGCGGACGGCCTCGCCGCCGTGCTCGGCGACGACCTCCGGCACCGACCAGGAGGTGATCAGGTTGTGGATGATCGTGCCGCCGGGGTGCTTGGCCAGCTCGCGGGCGGCGACCAGGGCGGTGATCGCGGAGGGGGAGACGGGCTCGCCGCGCTCGTCGACGACGAAGCAGCGGTCGGCGTCGCCGTCGAAGGCCAGGCCGATGTCGGCGCCCGTCTCGCGGACCTTCGCCTGGAGGTCGACGAGGTTCTTGGGGTCGAGCGGGTTCGCCTCGTGGTTGGGGAAGGTGCCGTCGAGCTCGAAGTACATCGGGACGAGGTCGACGGGCAGCCCGTCGAGGACGGTCGGGACGGTGTGGCCGCCCATGCCGTTGCCCGCGTCGACGGCGACCTTCAGGGGGCGGATGCCCGTGAGGTCCACCAGCGAGCGCAGGTGGGTCGCGTAGTCGGCGAGGACGTCGCGCGAGGTGATCGTGCCGGGGGTGGCGGCGGACTCGGGGGCGCCGGTGTCCAGCCAGCCCTCGACGAGGGTACGGATCTCGGTGAGGCCGGTGTCCTGCCCGACGGGGGCGGCGCCCGCGCGGCACAGCTTGATGCCGTTGTACTGGGCGGGGTTGTGGCTGGCGGTGAACATCGCGCCGGGCAGGTCCAGTTGCCCGCTGGCGAAGTAGAGCTCGTCGGTCGAGCAGAGCCCGATCTCGGTGACGTCCACGCCGCGCGCGGCGGCGCCGCGGGCGAAGGCCCGGGACAGGCCCGGGGAGGAGGGGCGCATGTCGTGGCCGACGACGATCGCGTCCGCGCCGGTCACCTGGGCGAAGGCGGCGCCGAAGAGCTCGGCCATGGACTCGTCCCACTGGTCGGGGACCACGCCGCGCACGTCGTACGCCTTCACGATCTGCGACAGATCAGCCACAGCCAACCCCTCCTGGAGTCCGGTACGGGACATCAAACCTACCTGTCGTCACCGTCGGTCCGGACCACGCGCGGGGGCGGGGGCCGTACGAGCCGTCAGGAGTCGGGGGACCGCAGGACCCTGAGGTGGCCTCGGCGGGCGACCTCCATCGGATCGGCGCCCCGGCCCGTCTGCGCGACCGCGCCCGGGACGGCGCCCGGACCGGCCGTGCGCTCCTGGGGGCGCGCGGCCTCGCGCACGGCGTTGGCGAGTGCTTCGAGGTCGTCACTGCTCGGGCGGGCGGGGCCGCTGTCGACGGCGAGACGGACGACGTCCCAGCCGCGCGGCGCGGTCAGCCGCTCGGAGTGCTCGGCGCACAGGTCGTAGCAGTGGGGCTCGGCGTAGGTGGCGAGCGGGCCGAGGACGGCGGTCGAATCGGCGTAGACGTACGTCAGCGTCGCGACGGCCGGGCGGCCGCACGCGGTGCGCGAACAGCGACGTACAGGGCTCACGAGGTTGGACGGTACCGCACTCTTGAACGGGCCGCGACGACTCACCCCCGGCTCACCCCTCCGTGTCGTCCCGGTTCGCACCGTGGACAGCGTTGTCGAACGGCCTGGTCGACCCCGTCGGGACCGGGGGAACAGGCGTCCGGCGACAAAGAAAACTGTCACCAGCAGGTACACATAGTGTCATTCGGCATGGGAACGCCGATCCCGCGGGTGGCTGCAATTGATCGCAGACATGGCCGGAACGCTCATCGGGCGACATGCCGGGAGATGGGCGGCTACCCCGCGCGTACGGCCGGTCGGCGGATACCCTCGGGTGTGATGGACAGCCCCGTACCTCCCCCGGCCGCCGCCGGGAACACCCCCGGTCCCGCCGGGCCCAGACCACGCCGCCGCGACCGCCACGGACGCGGTATGCGCGGCCCCATCGCGCCCCCGCAGGTGCCGCTGTCGGTCAGCAGGGCCGACGCCTTCGTCGACCTGGTCCAGGACTCGGCGGAGCGGCTGGAGCGGCGCTGGCCGCAGCTGGCGGCCGTCGAGTTCCTCGTCCACGAGGTGCCGGCCGAGCCCGGCGGCGGGCTCGGTGACGATCCGCTGGAAGCGCTCCTGGACGGCGAGACCGTGCCGCTCGGCCGGTACGTCGCCGCGCGGGGCGAGGACCCGGACCGGATCGTCGTCTACCGCCGTCCGGTGGAGATCCGTACCAAAACGCGTGACGAGCGGGCGCTGCTCGTTCACGAGGTCGTGGTGGAGCAGGTGGCGGAGCTGCTCGGGCTCGCGCCCGAGTCGGTCGACCCGCGCTACGGGCAGGACTAGCGCTCCCGCCGGCCAGAGCCGACGGGCGGGCTGTCCTGCCGGAGCCGGTCAGCCGTTCAGCATCGACAGGTCCTGCTCGGCCCTGGGGACCGCCACGGTGGACCGGTCGTCCGGAACCGGCTGGATCGTGAACATCGGGACGCCGTCCTTGGGCAGCGCCAGCATGCGCGAGGCGTGGACGGGACCGCCGGAGACCTTCTCCACGGTCACCGCGAACACGCCCTTGCCGTCGGTGGGCTGGGGCGGTTCGACGGTGAGGGTGGTCCCGCCCTTGACCGTGTAGGACTTGCTGACCGGGGTGCCGCCCTCGCTGCCCGCCGAGGCGGTCACCTTCACCTGGGCGTCCTTCCCGGGGGCCACGAGGGACAGCGTGCTCGCCTTGGCGCGGTTGTCGGCGACGGTGCCGCGGGCCTCGATCGCCGGGGTCGCGGGGATGAAGGCGGTCTCCTGCTTGTCGTCCTTGCCACGCGTCACGCGCAGCGCGGCGACGACCGGGCCGCTGCCGCGCGCGCCGGTCAGCAGCAGGGAGCCCGCCTCGCCCTTGGTGAGGTCCCCCAGCTCGACGACCGTGGTCATGCCGCTCTTGACGTGCAGCGACTCGTGTCCGGCCGGGCTGATGGAGCCACTCGGGCCGGCGAGCCGCAGCGTGACGTCGGCGTCGTCCGTGCCCGGCGCGAAGGCGACGAGACGGACGGAGGTGGCGTCGGCCGGGATGCCCGGCAGCACCGCCCCCGCCGCCACGTCGGCGGCGGGGGCCAGCCAGTCGCCGCCGGTCTTGTCGTCGGACGCCTGCACCGCCGCCCCCACACGGCCGGAGCGGGCCGCCACATGGAGGGTGAGGTTCTCGGTGGGCGCGTCCGTGAGCGACGACAGCAGCACGGGAACGGTGGAGCGGGGCGGGATGGTGACGCCCTCGCCGGAGGGGGCCTTGATCCGGCCGTCGGGGCCGTACAGCTCCAGGTCGACGACGGCCGCCGCGTTGTCGGGGTTGGACACATGGACGTAGTCCTGGCGCCCCTTGGCCGTGCTCGCGCCCGGGAACCAGAAGGACGTGTCGGGCGGCGCGCAGGAGACGCCGTGCAGCCCGCGTCCGCTGCCCGCGGCGACGGTGGTCGTCTGCTGGGCGGTCCAGCCGGGGGCCAGCGGCCCGGCGGCGGAGCCGAGGAGGGCGGGGGCGTCGGAGCGTTCCGTGGTGACCGTGACGGGCTTGCCGGGCTCCTTCAGCGACAGGACGGGTTTACCCGGATCGGTTTCGGCCTTCTTCCCGTCCTTCTTCTCCGTCTTCTTGTCGGCCTTCGAAGCATCCTTCGAAGCGTCCTTCGCGGCGTCCTTCTTGGGCTCGTCCTTCTTGCCGTCCGTGCGTGCCGGGCCCGCTGCGGGCAGCAGGTCCGCCGTGGACGCGGCCGCCGTGCCGCCCTTCCCGGGTGGCGTGAAAGCGGTGTACGTCGTGCTCGCCACGTCCGAGGAGGTCGGCGCCGGGCAGAGCAGGGCCGTGCGCTGCACGGGCATCCGGCCCGCGGGCCGCGCGCCCTTGGTGTCGCCCGGCGGCGGGTTGAGCGCGGCGACACCCGTGACGACGGCGAGCACGGCCGTCGTGGCGAACAGGGACAGGGTGGTGCGGTTCACTGCTGCTGGCTCCCGTCACGGTGGGGCCCCTCGCCCCCGCCGTACGTCGTGTCGTAGGGCCGGTGCCCGTAACCGTACGGGTCGTGCGCGCCGTCCGCGTAGGGGTCCGCCGGGTACTGCGCCTGCCCGGTGTACCCGGTGGCGTAGCCGTTCTCCTGGTACGGCTGCTGCTGTCCGTAGGCCCCCTGCCCCTGGGACCGGTCCCACTCCGCGTACTGCTGCTGGTGCGGGACGGCGGCGTACGGATCGGCGGCGTACGGGTCGGCGGCGTACGGGTCGGCGTCGGCCACGGCCGGCTGCTGCTCGTAAGGGTTGTAGGGATCGTATGAAACGACCTCGGGCGCCGGGG
>NZ_JAILXP010000310.1 GCF_020740895.1 Streptomyces sp. UNOB3_S3 | reverse complement strand
GTCCCAGACTCCAGGCATCGGCGCGGGGGCCGGGTGCCCGAGGTTAACGGGGGTGGGCACCCGGGACCCGGGGACGCCGAAGGGCCGCCGTCCCGAGCGGGGGGAGCGGCGGCCCTTCCGAGAATGTGAACCCGCGTAGGCGGGCCCGCGTGACTACATGACGCGGACGGCGCCCGTGGGCGGGGAGTAGCTCAGGCTGCGCTCGGCGACACCCGTGCTCGGGTTCTGCGCGCCGATGAACTTGCCACCGCCGATGTAGACGGCGACGTGGTACGCGCTGCCCGCGGAGCCCCAGTAGAGGATGTCGCCGACCTGGAGGTTGTCGAGACCCACCTGGGTGCCGGCGGTCGACTGGTCCTGCGAGACGCGCGGCAGGTCGATGCCGATCTGGTTGTACGCGGCCTGGACCAGGCCGGAGCAGTCGTACGCGGAGGAGCCGGTGGCGCCCATGATGTACGCCTTGCCGACCTGCTTCTCCAGGAAGCTGACCAGGGTGGCGGCGTTGCCCGAGGCGTGGGAGCCGGTGCTGGAGCCGGAGGTCGACTTCGTGCCCAGGTCCGTGCGGTCGCTGTCGCGCGAGGCGCGGTCCTGCTCGGCGCGCTTGGCCTCGGCCTCGGCGGCCTTGCGCTCGGCCTCGGCCTTGCGCTCCGCCTCGTCCTTGACCTTCTTGGCCTGGGCCTTGGCGACGTCGACGGCCTCGTCGACCTCCGCGCGGATCTGGGTGTCCATGGCCGCCTGCTGCGTGGCGACCGCGCTCTGCGCGATGGAGGTGGAGAGGGCCGCGTTGAACGCGGGGATCTCCATCTCCTGGGTCGCCTCGGCCGGCTTCTCGGCGGTGGCGGTCGCGGCGGACGCGGTGCCGGCCACAGCCAGGGTGCTGAGGACGCCACCGGCCACACCCGTGCGGACGACCCAGGACTGGGTCGCCGGGCGACGGTGCTTCCGGTGGCTGGTTATATGCGCGTTCGGGGACATGGGACAACGGACTATCAGTCCGCGCAGGTTGAGTTCAAGATAAGTGACCTGCGCCACAATTGACGTGTACGCGCTTGGAAATCACGCCTTTTGATCACGGAGAGGTTACGGCGCGAGGGGTGCCCGAACGGGCGATCAAGCGCCTCAGCATGGCATTTGGCCATCGGCGACGTCCGCCGGGCGTCTTATCACCTTTACGGCTCGGCCGTCGAGGCTACCCATGAAATCCGGCCGCCGAACCCCCTCGCGCGTGGCGCAACTCACGTATCGCGCGTCCGTCCGGTCTCTCGGGGCGGGCTTGTGAAGCGACGCGCGTACCGGGTGCCGGGGCGGGGGTCCGGGCGCCGGTTCGGTGACGGTCCGTAGGGCACTCGTCGGCCACCCGGATGTCGTCCGAGGGGTGCCCGGGTCGGGTGACGCGGAGAGGGGTGCCCGTTCGTCGTCCCCTCAGGGGGTGACGACCCCTTATCAGTTGACTGCCCCTCATGCCAATTTGCCCGATCACGCCATGGCTTGATAATGGCGCACCCGCTCCGACCAGCGCCCGAGCCCCCGAATGTCACCTCTGGTGATCACTCAACCGCTTCGCGTGTGAAGATCACCCATCATCCGACTTAATGATCGTTCGTCAGGTGGTGGAGATCACAAACGCGGTCGTGTACGCCGTGTCGCAGATCACAGACCGGCGGGCATAGGATGCAGTCGACCCGGGCTTGTGAACTGCCTCACATATTGGTGATCTTCGTGGGCCTCCTTCGTGGACCCGTGGACCGCCGTCGCCGGGTCCGGTCAGCCAGCAGTCAGCGTCGACAGACTGGAAGGAGCGAGGAGCGGTGAACGCCTATGCGCCCATCCTCGTACTGGGAGCCCTCGGTGCGGGCTTCGCGATCTTCTCCGTGGTCGTGGGCTCGCTCGTGGGGCCCAAGCGTTACAACCGCGCCAAGCTCGAGGCGTACGAATGCGGCATCGAGCCGACCCCGCACCCGGCCGGTGGCGGCCGCTTCCCGATCAAGTACTACCTGACGGCGATGCTCTTCATCGTCTTCGACATCGAGGTCGTCTTCCTCTACCCCTGGGCGGTCACCTTCGACTCCCTGGGGCTGTTCGGGCTCGTGGAGATGCTCCTCTTCGTGCTCACCGTCTTCGTCGCCTACGCCTATGTATGGCGGCGCGGCGGCCTGGAATGGGACTAGGGGGCTCGTCGCATGGGACTCGAGGAGAAGCTGCCGAGCGGCTTTCTGCTGACATCCGTCGAACAGGCCGCGGGATGGGTGCGCAAGGCGTCCGTCTTCCCCGCCACTTTCGGTCTGGCCTGCTGTGCCATCGAGATGATGACGACGGGAGCGGGGCGCTATGACCTCGCCCGCTTCGGCATGGAGGTCTTCCGGGGCTCGCCCCGCCAGGCCGATCTGATGATCGTGGCGGGCCGGGTGAGCCAGAAGATGGCGCCCGTGCTGCGTCAGGTCTACGACCAGATGCCCAGCCCCAAGTGGGTGATCTCCATGGGGGTCTGCGCGTCCAGCGGCGGCATGTTCAACAACTACGCGGTCGTACAGGGCGTCGACCACATCGTGCCGGTCGACATCTATCTGCCCGGCTGCCCGCCCCGGCCCGAGATGCTCATGGACGCGATCCTCAAGCTGCACAAGAAGATCCAGCACGAGAAGCTCGGCGCGCAGCGCGCGGAGGCGGAGGCCGAGGCGGAGAAGACGGCCCTCAAGGCCCTGCCCCTCATCGACATGAAGGGGCTGCTGCGATGAGCGAGCCGAACGCCGACGGCAAGGACGGCAAGAACAACGGGGCTCCCGGCCCCAAGGCCCCCAACGGCGTCAACCCCGACAAGGACCTCGGCGCCCAGAACCTGCCCGGCCAGCGCCTGGACCACGGTGAGGTCATCGGCGTCCGGCACGGCATGTTCGGCGCGAACAACGGCGGCGACACCACCGGCTACGGCCGGCTCGTCCGCACCGTACGGCTGCCGGGCGAGGCCACCCGTCCGTACGGGGGGTGGTTCGACGAGGTGGCGGACGAGCTGGAAGGGGCCCTGGAGGAGCAGGGGCTGGTCCCGGAGAACGCGATCGAGAAGACCGTGGTCGACCGGGACGAGCTCACCTTCCATATCGCCCGTGAGCACCTGCCGCGCGTCGCCCGGACGCTGCGGGACGACCCGGCGCTCCGCTTCGAGCTGTGCACCGGGGTCAGCGGGGTGCACCTCCCCGGGGACAAGGGGCGTGAGCTGCACGCCGTCTACCACCTGCGCTCGATCACCCACAACCGGCTGATCCGGCTGGAGGTGGGCGTCCCCGACGCCGATCCGCACATCCCGTCGATCGTCGACGTCTATCCGACGAACGACTGGCACGAGCGCGAGACCTACGACTTCTTCGGGCTGATCTTCGACGGCCACCCCGCGCTCACGCGGATCATGATGCCGGACGACTGGCAGGGCTTCCCGCAGCGCAAGGACTATCCCCTCGGCGGCATCCCCGTCGAGTACAAGGGCGCCCGGATCCCGGCCCCGGACCAGCGGAGGTCGTACTCGTGATGTCCACCCCCAATGGCACCGCCAACGAGACCCCGCACGAGAGCGAGACCCCCGCCGGCGCGCGCGAGACCACCGAGGGGACCGTCTACACCGTCACCGGCGGCGACTGGAACGAGATCGCCGCTGCCGCCAAGCGGGCCGACGACGAGCGCATCGTCGTCAACATGGGTCCCCAGCACCCCTCCACCCATGGGGTGCTCCGGCTGATCCTGGAGATCGACGGCGAGACGGTCACCGAGGCCCGCTGCGGCATCGGTTATCTCCACACCGGCATCGAGAAGAACCTGGAGTTCCGCAACTGGACCCAGGGCACCACCTTTGTGACGCGCATGGACTACCTCACGCCGTTCTTCAACGAGACGGCGTACTGCCTGGGCGTGGAGCGGCTGCTCGGCATCGAGGAACAGATCCCCGACCGGGCCTCCGTCATCCGGGTGATGCTCATGGAGCTGAACCGAATCTCCTCCCACCTGGTGGCCATCGCCACCGGCGGCATGGAGCTCGGTGCCACCACGATCATGATCTATGGCTTCCGCGACCGCGAGATGGTCCTCGACGTCTTCGAGCTCATCACCGGCCTGCGGATGAACCACGCGTACGTCCGCCCCGGCGGCCTCGCCCAGGACCTGCCGCCCGGCGCGGTCGACCAGGTCCGCGAGTTCGTCAAGAAGATGCGCCGGAACCTCCCCGAGTACGACAAGCTCGCCACCGGCAACCCCATCTTCAAGGGCCGGATGGAGGGCATCGGCCACCTCGACCTCACCGGCTGCATGGCGCTGGGCGCCACCGGGCCGATCCTGCGTTCCGCCGGGCTCCCGCACGACCTGCGCAAGGCGCAGCCCTACTGCGGCTACGAGAACTACGACTTCGACGTGGCGACCGCCGACACCTGCGACGCCTACGGCCGTTTCCTGATCCGGCTGGAGGAGATGCGGCAGTCGCTGCGGATCGTCGAGCAGTGCCTGGACCGGCTCCAGCCCGGGCCGGTCATGGTCGCCGACAAGAAGATCGCCTGGCCCGCGCAGCTGGCGCTGGGGCCGGACGGGCTGGGCAACTCCCTGGACCACATCAAGAAGATCATGGGCACCTCGATGGAGGCCCTGATCCACCACTTCAAGCTGGTGACGGAGGGCTTCCGGGTACCGCCGGGGCAGACGTACGTCGCCGTGGAGTCCCCCAAGGGGGAGCTGGGCGTGCACGTCGTCAGCGACGGCGGCACCCGCCCCTACCGGGTCCACTTCCGGGACCCCTCCTTCACCAACCTCCAGGCCATGGCGGCGATGTGCGAGGGCGGCATGGTCGCCGACGTGATCGTGGCGGTGGCATCGATTGACCCTGTGATGGGAGGCGTCGACCGGTGAGTGACGTCAGCCTGGGGATGCCCTCGCTCCCCGCCCCCGACTATCCCGCCGACGTACGCGCCCGGCTGGACGCGGACGCCGACGAGGTGATCGCCCGCTATCCCGACAGCCGCAGTGCGCTGCTGCCGCTGCTGCACCTGGTGCAGGCCGAGGACGGGCACGTCACCCGGACCGGCATCCGGTTCTGCGCCGAGCGGCTCGGGCTCACCACGGCCGAGGTCACGGCGGTCTCGACCTTCTACACGATGTACCGGCGCGCGCCCGGGGGCGACTACCAGGTCGGGGTGTGCACCAACACCCTGTGCGCGGTGCTCGGCGGCGACGCCATCTTCGACGAGCTCAAGCGGCATCTGGGCGTCGGCAACGGCGGGACCACCGCCGACGGCAAGGTCACCCTGGAGCACATCGAGTGCAACGCGGCCTGCGACTACGCGCCCGTGATGATGGTCAACTGGGAGTTCTTCGACAACCAGACGCCCGAGAGCGCCAAACGGCTCGTCGACGACCTCCGTGCCGGCCGCCCCGTCGAGCCCACGCGCGGGGCGCCCCTGTGCACGTACAAGGAGACGGCCCGCATCCTGGCCGGCTTCCCCGATCAGCGGCCCGGCGCGGTCGAGGCGAGCGGCGGGGCCGGGCACGCCTCGCTGGCGGGGCTCCGGCTGGCCAGGGGCGAGGGCGCGCACCGCGTGGGCCCGCCCCGGACCGCCCCCACGGACGCCGGCCCCGGGCAGCGGCAGACATCCGAGGAGGGGGAGGGATGACCATGGCGCCCGAGATCTTCGAGACCAGTCCCGAGAAGCTGCTCTCACCCGTCCTCAGCGCCTTCTGGGACGAGCCCCGGTCCTGGACGCTGGAGACGTATCTGCGCCACGAGGGCTACGAGGGCGCGCGCAAGGCCCTCGCGATGACCCCCGACGACGTCATCGCGTATGTGAAGGACTCCGGGCTGCGCGGCCGCGGCGGCGCCGGCTTCCCCACCGGGATGAAGTGGCAGTTCATCCCCCAGGGCGACGGCAAGCCGCACTACCTCGTCGTCAACGCGGACGAGTCCGAGCCCGGCACCTGCAAGGACATCCCCCTCCTCTTCGCCAATCCCCACTCCCTCATCGAGGGCATGGTGATCGCCTGCTGGGCAATCCGCTCCAGCCGCGCGTTCATCTATCTGCGCGGCGAGACCGTCCCCGTGCTCCGCCGGCTGCACGAGGCCGTGCGCGAGGCGTACGCGGCGGGCTATCTCGGTCGGAACATCCTGGGCAGCGGACTCGACCTCGACGTCACCGTGCACGCGGGGGCGGGCGCCTATATCTGCGGCGAGGAGACCGCCCTGCTCGACTCGCTGGAGGGCCGCCGCGGCCAGCCCCGGCTCCGGCCCCCCTTCCCCGCGGTCGAAGGCCTCTACGCCTGCCCCACAGTGGTGAACAACGTCGAATCCATCGCGTCGGTTCCCGCGATCCTGGGCCGGGGCAAGGAATGGTTCCGTTCGATGGGCAGCGAGAAGTCGCCCGGCTTCACGCTGTACTCCCTCAGCGGCCATGTCGCCAACCCCGGCCAGTACGAGGGCCCGTTGGGCATCACCCTCGGTCAACTGCTGGGCATGAGCGGTGGGATGCGGCCGGGCCACCGGCTCAAGTTCTGGACGCCCGGCGGCTCCTCGACCCCCCTGCTGACCGACGAACACCTCGACGTCCCCCTGGACTACGAGGGCGTGGGCGCGGCCGGGTCGATGCTCGGCACCAAGGCCCTCCAGTGCTTCGACGAGACGACCTGCGTCGTCCGCGCCGTCACCCGCTGGACCGAGTTCTACGCCCACGAGTCCTGCGGCAAGTGCACGCCCTGCCGTGAAGGCACCTACTGGCTCGTCCAGTTGCTCCGTGACATCGAGGCCGGCAAGGGGCGGATGGGCGACCTCGACAAGCTCGCCGACATCGCCGACAACATCAACGGCAAGTCCTTCTGCGCGCTGGGCGACGGCGCCGCCAGCCCGATCTTCTCCTCGCTGAAGTACTTCCGCGAGGAGTACGAGCAGCACATCAAGGGCAAGGGCTGCCCCTTCGACCCGGACAGGTCGACCGTGTGGGCCGACGGTCCCGCCACCAACCAGCACGCTCACCTGGGGGTGAACGCATGACAGTGACCACGTCCGCCCCCTCCGGAGGAGGGAACGCGGCCGTCCCGCCGGAGGACCTGGTGTCCGTCACCATCGACGGCATCCAGCTCTCCGTGCCGAAGGGCACCCTCGTCATCCGGGCGGCCGAGCTGCTGGGCATCGAGATCCCGCGCTTCTGCGACCATCCGCTGCTGGATCCGGCGGGCGCGTGCAGACAGTGCATCGTCGAGGTCGAGGGCCAGCGCAAGCCCATGGCCTCCTGCACCATCACCTGCACCGACGGCATGGTGGTGAAGACCCAGCTCACCTCGCCCGTCGCCGAGAAGGCGCAGCGCGGCGTGATGGAGCTGCTGCTCATCAACCACCCGCTGGACTGCCCCGTCTGCGACAAGGGCGGCGAGTGCCCCCTGCAGAACCAGGCCATGTCGGCCGGGCAGGCGGACAGCCGCTTCGAGGGCCGCAAGCGCACCTACGAGAAGCCGGTGCCCATCTCCACGCAGATCCTGCTGGACCGCGAGCGCTGTGTGCTGTGCGCGCGCTGCACCCGCTTCTCCAACGAGATCGCGGGCGACCCCATGATCGAGCTGCTGGAGCGCGGCGCGCTGGAGCAGGTCGGCACGGGCGAAGGCGACCCCTTCCAGTCGTACTTCTCCGGCAACACCATCCAGATCTGCCCGGTGGGCGCGCTCACCTCGGCGGCGTACCGATTCCGCGCCCGCCCCTTCGACCTGGTCTCCTCCCCGTCGGTGTGCGAGCACTGCGCGGGCGGCTGCGCGCTGCGCACCGACCACCGGCGCGGCAAGGTGCTGCGCCGGCTGGCCGCGGAGGACCCCGGGGTCAACGAGGAATGGGTGTGCGACAAGGGCCGCTTCGCCTTCCGCTACGCCCAGCGGCCGGAGCGCTTCGACACCCCGCTCGTCCGGGACGCGGACGGCGTCCTGACGCCGGCGAGCTGGCCGGAGGCCCTGGAGACCGCCGCCCGGGGCCTCGCGGCCGCGCGCGGCCGGGCCGGGGTGCTGACCGGCGGCAGGCTGACGGTGGAGGACGCGTACGCCTACGCCAAGTTCGCCCGCGTCGCCCTCGGCACCCACGACGTCGACTTCCGGGCGCGGACCCACAGCGGTGAGGAGGCCGACTTCCTCGCGGCCCACGTCGCCGGGCACGGCCGGGACCTCGACGGCTCGGGGGCGACGTACACGGCCCTGGAGCAGGCGCCCGCCGTGCTGCTCGTGGGGCTGGAGGCCGAGGAGGAGGCGCCGGGCGTCTTCCTGCGGCTGCGCAAGGCGTGGCGCAAGCGCGGGCTGCGCCTCTTCGCGCTGGCCACCTACGCGACCCGGGGCCTTGAGAAGGCGGGCGGCACGCTGCTGCCGGCCGCGCCGGGCACGGAGCCGGAGTGGCTGCGGGCGCTGGCGGCCGCGTCGGGCCTGGACGCGGCCGGGCGGGCGGCGTCGGACGCGCTGCGCGCGCCGGGCGCGCTGATCCTCGTCGGCGAGCGGCTGGCCGGGGTGCCCGGCGGGCTGACGGCCGCCGTGGCGGCGGCCGGGGCGACGGGCGCGCGGCTGGTGTGGCTGCCGCGCCGGGCGGGCGAGCGGGGCGCGCTGGAGGCG
>NZ_JAILXP010000031.1 GCF_020740895.1 Streptomyces sp. UNOB3_S3 | reverse complement strand
GATGAGCAGCGAGAGCGTGTTCTGCAGCAGCGGCTCCCGCAGGTGGGTGCGCAGCCAGTGGATCGGCACCATCAGGACCAGCCCGACGCCGATGCCGCCCGTACTCCCCCAGGTCCCGCAGCACGACGCGCAACTGGAGCCCGATGAGGGCGAAGACGGCCGATTCCAGCAGGAAGGAAACGACCCGCCACACGGCCGCCTCCTGCAGCCGCGTGGCGAAGTCGACCTGCCAGGACCGGTGTCCCAGGTAGAGCGCGACCACCACCACGGCGAGCACGCCGGACGCCCCCACCTGTTCGGCCGCGGCGTAGGCGACGAAGGGGATGAGCAGCGAGAGCGTGTTCTGCAGCAGCGGCTCCCGCAGGTGGGTGCGCAGCCAGTGGATCGGCACCATCAGGACCAGCCCGACGCCGATGCCGCCGACCGAGGCGATCGCGAACTCCCGTACGCCGTCGGCCCAGGTGGCACCGGTGCCGAGGGCCGCGGCGAGGGCGACCTTGTAGGCGGTGATGGCGGTCGCGTCGTTCACCAGGGACTCGCCCTGGAGGATCGTGGTGATCCGGGACGGCAGCCCCAGTCTCCGGGCGATCGCGGTGGCGGCCACCGCGTCCGGCGGGGCCACCACCGCGCCCAGGACGAGCGCGGCGGCGGGCGGCAGGCCGGGCACCGCGCGGGAGGCCACGTAGCCGACCGCGAGGGTGGCGAAGAGGACGTACCCCACGCTGAGGAGGGCCACGGGCCTCAGGTTGGCCCGCAGATCGAGATAGGAGCTTTCAAGAGCGGCGGTGTGCAGCAGGGGCGGCAGCACCAGCGGCAGCACCACATGGGGGTCGAGGGCGTACTCGGGCACGCCGGGGACGTACGAGGCGACGAGGCCGACCGCGACGAGCAGCAGCGGCGCGGGCACGGGGGTCCTGCGGGCGGCGCCCGCGACGGCGGCCCCGCCCGCGATCAGCGTCAGCAGCGGCATGACGTCCATGGCTCCTCCACCCTTTCCGCTCGCGCGCTCTAACCTGGCCATCATGATCGAGTGTTCGCATGTGGACGAGCTGCCGCGCCCCGAACCGGCGCCGCTGACCCCGACCTGCCCGGAGTGCGAGGCGGCGGGCAGCCACCCGGTGCAGCTGCGGCTGTGCCTGGAGTGCGGCCACGTGGGCTGCTGCGACTCCTCCCCGTACCGCCACGCGACCGGGCACTTCGAGGAGACGGGGCACGCGGTGATGCGCAGCTTCGAGCCGGGGCAGAGCTGGCGCTGGTGCTACGTGGACAAACAGATCGTCTGAGACGAGCACAGCGTCTGAGATCATGCCCGCATGATCCGACCCGCGACTCCGGCCGACGTCCCCCACATCCACGCGATGATCCGCGAACTGGCGGAGTACGAAAGGGCGCTGGACGAGGCGCGGGCGACCGAGGAACAGCTGCGCGACGCCCTGTTCGGCGCGGACCCGGCGGTCTACGCGCTGATAGCGGAGAGTGACGCGGACCGTCGGGAAACGGTGGGGTTCGCCCTGTGGTTCCGCAACTTCTCGACCTGGACGGGTACGCACGGTATCTACCTGGAGGACCTCTACGTGCGTCCGCACGCCCGCGGCGGCGGTCACGGCAGGGCGCTCCTGGCGGAGCTCGCCGGGATCTGCGTGGAGCGGGGCTATCAGCGTTTCGAATGGTCAGTGCTGGACTGGAACGCGCCGTCGATCGCGTTCTACGAATCGCTGGGCGCGGAGGCGATGGACGAGTGGACCGTGCGCCGGTTGTCGGGAGAACCGCTCCAGGCTCTTGCGGCGCTCGCACAGAGTGACGAAAATCCCAACAGGCCGACCTCGCTTTCGATTTGAGGCCGCACAGCCCTACCCACCGTCTGTACTTACGGGTTTACCATGAGTGACAGTCGTGGGCCTGCGGCGCGGAACCGCAGATCGCGATAGCGTCTCAGCCGGACCATGTGCCGCACCGGCCCGCGCCGCCCTCGTCCGGGGGCCGTGGGACCGGCGCTCCCGACAGCTCAATGAGCTTGTGCCACCTTGGAGGTGAGGGTGTCCCCAATCGCTGGCGAGCCTGGGACGACCCAGGACTTCGTGGAAGTCCGGCTGCCCGCTGCGGGTGCCTACCTGTCGGTGCTGCGGACGGCGACAGCCGGTCTCGCGGCCCGGCTGGACTTCACCCTCGACGAGATCGAGGACCTGCGCATCGCCGTGGACGAGGCCTGCGCCATCCTGCTGCAACAGGCCGTTCCCGGTTCCGTGCTCAGCTGTGTCTTCCGCCTCGTCGGGGACGCGCTGCGGGTGACCGTCTCGGCGCCGACGACGGACGGCCGCGCCCCCGAGCGCGACACCTTCGCCTGGACGGTGCTCTCCGCCCTGGCCGGTGAGGTCGACTCCACCGTCGCGGAGGACCGGACGGTCAGCATCAGCCTGCACAAGAAGCGCGGCGCCGGCCCCGGGCAGCCGTGACGGAAGAGGGGGCTCCGTGAGTACTGCGTCATCGCGGGGAGTGCGCACTCCGGCCATCCCGCAGCAGCCTGCCCGGCCCGATCCGGAAGACCTCGATCCGGCCGCCGCGCCGGACGCGGCGGACCCGGTGGATCCGGTGACCCCGGTGGACCCGGCCGGCTCGGCGACCCCGGTGGACCCGGCCGGTCCGGCGACCCCGGTGGACCCGGCGGAGCGGGTGAGCGACCCATCAGAGCGGGCGGACCACATGGATCAGCACCAGCGCCGGCAGCGGCACCAGCACGCGGATCCGCACGACCGCAGCGGCGCCCGCGCCCTGTTCATCGAGTTGCGGCAGCTCCCCGACGGTTCCCCGGAGCGGGCCGAGCTGCGCAACCACCTGGTGCGGATGCATCTGCCCCTCGTGGAGCACCTGGCCCGGCGGTTCCGCAACCGCGGCGAGCCGCTCGACGACCTCACCCAGGTCGCCACGATCGGCCTGATCAAATCCGTGGACCGCTTCGACCCGGACCGCGGGGTGGAGTTCTCCACCTACGCCACCCCCACGGTGGTCGGCGAGATCAAGCGGCACTTCCGCGACAAGGGCTGGGCGGTGCGGGTCCCGCGCCGGCTCCAGGAGCTGCGGCTGTCGCTGACGACGGCCACGGCCGAGCTCTCCCAGCGGCACGGCCGCGCCCCCACGGTCCATGAGCTGGCGGAGCACCTGGGGATCTCCGAGGAGGAGGTGCTGGAGGGCCTGGAGTCCGCCAACGCCTACTCGACGCTCTCGCTGGACGTCCCCGACACGGACGACGAGTCCCCGGCGGTCGCGGACACCCTGGGCGCGGAGGACGAGGCGCTGGAGGGCGTGGAGTACCGGGAGTCCCTCAAGCCGCTGCTGGAGGACCTGCCGCCGCGCGAGAAGAAGATCCTGCTGCTCCGCTTCTTCGGCAATATGACGCAGTCGCAGATCGCCCAGGAGGTGGGCATCTCCCAGATGCACGTCTCCCGGCTGCTGGCCCGTACGCTCGCCCAGCTCAGGGACCGGCTGCTGATCGAGGAGTGACCGGAGAGGACGCTCAGGACTCGCGCGGGCCGATGCCGAGCGCCTCGGTCGCGGTGGGGTTCACCAGCAGGACGAGCGTGGCCACGGCGGTCAGCGCGAGCGCCACCGCGCCGGCGATCAGCGCGCCGCCGCCGTTGTAGAGCGTCCAGGCGACCGGCAGCGCCATGATCTGCGTGATCATGGCGGGGCCGCGGCTCCAGCGCCGCAGCAGCCACAGGCCGCGCGCGGCGAGGAGCGGCAGCGCGGCCAGCGCCAGGACGGTCAGCCCGCCGGTCTCGGCCTGCTGCGGGCTGTCCGGCTTGCCCAGCAGCCCCATGACCAGCAGATAGATCCCCGAGACGGCGAGGGCCAGCCCCTGGAGGGCGACCAGCCCGGCGGCCGCCGTCAGCCGGGCGGGCCGGGGCCCCGGGGCTTCCGGAACGGGGCCGGCGGCACCCTTGGCGGTGGCCCCGGTGGACGCACCCTTCCGGGCGGATTTCGACGCGGACTGCTTGCTGCTCACCTCAGCAGGGTATCGGTACGCAAATCCTTCGAAGCCGGGCCTGGGACGGGCCGTGTACCGACAGGTAGGTAGGCTGGCGCGCATGCGTGCGCTTCTTGTGGTCAATCCTTCGGCCACCACCACCAGTGCCCGTACTCGCGATGTCCTGGCGCACGCCCTGGCCAGCGACCTGAAGCTGGACGTCGCCACGACCGAGTACCGGGGTCACGCACGCGACCTCGCGCGCCGGGCGGCGGAGAGCGGCAATGTCGAGCTGGTCGTCGCGCTCGGCGGAGACGGCACGGTCAACGAGGTCGTGAACGGTCTGCTGCACTCCGGGCCCGATCCGGAGGCCCTGCCGCGGCTCGCGGTGGTGCCGGGCGGCTCGACCAATGTCTTCGCCCGCGCGCTGGGCCTGCCCAATGACGTGGTGGAGGCGACGGGCGCCCTGCTGGACGCGCTGCGGGAGGGCTCCGAGCGGACCGTGGGGCTCGGCCTCGCGGCCGGGACGCCGGGCTCGGAGGACGAGGCGGTGCCGGCCCGCTGGTTCACCTTCTGTGCCGGCTTCGGGTTCGACGCGGGCGTCGTCGGCCGGGTGGAGCAGCAGCGGGAGCGCGGCAAGCGTTCGACGCACTCCCTGTATGTGCGACAGGTGATGCGTCAGTTCTTCGGAGAAACGAACCGGCGGCACGGCACGATCACCCTCGAACGGCCTGGCGAGAAGCCACTCGAGAATCTCGTCATGTCGATAATCTGCAACACGGCCCCGTGGACGTACTTCGGCAACCGGCCGATGTACGCGCTGCCGCAGGCGTCCTTCGACACCGCCCTTGACGTGCTGGGATTCACCAAGCTGTCCACTCTGGCGGCCACCCGCTACGGCACCCAGCTGCTGACGTCGACGCCGGAGCGCGGCCCGCAGGGCAAACACGCTGTGTCACTGCATGACCAGGACTCGTTCACCTTGCATTCGCAGGCCCCCCTGCCCTTCCAGATGGACGGCGACCACCTCGGACTGCGCACCAGCGTGACGTTCACAGGCGTTCGCCGTGCACTGCGTGTGATTGTGTGAGTGCTAGGGCCTAAAGTCCTTCCACTCGAACGTTTAGACTGGGTTCCACCCCCTGGAATGACGGCTGTGACCTAGCCGACACCGAGGAATCAAAAAAAACTTTCCAGAAGGGGTTGTATCCGTCGCCGAGGTTTGCGAGTCTTTTCGTGGCGATCGGGACGGCCCGCCATCAAGGCTTCCCCGAAGAGCCCGAACCCCCTCCTTATCTTCCTGGACCGCACCAGTCTGCCTGGCTGGAGGTCGGCCCTTCCCTTGCGGGGGGATTCGTGAAAGCGTTCACATTCACAAGCCACGTAGCCGTAACACGAGGAGATGGAGCAGCCATGGACTGGCGTCACAACGCCGTTTGCCGCGAGGAAGACCCCGAGCTGTTCTTCCCCATCGGCAACACCGGTCCTGCGCTGCTGCAGATCGAGGAAGCCAAGGCCGTCTGCCGCCGCTGCCCCGTCATGGAGCAGTGCCTGCAGTGGGCGCTCGAGTCCGGTCAGGACTCCGGCGTCTGGGGTGGCCTCAGCGAGGACGAGCGCCGCGCGATGAAGCGCCGTGCCGCTCGCAACCGCGCTCGCAACGCCACCGCCTGACGCGAGTCGCCCCGCCCCTCTCGGCCCCCGAGCCGCAGCGCGCAGTACCCCCCACCCGTGCGCTAAGCACAGCCTTCTGGGCATAAAAGCTTTGAGCCCCGGTTCTCTCATTCGAGAGAGCCGGGGCTCAGTGCTATTCCAGGACGCCGTATGAATTCCTATGACGCCCTATAACTTCTCAGGGCTTCTCCGCGCCCACCGGAATGTCGAGCACCACCCGTGTCCCCTGCCCGGAAGCGGGCACCATGTCGAACGTTCCGCCCAACTCGCCCTCCACCAGGGTGCGTACGATCTGCAGGCCCAGATTGCCGGCGCGCTGGGGGTCGAAGCCCTCGGGCAGCCCGCGCCCGTCGTCCTGGACGGAGATCAGCAGCCGGGTGTCCCGGCGGGTGCCGCCGCGGACCGCGGTGACCTCGACCGTGCCCTGCTCCCCCGGCCCGAAGCCGTGCTCGAGGGCGTTCTGGAGCAGTTCGGTGAGGACCATCGACAGCGGCGTGGCGACCTCGGCGTCCAGCACCCCGAAGCGGCCCGTGCGCCGGGTGGTGACCCGGCCCGGGGAGATCTCGGCGACCATGGCGAGGACCCGGTCGGCGATCTCGTCGAATTCGACCCGTTCGTCGAGGTTCTGCGACAGCGTCTCATGGACGATCGCGATGGAACCGACCCGGCGGACCGCCTCCTCCAGTGCCTCACGGCCCTCGGCGGAGCCGATCCGGCGCGCCTGGAGGCGCAGCAGGGCCGCCACGGTCTGGAGGTTGTTCTTCACCCGGTGGTGGATCTCCCGGATGGTGGCGTCCTTGGTGATCAACTCGCGTTCGCGCCGTCGCAGTTCGGTCACATCGCGCAACAGTACGAGTGAACCGATGTGACTTCCCTTGGGTTTGAGCGGGATCACCCTCAGATGAATGACCCCGTCATTGGCCTCCACCTCGAACTCGCGGGGCGCCCAGCCGCTGGCGAGCTTGGCGAGACCCTCGTCGACCGGGGCGCGCGAGGGTGCCAACTGAGCGGTGGCCTCGCCCAGATGATGCCCGACGAGGTCGGCGGCGAGGCCGAGCCGGTGGTAGGCGGAGAGGGCGTTGGGGCTGGCGTACTGGACGATGCCGTCGGCGTCCAGCCTGATCAGGCCGTCGCCGGCGCGGGGCGAGGCGTCCATGTCGACCTGCTGGCCGGGGAAGGGGAAGGCACCGCCGGCGATCATCTGCGCCAGGTCGGAGGCGCTCTGGAGATAGGTGAGCTCCAGCCGGCTGGGCGTCCGCACGGTCAGCAGATTGGTGTTCCGGGCGATGACCCCCAGCACCCGTCCCTCCCGGCGGACCGGGATGGACTCGACCCGCACGGGGACCTCCTCGCGCCACTCCGGGTCGCCCTCCCGGACGATCCGGCCCTCGTCGAGGGCGGCGTCGAGCAGGGGACGGCGGCCGCGCGGGACGAGGTGGCCGACCATGTCGTCGTGGTAGGAGGTGGGTCCGGTGTTGGGCCGCATCTGGGCGATGGACACATAGCGGGTGCCGTCCAGGGTGGGCACCCAGAGGACCAGATCGGCGAAGGACAGGTCGGAGAGCAGCTGCCACTCCGAGACCAGCAGATGCAGCCACTCCAGGTCGGAGTCGTCGAGTGCGGTGTGCTGGCGTACGAGGTCGTTCATGGAGGGCACGGTGGTGAGCCTAGTTCTTTTCCGTGGGGCGTGGGACGGGCCGGTCGGCGGAGGACACATGATGATCGGCATACCCATGGAGTCCGGGCGGCAACAGCATGGACAGCGAGGAATGGTCTAGTCCACAATGGGCGTTCAGGACGTCCGTCCTCTCCGCACAAGAGGGCGGAGCGAGGCCCGGCCCGCCGCACGGCGGCCGGGGCCTCCCGTCGGCCGACCCGGCCGTGGGGCCCGCACACCTCACGCGCGCCGGTCCGGCCGATTCGCTCCGGGCTGCGGTGCCGGCTGGGCCGAGGGTCCCGGCGGGCGCCGCGGCCCGTAGTCGTCTCCGGGCCCGTATCGCCTCGTCCCGCTCACCTCTCACCTCGTCTCCCTCACCTCGTCTCGGTGACCTTGGCCAGGGCCCGGGGCGCGTCGGGGTCCTGCCCCCGGGCGACGGTCACCTCATGGGCGAGCAGCTGGAGCGGCAGGATCTCCAGGACCGGCTGCAGCTCCTCCGCCACCTCTTCCGAGGGCAGGACGAAACCGTCCGTCGCCCGCGCGACCTCGGCCCCGGTCCCGACGACGACCAGGTCGGCCCCTCGCCCGCGCAGCCGCTCCAGCACGGGAGCCAGCGCTTTCCCGCCTCTTCCCGCCGGGACGATCGCGATGACGGGGAAGATGTTGTCCACCATGGCCAGCGGCCCGTGCAGCAGATCGGCGCCCGAGTAGGCCAGGGCGGGGATGTAGCTCGTCTCCATCAGCTTCAGCGCGGCCTCCTTGGCCGTCGGATAGCCGTAGCCGCGCGAGGTGAGGACCATCCGCTCGGCGAAGCGGTAGCGGGCGGCGAGCCGGGTGACCTCGGCGCCGCGCGCCAGGATCCGCCGGGCGAGCTCCGGCAGCTCCCGCGCGGCCGAGCCGTCGCCGCCGCACAGCCCCTCGACGAAGAGATAGAGGGTGAGCAGCGAGGCCGTGTACGTCTTGGTCGCCGGGAGCGCCCGTTCCGGCCCGGCGAGGATGTCGAGGTGGTGCTCGGCGACCGCGGCGAGCGGGGAGTCCGGGTTGTTGGTGACCGCCAGGGTGATGGCGCCGGCCGCGCGGGCGGCCTCGGTGGAGGCCACCAGGTCCGGGGAGCCGCCGGACTGGCTGACCGTGACGGCCAGGACGTCCCGGAGATCGGGCCGGGCGCCGTAGGCGGTGACCGTCGACATGGAGGTCAGCCCGCAGGGCTTGCCGAGCCGCACCTCCAGCAGGTACTTGGCGTACAGGGCCGCGTTGTCGGAGGTGCCCCGCGCGGTGAGCAGGACGAACCGGAAATCACGGGCGGCGATGCGCCCGGCGACCTCCCGGGCGGCGGCCGCACCGTGGTCCAGGACGCGACGCAGCACGGCGGGCTGTTCGGCCGTCTCCCCGGCCATGATCAGGCCCGGTCTCTCCCTGGTCATACCGGCCCACCTCCCGGGGAGACGCCCGTGTACGCACCGGGCGGCCCCTTCAGTCGACCACGGGTCTCCCCACCCCCGCCAGCCGGGGCGAGCGGCGCCCGTTCTGCTAAATTGGTCTATACCACACCCCTCTCCAGATCGGCAGGCCCAGCGTGGAAGTTGTCATCGTCCCCGACGCCAAGGCAGGCGGCGAGCTCATCGCGGAGGCCATGGCCGCCCTGCTGCGCCGCAAGCCCGACGCGCTGCTCGGCGTGGCCACCGGCTCGACCCCGCTGCCCGTCTACGAGGCGCTCACGGCCAAGGTCCGCGCCGGCGAGGTGGACGCCTCGCGCGCCCGTGTCTGCCAGCTCGACGAGTACGTCGGCCTGCCCGCCGACCACCCCGAGTCCTACCGCTCGACCGTTCTGCGCCAGGTCGTCGAGCCGCTGGGGCTGCCGGCGTCCTCCTTCATGGGCCCCGACGGCACCGCCGAGGACGTCCAGGCCGCGTGCGAGGCGTACGACCGGGCGCTGCCGGCGGCCGGCGGTGTGGACCTCCAGCTGCTGGGCATCGGCACCGACGGCCACATCGGCTTCAACGAGCCGTGCTCCTCCCTGGCCTCCCGCACCCGCATCAAGACGCTGACGGAGCAGACCCGCGTCGACAACGCGCGCTTCTTCGAGGGCGACATCGAGCAGGTGCCGCACCACGTCATCACCCAGGGCATCGGCACCATCCTGGAGGCCCGCCACCTGGTGCTGCTGGCCACGGGCGAGGGCAAGGCCGACGCGGTCGCCGCGTCCGTCGAGGGCCCGGTCTCCGCCCTCGTCCCCGCCTCGGCCCTCCAGCTCCACCCCCACGCGACGGTCGTCGTCGACGAGGCGGCGGCGACGAAGCTGAAGCTGGCCGACTACTTCCGCGCGACGTACGCGGCGAAGCCGGCCTGGCAGGGGCTGTAAGCCGAACGCCGGACGGGCTGAATTCAGCCCGTCCGGCGTTTGAGGACAAGGTTTGAGGACAAGGGGGGTGCGAGGGGGCGCAGCCCCGCTCGGAAACGGTGAAAGGGCGGGGCCGGGGCTACTCCCCCGCGATCGCCTCGGCGGCAGCGATCCCGCACACCCGCGCCGCCCCATGCGTGGCGATGTGCAGCGCACCGCTCGGCGGCGCCTCGTTCAGCCCCATCTCCACCACGACCGTGTCCGGCCGAGCCGCCAGCAAGGTACCGAGCGCCCGGGCCATCCACGGATGCCGGTGCACATCACGCACGACCGCGACGATCCGCTGCTCCCCCGCCGCCGCGAGCACCGCCTCCGCCCCGGCGGACTCGGGGCCGTACGTCTCGGTGAGCGTCCCCGGCCGCAGCCGGGCCAGCTCGGCGCCGACGCCCCAGGGCGTCTCGTCGCCGACGGCGATGTTGGCGACGGGCGTGAAGGCGGCGACGTACACCGGCCCGGCGGGCGGCGGCTCGTACCCCGCGCCGGAGCGCGTGACCCGCAGCGCGCGCCGCGCCGCCACAAGCCCCACGCCGGGGTCGGACGCCGCCGCGTCCGGGCCCGCCGCCGACGACGTCCAGCGCGCCAGCGCCCGCACCCGTGCGGCGGCGTCGGCGAGCCGCTCCTCCGCCAGTTCACCGGAGCGCACGGCCGCGACGAGCGCGTCGCGCAGCCGCAGCACGGTCTCCTCGTCGGCCAGGCCGCCCCCGACGCAGATCGCGTCGGCGCCCGCCGCGATGGCCATGACGCTGCCGCGTTCGATGCCGTACGTACCGGCGATCGCCCGCATCTCCATGCCGTCGGTGACGATCAGGCCGTCGAAGCCGAGGCCCCCGGCGGTGACGGGCGCGCGCAGCAGCCCGTGGAGGGCGAGGGGGCTGAGCGTGGCGGGCAGAGCGGCGTCGAGCGCGGGCAGCAGGATGTGCGCGCTCATCACGGCCTTGGTGCCGGCCGCGACGGCCGCCCGGAAGGGCACCAGCTCACGGGCGTGCAGCGTCGCGAGGTCCGCGTCGATGCGGGGCAGGTCGTGGTGGGAGTCGACGGCGGTGTCGCCGTGGCCGGGGAAGTGCTTGGTGCAGGCGGCGACCCCGGCGGCCTGGAGCCCCTCGACGTAGGCGGCGGTGTGCCGGGCGACGAGCGCGGGGTCGGCGCCGAAGGACCGTACGCCGATGACGGGGTTGTCGGGGTCGGAGTTGACGTCCCCGGAGGGCGCCCAGTTGAGGTTGACGCCGCAGGCGGCGAGGCGGCGGCCCAGCTCGTGGGCGACGGCCCGGGTGAGCCCGGTGTCGTCGACGGTGCCGAGGGCGAGGTTGCCGGGGAAGGAGGAGCCCGTACGGACCTCCAGCCGGGTGACGTCGCCGCCCTCCTCGTCGATGGCGACGAGGACGTCGCCGCGCTCGGCGCGCAGCTGCGCCGTCAGGGCGGCGAGCTGTTCGGGGGAGGCGATGTTGCGGCCGAACAGGCCGACGGAGGAGAGCCCTTCGCCGAGCCGGCGCAGCAGCCAGTCGGGGGCGGTCGTCCCGGTGAAGCCGGGCTGGAGGACGGTCAGGGCGTCCCGGGTCAGGGTGTCCGGGTGCTGGGACCGGTGCTGGGTGAGGATGGTCATGTCGATGCTCCTAGCCCTTCACTGCGCCGGACGTGAGGCCTCCGACCGCCTTGCGCTGGAGGATGACGAACAGGACGAGGATCGGGATCGCGAAGAGCGAGGAAGCGGCCATGGTGGCGCCCCAGTCGTCGCCGAAGGTGGTGCGGAAGCCGGTCAGCCACAGCGGGAGGGTCTGCGATCCGGGGTCCTTGTTGAGGATCAGGACCATCGGGAACTCGTTCCAGACGGTGATGAAGCCGAAGAGCGAGGTGGCCATCAGGCCGGGCGCCAGCAGCGGGAAGATGACCTTGATGAAGGCCTGGGTGCGGGTGCACCCGTCGACCATGGCGGACTCCTCCAGCTCCTTGGGCACGGCGGCCACGTAGCCGCGCAGCGTCAGGACGGTGAAGGGCAGCACCATGACGGTGTAGATGGCGATGAGCGGCGGCAGGCTGTTCAGCATGTCGGCGTCGCGCACGATCATGTAGTAGGCGATGACCATCACCTCCCAGGGCGCCATCTGGGCCATCATCATCACGAGGATGAAGCTCTTGCGGCCCTTGAAGCGCATGCGCGCGACGGCGAAGGACGCCAGCAGCGCGATGACGAGCGACAGGGCCACGGCCACCAGGGTCACGGTGAGGGAGTTCCCGACGAACGTCCAGAAGCCGTCGGCGCTCACCGCCTTGTCGAAGTGCTCGAAGGTGGGGCTCGCGGGGAACCAGACGGGGGTGTCGCTGACGATGTCCTTGTTGGCCTTGAAGGCCGTGGCGAACATCCAGTAGACGGGGAACGCGAAGAAGGCGAAGAGGACGACCGCCGTCGCCCCCGGCCAGACTCGGCCGATCAGCGATCGCCTCACAGCTCGTCCTCCTCTTGCTTGAGAACCAGGCGCAGGTAGTAAGCCGTCAGCGCCAGCAGAATGACGATGGTGAGGATGGAGATCGCCGCGCCCATGCCGAAGTGCTGGCTGCCCATGCCCTCCTGGAAGGCGTAGACGGGCAGGGTCTCGGTGAGCCGGTCGGGGCCGCCCTCGTTGATCGCGAAGACCTGGGTGAAGGCCTTGAAGACCCAGATCACCTCGAGGAACGTGGTGGCCAGGAAGAACGGCTTGAGGAAGGGGAAGGTCACCGAGGTGAACTGCTTCCAGGTGCCCGCGCCGTCGAGCGAGGCGGCCTCGTAGAGCTCCTTGGGGATCGTGGTCGTGGCCGCGTAGAGGTTTATCGCCACGAAGGGCACAGACTGCCAGACGATCAGCACGGTGATCACGAAGAAGGTGGAGAGCTGGCCGCTGGTCCAGTTGTAGCCGGCCATGGAGTGCCAGCCGAGCGCGTCCAGGAGGTAGTTGACGACGCCGAAGCGCTGGTCGAAGAGCCACTGGAAGACGGTGGTCGCGGCGACGACGGGCATGGCCCAGGCCAGGACGAGGCCGAGCGAGAGCAGCAGCCGCAGCTTGTTGCCGAGCCGGGCGAGCAGCAGGCCGATCAGACAGCCGACCGCCATGATCAGGACGACGTTGGCGGCCGTGAAGACCACCGAACGGCCGGTGACGTGCCAGAACTCGGAACTTCCGAGGACCTCGCGGTAGTTGTCGACGCCGGTCCACTCGGTGACGCGCTGGATCAGCTGGCGCTTGTTGAGGTTCTGGAAGGACAGCAGGCCGTTCTTCACCAGCGTCCAGCCGAGCAGCAGCACGACGGCCGCTACGGTGGGGAGGATCAGCAGGTAGGGCAGGCTTCTGGCCGCGCGTTCCCGGTCGCGGCGGGGCGGCGCGGCGCCGCCTTTGCCGATCCGGGGCGCCGGGCCGGTGGCCGCCGCCTCTTCGATCTGCGCTGACATCGTCGTCCGCCTTCTCCCCTGTGGAACGGTTGTGCGTGGTGCGGGGTCCCGTACGGGCCGCCCCCACGGCGGCCCGTACGGAACTCACTGCCGCTCAGGCCCTACTGCTTCTGGGCGAGCCGCTTGTTCATGTCGCCCTCGACCTGCTTGGCGGCCTCCTCCGGCGACTTGCCGCCCAGAACGGCCGTCATATAGGCCTTGATCGGGTTCGGCGCGTTCTCCACGTTGGCCCATTCGGGGATCAGCGGAGTGGTGCCACCGGTCTTGGCGGCGGGGGCAGCGGCCTCGGCGGCCGGCTGGCCCTTCAGGCTCGACAGCAGCGCGTCCTTGTTGGGGATCGAGCCGACCTCCTTGGCCAGCGCGCCCTCGTTCTTGTCGGACAGCGCGATCTTCAGGAACTCCTTGGCGAGGTCCTTCTTCTTGCTGCCCTCGGAGATCGCGAGGTTGGAGCCGCCGAGGAAGACGCCCTCGGGCTTGTCGGCGGTCTCACCGGGAATGGTGAAGTAGCCGATCTCCTTCTCGATCTCCGGGTTCGCCTTGATGGCGGTGGCGGCCTCCCAGCCCATGCCGATGAAGGCACCGGTCCTGCCCTTGGCGAAGACGTCGGCCTGCTGCGGGGTGGCCTCGTCCTTGTCCTTGGGGGCCTTGCTGAAGGACTGGTACTTCTTGTAGGTCTCCATGGCCTTGGCCACCTTGGGGTCGCCGAGGTTGGAGACGTACTTCTTGCCGTCCTTCTTCACCAGGTCGGCACCGGTGCCGATGGTCAGGCCGTCGAAGAAGTACCAGTTCTGGCCGGGCAGATAGAGCGGCTCCGCGTCGCCCTTCTGCTGAATGGCCTCAAGGTCCTTGAAGAACTCGTCACGGGTCTTCGGGGTGTCCTTGATGCCCGCGTCGGCCCAGATCTTCTTGTTGTAGATGACGACGCGGCTGGCCGCGTACCAGGGGGCCGCGTACTGCTTGCCCTCGAAGACGGCCGGCTTGTTGAGGGACTCGGTCCAGTCCCCGCCGATCTCCTTCTTCAGGTCGTCCAGCTGGGCGAGGCCACCGGTCTGGGCGTAGGAGGGCGTCTGGGTGTTGCCGACCTCCACGACGTCCGGCGGGCTGGACTCGGAGAGGGCGGTGGTGAGCTTCTGCTGGATGCCGTCCCACTTCTGGACCTGGATATTGAGCTTGGCCCCGGTCTTCTGTTCGAACTCGGCCTGGACGGCCTTGGACCAACCCGGTGGATTCGAGCCATCCATGAACCAGACAGTGAGGCTCTTGTCCTTGGAACCACCGTCGGCCGATCCCTTGTCACTGTCGCTGGACCCACAGGCAGCAACACTCACCAGCATGGCCACGACACCCGTCGCCGCTATGAGCCCTCGCTTCACAGCACTCTCCCTTGAGGACCGAATGTGGTCTTTAATGGTTTAGACCAGTGCCCGCATGTTGGCCTAGACCTTTTGGGGTGTCAAGGGTGTATAAGAGTCGCTGTCGGCTCCGTTACCGGACCGACACCTCGAGGTCGACCCGGGTATCTCCGGTCCCCTCGGGCTCTGCCCGTGCCACCATGTGACCGCTATAGACGGAGGAGCCGGTGACGGCAGCAGGATCATCGGAGTCGGGAAGGTCGGGAAGGCACGCCATGGCGACCGAGGGCGAGACGGCGGAGGGCGGCAGCGCCACGAGCGGTGGACGGACCGCGCGCGTTCCCAAGTATTACCGGCTCAAACGGCACTTGCTGGATATGACCGAAACCATGCCTCCCGGCACCCCCGTGCCCCCGGAGCGCACCCTGGCCGCCGAGTTCGACACCTCCCGTACGACGGTGCGCCAGGCCCTCCAGGAACTGGTGGTCGAGGGCCGGCTGGAGCGCATCCAGGGCAAGGGCACGTTCGTCGCCAAGCCCAAGGTCTCCCAGGCCCTCCAACTGACCTCCTACACCGAGGACATGCGTGCCCAGGGCCTGGAGCCCACCTCCCAGCTCCTCGACATCGGCTACGTCACCGCCGACGACCGCCTCGCCGGGCTGCTCGACATAGTGCCCGGCGGCCGCGTCCTGCGCATCGAACGCCTCCGGCTCGCCAGCGGCGAGCCCATGGCGATCGAGACCACCCACCTGTCGGCGAAGCGCTTCCCGGCGCTGCGCCGGAGCCTGGTGAAGTACACCTCCCTCTACACCGCGCTGGCCGAGGTCTACGACGTCCACCTCGCGGAGGCGGAGGAGACCATCGAGACCTCCCTGGCCACCCCGCGCGAGGCCGGCCTGCTGGGCACGGACGTGGGCCTGCCGATGCTGCTCCTCTCGCGCCACTCGCTGGACGCGGAGGGCAAGCCGGTGGAGTGGGTACGGTCGGTGTACCGGGGCGACCGCTACAAGTTCGTGGCGAGGCTGCGGCGACCGGCGGCGGAGTAAGTGTGAGGTAAGAACGACCTCAAGGTTCACCCACCGACTTCATGACCATTCGATGAGCGTTCCGCAAACATGACCATGGGAACGGGCCCGTTGTCAGTGGCACCCCCTAGCCTGAGGGCATGTCATGCAACGCGACCCTGACCCCGACCCCGGAGCAGCTCAACCACGAGATACGCATGTTCCTCACGGCCCGCCGCGGCCGCACGCTGACCAGCGCCGAGCGCGGTGTCTACGAGCGGCTGCGGGCCGAATGGCTGGCCGCGGGCCGCCGCGCCCGGTACGTGACGGCGACCCGGCCCGCTCGCCCCTCGGCCTGCGGGGCACGTACGGTATCGGAATGAGCCACGCCGTCGATGCGGTCGATGCCGCCGCGATCGCCCTGAACGACCGCTCCTGGACCCCCTCGGACCACGAGCTGACCCTCGCGCGCGACTTCTTCACACGCCGCGACGCCCTGCCGCAGCGCCTGCTGCCGGGCATGCCCGTGTCCCCCAGCCCCCAGGGCTGGGTCACCCAGCACATCCTGTGGCTGGAGGACGTCGCCCACCTCGCCGGCGAGCTGCTGAACGCCTGGCGCGGCTGGCTCCCGGACGGCCACATGATCGGCCTCCTCGGCGCCTACGGCGGCCTCGCCCGCACGGCCGGACCGCTCGCGGCCCGGCTCGGCCGCGACTGGGCCGCCGAGTGGCAGGCCCCGCCCTCGAAGCAGGAGACCTCCTCCTGGGAGGACTGGCACCTCCCGACGGAACAGCGCCAGCAGCTCGACGCGCTGACCGACCGCCTGGTCCTGATCGGCGCGGTCATGGTCATGGCCGTCAACCGGGGCGAGACGGGGCACTGACACTCACGCGGTCACGGTGAGCTCGACGTCCAGCGTCACACCGTCGGCGGTGGTCAGCCGGAGGGCGTACGTACCGGGGTTTCCGTCGGCGTGGATGGCCGGAAGGGTGACGATGCCATCGGCTCCGGGCGGGGGCGGGACAAGCGTTCGAACGGCATTGCCGGCCGCGTCCGTGAAGTACGGGCCGAGGGTGTTCCCGGCCGTGTCGCCCTCCTTGCTCGCGAGGAAGGTCGCGGTGAGCACCGTGCCGAGGGCGGGCTGCCCGTAACGGGTGGCCTTGACCCGGGGGCTCTCGGCGAAGGTGCCATTGACCGGAGCGCTCAAGGGCTGTTCGCCGACCCGCGTCAGGGTGTCGGCGGTGGCAGAGGCGGAGAGCCGGGCGTTCACCTGGAACGTCACGGCCTTGCCCGCAGTGCTCGCCATGACGACGAAGCCGTCCGGCCGGTCACCGACGCGCAGTCGCGGCACGACGGCGATGCCCTGGGCGTCGGTGCTGACGGTGACGGTCGTGGCGTCCCCGTGCCCGGGGAAACGGGCGTCGGTGGCGGCGCCGAGGATCTCGAAGCTGACGTCGGCTCCGGGGACGGGATCGCCATGGGCGTTGCTCGCCCGGACCCGCGCGACCTGGTCGAGGTCCTGTCCGGTCTCGGCGTCACGGCTCCGCTCCCCGAGGGCGGTGAGCCGGGTGACGGTACGGGGACCGGGCTCGGGCCGGGGCTCGGGAGTCGGATCGGGCCTGGGATCGGGCCTGGGTTCAGGTGCGGGCTTCGGCAGGGGCTCGGGCCGCGGCTTGACGACCGACGAGCCGGAGGCCGACGTACGTGTGACCGCACGCGCGGGGGCGCTGGACCGCCCGTCGGCCGGGTCCGGGCGATGGGGGACGGCCGGGGCGTCGTTGGGAACGGCGGTGACCTTGCCGCCCTGGTACGTGCGCATCCACTCCAGGACGGCGTTCACGTATTCACGCGAGTTGTTGTAGCTGAGGATCGCCTTGTCGAGGTCGGCGGGATCCGTGAGGTTCCGGTCGCCGGCGCAGAGATAGCGGGCGGTGCCGAGGGCGGCGTCGTAGATGTTGTTGGGGTCCTTGACCCCGTCGCCGTTGCCGTCGGCACCCCAGGTGACCCAGGTGGAGGGGATGAACTGGGTGGGGCCGACGGCACGGTCGTACTCGGTGTCCCCGTCCCAGCGCCCGCCGTCGGTGTCGCGGATGAGCGCGAACTGCTTCCCGTCCAGCCGCGGCCCCCGGATGGGCTGCTCGGTGGACCCGTCGGCGCGCAGCCCGTACCCGGAGGCGTGCACGGACTCCACCCGTCCGATCCCGGCGACCAGTTCCCACGGGATCCGGCACCCCGGCTGGCTCGTGGCCAGCGCCTGCGCGGCCTTCTTGTAGGCGTCCAGCGCGGTGGCCGGAATCCCGGCTTCACCGCTCGCGGACGGGCTCGGTTGCGCGGGCTTCCGCAGATCGGGGAGGACGAGATTGGGTACGCCCCTGGGCTGCGCGCCCTGTGCGCTGTCCGGCCCGGGCGCGGCGGGGTTCGCCTGAGCGGTGAGCGGACCGGCCGCGGCGGCGGTGGAGAGGGAGACCGTCAGGGCGGCGCCGCACAACCCGCGACGGGTACGGCCGGTGAGGTGGAGGGGGGCGAGCTTCACGGGAAGGCGGTTTCCTGACATACGGACTGCTGTGATGTGGGTGTGGGGCCGGCACACCGGTGCCGGCCCCACTGGGTGAATCAGCGCTTCAGGTCGCTGTTCCAGACCTTGCTGGGCGCGTTGAGGCCGCTGCCGTTGCTGGTGAAGGCCCACAGGGCGACCTGGGCACGGCCGTCGGCGCCCTGCCCGTAGTCGTACGTGACGCCGATGTCGGCCTTGCCGTCGCCGTTGAAGTCACCGGCGGTGAGCTCGCTCGCGGCCCAGTTCCAGCTGTCGACCGTGGTGCCGCTCTCCCAGACCTTGCGGGGGTCGGTGAAGCCGTCCTTGGTGCCGGAGAAGACCCACAGGCCGGTCTTGTTCTTGCCGGAGACCTTGCCGTAGTCGTACAGGACGGCGATGTCGGCCTTGCCGTCACCGTTGAAGTCACCGGCCGTGACCTTGCTGGCCTCCCAGCTCCAGCTGCGGCCCTCCCAGTTCAGGCTGTTCCAGACCTTGCGGTGCGCGACGAAGCCGTTGCTGTTGTCGGCGATGAGCCACAGGGCCGTCTCGTTGCGGCTGTCGGAGGTCGTGCCGTTGCCGTAGAGGACGGCGATGTCGCTCTTGCCGTCGCCGTTGAAGTCGCCGGCGACCATCTTGCTGCTGTTCCAGTTCCAGCTGGTCGAGCCGCTCTCCCACGTCTTGCGGGGTTCGGCGAAACCGTTGCCGTTGCTGGTGAAGGTCAGCAGGCCGGTCTCGTTGCGGGAGCCGTTGGTGCCGTAGTTGTAGAGGACGGCGATGTCGGCCTTGCCGTCGCCGTTGAAGTCACCGGCGGCGACCTTGCTGGCGTCCCAGTTCCAGCTCTTCCAGGAGCTGGAGTCGCTCTCCCAGACCTTCACGGGGGCGTTGAAGCCGGTTCCGTTGCTGGTGAACGTGAACAGACCGGTGCGGCTCCGGCCGTCGGCGGTCTTGCCGTAGTTGTACAGGGCGGCGATATCGGTCTTGCCGTCACCGTTGAAGTCACCGGACGTCAGCTTGACGGCGTCCCAACGCCAGCTGTCCGAGCCGTTGTCCCACACGGCGCGCGGCTCCTTGAAGCCTTCGCCGGTGGCGGTGTGGACCCACAGCGCCACCCGGCCCCGGCCGTCCTTCGACGGGCCGTAGTCGGTCAGCATGGCGGCATCGGCCTTGCCGTCACCGTCGAAGTCGCCGGTGGTCGTCGCGTAGCGCTTGGGGAGACCGCGAACCTGCTGGATCCAGAAGCCGACGTCGTCGGTCCGGGTCGCGACGGCGCCCTTGCGGGTCTCGGCCTCGTTGCCGAAGCAGCCGCCCTGCCAGGAGGTGCTGCTGACGGCGACCAGTTCCTCGCGCCCGTCGCGCTCCCGGACCACCGGACCACCGGTGTCGCCCTTGCAGACGGCCCCCTCCTTGCCGGTGATGTCGAGGCTGGTGCCCTTCACGGCGTCGACACCGAAGGCACCCGAGTGCACGCGGTCCGGGACCCACTCGTCCTTGGTGCGCCCGTAGCCGGCGGCACGCAGCACGTCCCCCTTCGCGGGGGTGCCGCTGCCGAGCGTCGCGGGCTTGACGTCGGCGACGGGGGCGGCGAGCCGCGCCATGACGAGGTCGCGGTCCTCACGCGGGACAAGCTCGACGACGTCCCGTACCTGCCCGGCCTCGGTGGCGAGATCCGCCCGGCCGACGGTCGCCTTGGTCTTCAGCTGGGGCGCCCCGGCGGCGACCTTGCCGCCCGGCTGCGCGCCGTCGGCGAAGCAGCTGCCTGCGGTCAGCACCCACTGCTCGTCGACGAGCGTGCCGGTGCAGGCGCGCCGGCCTTCACCGATGTCGAGCTTGACGGTGGAGACGTACTGGCCGTCCTTGGCCGTCTCACCGATGACGGCGTGGGCGGGGGTGACTGTGACGGCCAGCGCGCTGGCCGCGACGACGGTGGTGAGGAAACCGGCTGCCCACGCTGCGCGCGAACTACTGCGGTTCATGTGTCTTTCCTTGGGATTCGTGAATGAGCGCGGGCAGGAAGCGCTCAGGTCCGGCCGCCGCGGGGAGCGGCGACGGCCGGACCGTGATTGATGGAGGCGTCGGGCAGGCTCAGCCGACGAGCTGGACCTCGCCGTGCGTGCCGGCGGCGTCGACGCCGGGGTAGTAGCTGACGTTGCCGTCGTTCCAGCCGACGAGGACGTCGTTCGGGCCCTTGCCGGGTGCGGTGAAGGAGCCGACCGTCAGGGTCTGGGCGTTCTTCCACGCCGAGCCGACGGGCCGGACGGTGATCCGGCTGCCGTGGTAACCGGCGGTGTCGACGCCCGGGAAGAGCTGCGCCTGGCCGTCGTTCCAGCGGATGAGGAGGTCGGCGGTCTTCTTGCCGGTGAACTCGCCGGCGCTGATCTGGACGGCGTTCTTCCAGCCGCTGTCCGCCTTCGTCAGCTGGGTCCAGCCGCTGAGGCCCTTGGTGCCGATGTCGGAGTACATCGACGTCGAGCCGTCCTCCCAGAGCACGAGCAGGTCGTCGCGCAGGGAGTTCTCGGTGAACCGGCCCGCCGTGATGAGCCGGGCGTTCTTCCAGAACGGGTTGTCGCCACCGCCGGGACGGAGCGTCTTCTCATCGTGGACGCCCTCCTGGTCGACGTGCATGTACGTCGAGACCTTGCCACTGGCCCAGCGGACGGTGATGCCGTCGGAGCCGTTCTCGGTGAACTTGCCACCGGTGACGGCACGGGCGTCCTGCCAGTAGCTGCCCTTGTCGGCGATCTTGTACTCGGCGGAGAACGGCTGCTTCGGGTCGTCGTGGTCGGCACCCTGGAAAAGCGTGGCCTCGCCGTCCTTCCAGACGACGAACAGGTCCATACGGCGCTTGCCGTCGTTCGAACCACCGGTGAAGTAGCCGGACGCGGTGTAGGCGGCGTACTTCCAGCTCGAGCGCGGCAGCAGCGTTCGGGAGGACACCGACTGGATCCACCCGGCGATGTCGTCGACCCGCGTGTCGACGGCGCCCTTGCGGGTCTCGTCCTCGTTGCCGAAGCAGCCGCCCTGCCAGGAGGTGCTGTTGACGCCGACGAGCTCGTAGCGGCCACCGACCTCACGGAAGGCGGGGCCACCGGTGTCGCCCTTGCAGACGGCGGCGTCGGCACTGGCCCCGGCGAGCTCGACGGAGCCGTCCCGCAGGGCACTCACGGTGAACTTCGCCGAGTGCGGCTTGTCGGGAACCCACTCGTCCTTGGTCCGGCCGTAGCCGGCGACGCGCAGCTCCTCCCCCTGGGCGAGCGGCTTGAAGCCGATCCCGGCGGGGGCGATGCCGGTGACGGGCTTGGCCAGCTTGGCCATCACCAGGTCGCGGTCCTCGCGCGGGACGAGCTCGACGACGTCGGTGGTACTGCCGCCGATGACGGCGGTGGTCTTGAGCTTGGGGGCGCCGGCGGCGACCTTGCCACCCGAGGCGGAACCGTCGGCGAAACAGCTGGCCGCCGTGACGAGCCACTGCTTCTCGACGAGGGCGGCAGAGCAGGCTCGCTTGCCGCCACCGATGTCGAGCTTCGCCGCGAACGCGTACGCGCTGTTCTTGGCGGCGTCGCCGACGACGGCCTGGGCCGGGGCGGCGGAGAGTGCGCAGGCCAAGGCGGCGGCCGCCGAAACCCCTGTCATGAAGGTGGCACGAGAACGTATACCGGGCACGTTTCTTTCCATGGTGTGGTGTTCTTACTCATTACCTGGGCCGACGGTGACGTCCGGCCCTGACGAGGCAGCGGCCGCTATCGGCCCGGCCGAAGCTACTTACTGGCGATGATTTCGATCAGCGTGTGCTCGCGGCCCGCCGGGTCGGCGTTCTCGCCGATTCCCTTCCAGGAGTTCTTCGGGATTTCGAAGGACTTCTCCTGCTCGCCGACCTTCATGTTGACGGTGGCCTGGTAGTCGTGGCTCTGCACGCCGCCGACCGAGGGGACCTCCAGGGAGAGGTAGCCGGTCTTCCCGGTCACCTTGAAGCAGAAGTCCTCACGGTCACGGGCGATGAACTTGAGGAGATTCGGGCTGCTGTCGCACTCGGCGAGGAGGATGTGCCCATCCCCGCTCTTCAGCTTGAGCCCCTTCTCCTTGAGGATCTTTTCCGCGTTCGGGTAGGAGAAGTCCTCGACGGCGGAGGGCGGCTGCTCGGCCGAGCGGGCCTCGGCAGTACGGGCCGCGCCGGTCCCGTTGGCGGCGTTGGCCGCGCCGGTCAGCAGGAGGACGCCGCCGGCGAGGGCGCTGCCCACGAGAGCGAGCGCCGGCAGGCGTGAGGGTATCCGCATGGTGACTCACATTTCGCTTAGTGGTCTGTGAAAGGGGCAGAACGCCCCATCGACATGCATGACTACCACTTGGCGCCAGAACACCTCAAGCCGTGACGAGTGTTATCCAACCGTCACACAAGCTCATTCCGCCACCTTCGCGCGGCGAAGCCCCGAAGTGAGCGGCTTTCAGTTTTTCCCGAGGGGAGGGAAGTTGACGATCCGAATCGGACCGTAAATCAAGATCAACACCTCCATAACCTCGCCTTTGCGAGTGCATTACCTTCACATTGCCCATGCGATCATGCTTGGCGGACGCGTGGCCACGCCCCCTCTGCATTCAGTACGCAATCCCGAACGGGGAAGCCCCTGACATGAAACCGTCAAATGCATCACGCCGGTTGAGGCACACACGCAAAAGACTCACCGCCCTGGCCACGTTGACCACGGCAGCAGTCATCTTCGGAACCTCCGTGGCCGAAGCGCTCCCGGCACGGACCGGAGAGAACACGCTTCCCGAGAATGCCCGGGCCCAGGCCGTACAGGCCTGGCGGTCCGGTGGCACGGCGGCCAAGCGTGAGGCGGCCAAGGCACTGACCGGCTCGGCCGCCGACATGAGCAAGTTCCTCGGGGGCGCGCTGCGCCGGGCCCAGGTCGAAGACGCCCGGTACGCCATCCTCAGGTCGATGTCGGGCGCCGGCAAGGGGGTCGCCGCAGCGGCCGACAAGGCGCTGTCGGGCTCCGACGAGGACGTGCTCGAATTCCTCAAGTCCGGGTACGAGAAGCCACTGCAGGAGGATCGCCGCTTCGCGGTCCTGCGCGCCATGAACCAGGGTGGCAAGGCCGTCAACCGTGAGGGGCAGCGAGCCCTCGACAACGGCGCGCCCGAGGCTCTGGACAACTTCCTCGAGAAGGGCCTGGAGAAGGCCACGGCCGAGGACGACCGGTTCGAGGTGCTGCGCGCCATGAACTTCGGCGGGCCCGCCGTGAAGCAGGCCGCCGAGCGCGCCCTGAACGGGGACGCCGGCGACAGGGCCGAGTTCCTGGAGCGTGGTCTGGACCTGGCCCGGGCACGCGACCAGGAGTCGATGACGATCGCACAGCTGGCCCAGGTGGCCACCGAGGCCGGCAAGAAGGCCAAGGCGGAGACCGAGGCGGCGCTGGAAGCGGCCGCCGTCGCCGACAAGGCCGCGGCGAGGGCGAAGGAAGCCGCCGAGGAGGCGGCGAGGGAGACCGCCGCGGCGAAGTCGGACGCCGACAAGGCCGGGCGGTACGCCACGAAGGCCGCCCAGGCCGCCGAGGGCGCCGCCGCGGCGGCCCGCACCGCCATCAGTGCCTCCAACAACGCGGTGTCCGCAGCCCGGACGGCGGCACGGGCCGCCGCCAACGCCGCCGCCGCGGCGGCCGCCGCCGGTCAGGCCGCGGCCCGCGCCTACCAGGCCGCGAGCGCCGCGGTGGCGGACGCCGGTCAGGCCAAGGCCGCACGCCAGGCCGCCGAGCAGGCCCGTGACGCGGCAGCGGGAGCCCGCACCGCGGCGGCCGCGGCCGACCAGGCGGCGAGCGCGTCCGCGGCGGCCGGCGAATCCGGTGCCGCGGCGGCCAGCGCCGCCCGTAACGCCGCCGCCGCGGCCGAGGCCGCCGCGGAGTCGAGCGCGCACGCCGGTGTCGCCCAGGCCGAGGCGGCGCGCGCCAAGCGGGCGGCGGCCACGGCCCGCGCCGAGGCCGACCGCGCGACGCGCGCGGCCAACAGCGCCGTGTCCCTCTCGAACCAGGCGGCCGCCGCCGCTCGTGCGACCCGCACGGCGGCCAACGACGCGGCCCGGCACGCGGACGCCGCGGCCAAGGCCGCCGACAAGGCCGCGGACGAGGCGGGCAAGGCCCAGGACGCGGCCAACAAGGCCAAGGCACACGCCGCTGCCGCGCTGGAGGCCGCCAAGACGGCGGGTGAAGCGACCAAGCAGGCCGAGAGCGTGTTCAAGGTCGCTCGCGAGGCCGAGGACACGAAGCTCCAGGCGGACCTCGCCACCGCCCTCGACGACGCACGGGACCGGAAGGCCGAGGAGGACGAGACGCGGTCGGTCATCGACCGGCAGCAGACCCAGGCCGCCCAGACGGACGAGGCGACCAAGAAGCTGGTCTCCGAGGCCGGCGGGAAGCTGGGCAACGACGAGCCGGGCGCGGCGAAGCTCGCCCGGCAGGCGGCGGTCAACCTGCTGTCGAGCACGGGCACCTGGACCCGCGCGGCGGCCGAGGACGCCCTCTCGGGCTCGGACGACGACGTGCTGGCCTGGGTGAAGCAGGACCGGGCCAAGGCCGAGGACCTGGACGACCGCGACAGGGCCGTCTTCTTCAGCCGGATCGGCTCCCCCAAGACGGCGGCGGCCGCACAGGACGCCCTCGCCAAAGGCACCGCCGAGGTGCGGAACTTCCTGACGAAGGGCGCCTTCGACGGGCAGCGTGAGGAGTACCGCTACCAGATCCTGCGGATCATCAACGACGCGAGCAAGGCGGTCAAGGACGCCGCGACCAAGGCATTGGACGACGGCTCCACCGAGGCGCTGCACGCGTTCCTCGCCACGGGCTACGCCAAGGCACAGGCCGAGGACGACCGCTTCCAGACGCTCCGGCTCCTGGAGCAGGGCGGATCGGTCATGAAGGCCACCGCGCAGGTCGCGCTCGAGGGCACGGTGTCGATGCGGCGCGCCTTCATCGAGCGGGCCCAGTTCCGTGCGGCTCAGGCGGACCAGGACACTGCGGCCCACATCGCCGCGGTCCAGGCCCAGATCAGCATCGCGTCAAAGGCCACGTCCGAGGCGTACGGGAACGCCGCCACCGCGGCCGAGGCCGCGGCCCGTGCCCAGGGCAGGGCGGACGAGGCCAAGGGCCACGCCGCCAAGGCGAAGGCTTCGGCGGACGAGGCCAAGGGCCATGCCACCCGGGCGCGGGACTTCGCCGACAAGGCCGACGCGTCGGCCGCCAGCGCGGCCGCCTCCGCCAAGAAGGCCAAGGACGCCGCCGCCAAGGCACGCGTCGCCAGCCGCCAGGCCAACTACTCGGCCACCCAGGCCACCCTCTCCGCAGAGCAGGCGGTGGCCTCGGCGGCCAACGCCCAGGCCTCGGCAAGCCGGGCCCAGCAGGCCGCGGTCCAGGCAGGCCAGGACGCGGCAGCCGCGAGCCGGGCGGCGACCGAGGCGAAGCAGATCGCGCAGGAGAAGCACGAGGCGGAGCAGCGGGCGGCCGCGGAGGCCGCGCGGAAGCAGGCCGAGGAAGCCGCGAAGAACAACCAGCGTCCGGACCGCGACTCCAAGAACGACGAGGCCCGGCTGCCCGGCGGCGGTGACGGCAAGAGCGGCGACGACCCCGAGAAAACAAGAAACGAAGAACAGGCCAAGCTGTTCAGCAAAATCAGCACATGGACCGGCGTCGCAGCCGCAGGTCTTGCCCTCACGCCGATTCCTGGCGCCCAGATCCTCGCTGCCGGTCTGGGATGGGCCTCGCTTACCGCTGGTGTCATCAGCAGCATCTACACCTTCAAGGCACATGGATGGAGCAGCCAGTTCGCCACCTCCGTAATCGGGACCGGAATGGGAGCCCTTGGAATGGGGCTGAACAAGGCTGTCGGTAAATACAAGGACATCTCGGCAGGGACCAAGAAGGTTGTAGGCTTCGTCAACGACATCACCTCGCCGCTCACAAGCTTGTTCGGCTAGCGGTCAAGGGAGAACGCATTGCACCCCCCACATTTCTCGGTGGAAACCTGGTGGATCATTTCCGCCGTCGCGACGGGCGCGTTCTATGCGGTGTGCCTGCCCATGATGGCAAGGCGGCAGCACAAGGTCCGGATGGCTTTCATCCCTCCCGTCGCCATCGCGTGCCTGCTGGTCGCCGGAGCGCTCCGGGGACACGGAACAGAAGAGCTGCTTCGTATCTATTCGACTGTTGTCCTCATCTTCCCGCTCGCCCTCGTCGGCCGTCGTAAGGAACTGCGGGAGGCGCTGGAGCAGCAGGAGAGGAACTCACTGATGGGGGCGGAAGAGGGCTTGCCTCCCATGAAGCTCTTCGTGCAGATGTGTGCCTCGGTCGTCGTCATGTTTCTGGCGTGGTGCTGGCTCACCTGGGGTTAGCACATAAAGGAGAACGGTGGCTCCGGCGCCGCGCCGCGAACTGACGGAAAGGGGGGAGGGGCGGACCACCGCCCCTCCCCCCTTTCCGCTACCCCGTTACTCGCGCCCCGCAGGCGTGAGCCGCAGGTGCCGTACCCGTACCTCCTCCGTCCCCTCCGCGTTGTGGCGTTCCGCCCAGCCCTCCAGGGCCGTGCGGCACGCGTGGTCCAGGTGGCGGACGGCTGACAGGTCGAGTTCGACCGGGCGGTCCTGGGGGAGGGCTTCCAGGGTCTCCAGCAGGCTGGGGAGGCGGAGGAAGGTGGCGTGGCCCGTGATCGTGACGATCAGGCGGCCGCCGGTGAGTTCGCGGGTCTCGACGTGGACGTGCGAGACCTCCCACGCCGTCTTGACCACCGCCAGCAGCAGCCCCAGCAGCACGCCCTCGAACATGCTGGTCGTCACGATCGCGACGGCCGTGGCCGCCAGCACCAGTGCCTCGCCGCGGTGCTCGCGCCAGAGCGGCGGCAGTTCCCGGACCGGGATGAGTTTGCAGCCCGCGTGGACGAGGACGCCCGCCAGTGCCGCCAGGGGGATGACGCCGATCGCGGCGGGCAGTGCGACAGCGAAAATCAACAGCCACAGGCCATGGAGGATGCGGGAGAGTGATGTCTTGGCGCCCGCTTGGACGTTGGCGGCGCTGCGGACGATGACGGCGGTCATGGGGAGGGCGCCCAGGGCGCCGCAGACCGTGTTGCCCACGCCCTGGGCCAGGAGCTCCTTGTCGTAGTGGGTGCGCGGGCCCCGGTGCATCCGGTCGACCGCGGCGGCGCTGAAGAGGGATTCCGCGGAGGCGATGAGGGTGAAGGCCAGGACCGTGCCAAGCACCGCGACGCTGCCGAGGGAGGTGAGGTCGTTGAGGCCCGGGGGCTGGATGGCGTCGGCGAGGCCCTTGACCTCCACGTGGGCGATGTCCAGGCCGGCGGCCGCGGTGACCGCCGTGGCCAGGGCGACGGCGACCAGCGGGGCGGGCACGAGCCGGGCCTTCCCGGGGAGCTTCTTCCACAGGACCAGAACGGCGATGGTGCCCGCGCCCACCGCACACGCGACAACGGAGTCGCGGTCGGTCACCGCGTCCGTCACCAGGCCCGGCAGGCCCGCGATCTTCGCCAGGCCCGAGCCCGGCTGCCGGACGCCGGCCATCGTGTAGAGCTGGCCCAGGACGAGCACCAGGCCGATGCCCGCGAGCATGCCCTGGACGACCGCGACGGATATCGCGCGGAACCAGCGGCCGAAGCGCAAAGCGCCCAGGGTCAGTTGGAGCACGCCCGTCGCCAGCACGATGGCGCCCAGGGTGCCCAGGCCGAACTCCTTCACGGCCTCGAGGACGAGTACGGTCAGCCCCGCGGCGGGGCCGCTGACCTGGAAGGTGCTGCCCGGCAGGGCGCCGACGACCAGGCCGCCGACGATGCCGGTGATCAGGCCCAGTTCGGCGGGGACGCCCGAGGCGACGGCCACGCCGACGCACAGCGGGAGCGCCACCAGGAAGACGACCAGGGAGGCGAGGGCGTCCTGGCGCAACGCGCCCCGGTCTCTCGTGAGGGCCGTGAGGGTTTTGAGGGTGGAGAGCATGAAGGTGGGGTTCCTTGGGGTGTCGCTCGCGCCGCGGGAGCGGGAAAAAAGAGAGGCCCCCGCGGTGCGAGAAGGTCCGCTTGCCTTACGTCGTAGTCGTAGGAGCGCCCGCGACAGCGCGCGGCGCCCGGCCTACTCAGAGCGGGGCGAACGTACGGCTGTCCCCGCCGGGCCGGTGGGCGCGGACCGCGCCCGTGTGGACCTCGTAGTACCAGGCGTGGAGCGAGAGCAGCCCTTCCTCGATCCGTTCGCGGACGCACGGGTAGGTGCGCAGCCGGTCGAGCTGGGCCATGGCGTGCCGCTGGACCGCGTCGGCGAGATCGGCGCCGAAGGACGATCCGGCCGCCTGGGTCGCGAGCCAGTCGCGGACGGCGGGGGCGGCGGAGAGGTCGTCGCCCTGGACGAGGGCGCCGATCGCGCCGCAGTGGGAGTGGCCGCAGACGACAATGTCGCGGACGCCGAGCACGCGCACCGCGTACTCGATGGTGGCGGTCTCGCCCATGGGGCGGCCGCCGCCGTACTCGGGAACGATGTTGCCGGCGGTGCGGAGTTCGAAGAGTTCCCCGGGCCGGGCGCCGGTGATGAGCGAGGGGACGACGCGTGAGTCGGAGCAGGTGATGAACAGCGCCTCCGGCGACTGGCCGGCTTGGAGGGCGCGGAAACTCTCGGCGCGTTCGGAGTCCGCGACGTGGGCCGCGAAGGAACGGGCGTGGTCTATGAGCGACTTCATGATGGGCCTGCCTCCTGCGCCCGTGACGCGTGTGGGGACGCGCCGGGCACGGTGTGGTCGGGTCGGATCAAGAGCGACGGACACCGGGGACCCGGTGTCCGGATGCGGCGTGCCGGGGCCACTGCTTCGGGGCACACCGGCTGCCGGGGCCGATTCTGCCCGGCCGCCGCGACAAACACTTTACCTGCGCATTACCCGCCGATGACAGATCGAAGTTTCATCAAATACTGGACAATCCGGTTCCGCGCAAGGCGACTTGACGCCACATCCGCACGACCCGTCGTCAACCACCGCCCGGACGATGGGATTCCGCCCGCACCCCCGCTGGTGTTGCCGTTCCGATATCCGGAAAGGGGGTGACGTCCGGAGGCACCCTCACCTAGATTTCCAGCGCATTACGGCAAGTGATCGCACAGGGGACGGAGTCACCGCATGTCGGAACCACCCGAGCATCCACCCGGCCACGCGGCCGCACAAGCTTCCGCGTACGGCCATAAACCACTCTTGACCGTACGCAACCCGGTCTTGACCGTCCCGCTGATCGTCGCGGGGGCATGCCTCGCCATCCCCTTCGTGGCGATGCTCTGGGTGGACTCCTACGCCCGGCTCACCCCGGCCTTCATCGGCATCCCCTTCTTCTACTGGTACCAGATGCTCTGGGTGCTGGTGTCCACCCTCCTGACGACCGTCGCCTACGTCATCGTGCGACGGCGTGAGGAGGCGGCGCGGCGGGAGCGGCACACGGGAGGTGCGCGAGAGTGAAGGACGGCGTGAACGGTGTGGCGCTCACCGTCTTCCTCTTCTTCTTCGTCGTCGTCACGGTCATGGGCTTCCTGGCCGCCCGGTGGCGAAAGGCCGAGAATGCCGACAACCTCGACGAATGGGGTCTGGGCGGCCGGTCCTTCGGCACCTGGGTCACCTGGTTCCTGCTGGGCGGGGACCTCTACACCGCCTATACGTTCGTGGCGGTGCCGGCGGCGATCTACGCGGCGGGCGCGGCCGGCTTCTTCGCCGTGCCGTACACGATCATCACCTACCCGCTGGTCTTCACCTTCCTGCCCCGCCTGTGGTCGGTGGCGCACCGGCACGGCTATGTGACGTCGTCGGACTTCGTCCGGGGCCGGTTCGGCTCCCGGGGCCTCTCCCTCGCCCTCGCGCTGACCGGGATCCTGGCCACGATGCCGTACATCGCGCTGCAACTGGTCGGCATCCAGGCGGTGCTCGACGTCATGGGCGTGGGCGGCGGCGAGAACGCCAACTGGTTCGTGAAGGACCTGCCGCTCCTCATAGCCTTCGGCGTGCTCGCGGCCTACACCTACTCCTCCGGGCTGCGCGCGCCCGCGCTGATCGCCTTCGTCAAGGACGCGCTGATCTACATCGTGATCATCGTCGCGATCATCTACATACCGATCAAACTGGGCGGCTTCGACGAGATCTTCAGCAAGGCCGGCACAGCGTTCGCGGCCGAGAATCCGGCAACGGGCAAACCACGTGGTTCGCTGCTGCCGGGGCCGGACGCCCAGTGGGCGTACGCGACGCTGGCGCTCGGCTCGGCGATGGCGCTCTTCCTCTATCCGCACTCGGTGACGGCGGTCCTCTCCAGCAGGAGCCGCAATGTCATCCGCCGGAACACCACCATCCTTCCCCTCTACTCCCTGATGCTCGGCCTGCTGGCGATGCTCGGCTTCATGGCCATCGCCGCCGGGGTGAAGGTGAAGAACGGCCAGCTGGCGATCCCCCAGCTGTTCGAGGACATGTTCCCGGACTGGTTCACCGGGGTGGCCTTCGCCGCGATCGGCATCGGCGCGCTCGTGCCGGCGGCCATCATGTCGATCGCCGCCGCAAATCTCTTCACGCGCAACATCTACAAGGACTTCCTCAAACCGGACGCCTCCCCCGAACACGAGGCGAAGGTGTCCAAGCTCGCGTCCCTGCTGGTCAAGGTCGGCGCGCTCGTTTTCGTCCTCACCATGGACAAATCGGTCGCCATCAATTTCCAGCTGCTCGGCGGCATCTGGATCCTCCAGACCGTGCCCGCGCTCGTCGGCGGGCTCTTCACCCGCTGGCCCCACCGCTGGGCGCTGCTCGCGGGCTGGGCGGCCGGCATGACGTACGGGACGTGGCGGGCGTACGCCACCCCGAGCGCCACCCAGGATCACTTCGGGAACACCAACCTCATCCCCCTTATTGGAGAAAAGGGATATATAGGACTTACCGCCTTTATCCTTAACGTGATCGTCGTCATCGTCGCGACGGTCGTCCTGAAGGCCCTGAAGGTGCCCGACGGCGAGGACCGGACCCGGCCCTCGGACTACACGGCCGACGCCGGCGACCCGGGCGTCCGCGCGGACCTCCCGCCGGCCACCACAGGAGCCCCCGGCGGGCACTGACCCGCCGCCCCCGGAACCACCTCCCAGGGGGCCTCCGGAGGGCCGCCACACCCCCGCCCAGGGGGCGTGGCGGCCCTCTTCTCTTGCCCTGCCAGGGACGCCCGTTAGCACATTCCGCGACCGCTTCATGACGCGACGACACAACATGTGGGGGCGCGTGCGAGGCCCGGCACTAGATGTATGCTCGTCTCCGCTGTCGTCGCAGGGGAATCCGGTGGAAATCCGGAACTGTCCCGCAACGGTGTATGTGTGCGCATATACCCAGCGCACCTGAAGTCCGACGACCTGCCGACAGCGCGCCCACCACCGAGTCCTGCCCCGGGCTCGGCCATGGGCGTTGAATTCGTCCGGGCCTCGCGGGTTGGGCCGATGGACGCCTACGAGGCATGCCCTGGTGCAAGTGGCATGCGCGTGCGCGCCCATCGCTCTCCCGCCCGGCCCACCCAGCCG
>NZ_JAILXP010000309.1 GCF_020740895.1 Streptomyces sp. UNOB3_S3 | reverse complement strand
TGCATGGCTTCAAACGCCTCCGCATCCGCTGGGAACGACGAGCCGACATCCATGAAGCCTTCCTCCGCCTCGCCTGCTGCCTCATCACCCTCAGACAGATCAACTCATTCTGTTAGCTGTTGTAAGAGCAGCGGCCGCAAGCTGAGCCCGAGGGAAGAAAGGCTACTCAAGGCTGCTGGCATCTCGCCGGAAGCGTTCAAGAAGGCCCAAGAGCTCAGGGGGAAGGATTTCGTCGACCTCTTGACGGAAATCGGCGGTGAGGTACTCAAGGAGTACTTCGACGTCGACAACATCAAGAAGTGCTACAGCGATGGCAATGTCGAGGCATGCTTCTGGGCACTCGTAAACAACCTCCCCTGGGGCAAGGCGCTCAGGGCTATCGAAAAGTTCCCGGAAATCGCGAAGGCCATCAAACGCCTCGCTGGAATGGGTAAGCTCCTCGACGAGTCCGCCGACGCAAAGAAGCTGGTCAATGAGAGCGAGGGCGTGCTCAAGAAGTTCCAGGAAGGGGCCATTTGCCCAATATCGAATAAGCCTAAGAAGAACAGCTTCATACCGGAAACCCCGGTATTGATGGCGGATGGCACCCGCAAACCGATCAAGGATGTGTTGACGGGGCAGCAGATCCTGGCCACAGATCCTGAGACCGGAGCGACAGCAGCGCGGGTAGTCACCAACGTGATCACAGGCGAGGGGCGAAAGCATCTGGTCGAAATCACCATCGCCAAGGGTGGTGAAGCAGGAAACGCCGTCGGCAAGGTAACAGCCACGGCCGCACACCCGTTCTGGGTGGAGAACCAGCACCGCTGGCGGGACGCCGAGGAGCTCAAAGCAGGCGACCGACTCCGCACCCCTGATGGCGAACTGAACGAGGTCATCGGCTCTCGCGCCTGGACGGAAACCCGCAAGGTCTACAACCTCACTGTCGACGGCCTCCACACGTACTATGTACTGGCAGGCGCAGTACCCGTACTTGTGCACAACAGTTCCTGGTGCACAGAAGAGGACCGTTTCGAGGATGCCGCTGACATCGCAACAGGACATGCAAATTCCAAGCACGCAACGGAGTTTCCCGGCGTCTCGACGAGCGACCTCACCAAGCTCACCCAGGACACCATGAAGAACCCGTCGCGCACGAAGGATCTGGGAGGCGGTCGAAAGGCTTACCTCGGCAAGGATGGCACGACTGTCGTCATTCACGACCCCATGCACCAGGACGGCGGCACGGTCTTCCGCCGGGAGCCGACCACCCTGGACGATTACTGGCAGGGTTTGAACTGATGTCGGATCATGGAGTGGCTGCCAGTGAACTGCTGGCAGCAGGCGAAACTGAACTGCTACGACGAGGGCTCCTGGAATGGAGCGGACCGGCTCGATGCAGCGATCAATTCGCTGTCGGCATGGGGTTCGCGAGCGCACAGGAACTCGTCGCCCGGTGCCGGGATCTGCGAGGCGTACTTAGTGAGGACTTGCCGCTTTCGCCTGCGGACTGGGCTCGTGTTCTCCTGGCCGTTGAAATCGCATTTGCCAGCGATCTAATCGGCTCCGGCACTGAATGGTCGACGACAACGGGACTCGATGATGTCTCGACCATCAGGGCCTTGAGGTCAATTCAACGCAAGATCGCTCGAACCATCAGGTCCTATTACGGGAAGACGCCGCACTAGCGGTAAGCGGTACCTGAAAAAGCGGCCGCGTGCAAGACAGGTTGCGCATCATTATCCAGAGGCCCCGCCAGTAAATCACTGGCGGGGCCTCTGGGCGTCTTACTGGGATCAATCGCGGGACACTTGCGGCCTGCGACGGCTTTTCGTGAGCCGCAAATGCCTGTCCGGTGCCAATGTTCCAGGCCCGCCTCACCTCACCACGCCGGATGCCGCCCGCCTGCTCCTCCACGCTCAGGGTGTCGCAGTCGCGCCAGGTGTTCCAGATTTGAGGGCTCGTCACCTCACCGTCGTCCCGAACGGGTTGTCGATCACGTACCGCCACAGCTCGTCCCGTCCGCGTCGGGCCACGTCCGTGGCCGTGCCCTCCAGGTGGACGTGGTTGCCGTCCGGGCCCGGGCCGTCGATGGTCCAGTCGACGATCAGGAGGGCGATGTCGTCGGCGAGGCCTGGCGGGGGCGGACGGTGATGGGTAGGCCCAGGGCCTGGAACTCCGTGTTGGCGGCGGCGCGTTTCTCGCCCGTTACGTCGACGCCCGGGCGCGGTACGAATACCGCGCCGTCCTCGTAGACGCGGGCGAGAGCCTGCGGGTCGCCCGAGTCGAACGCGGCGGCGAAGGCCGCCGGGTGTTGCCTCGCCTCGGACGACAAGGCGAGAGTAGTCGCATGATCGTCCGCAAGGTTTCCGTTGCTGCTCATGCACCCAGCCAAGCCGGGCCCGACGTGGGTCGCCAAACGGAAACCCACGCGACGGAGACCCACGTCTGGGACCCCGACCTCGCGCCGACCACCCCCGGCCGTACCCTCCGGCCCGACGCGGACTGTCCCGTCGAGATCGCGCTGGCGGCCGTCGCCGGCCGTTGGACCACGCTCGTGCTGCGCGTACTGATTCACGCCCCGCACTCGTTCGGCACATTGCGGGAACAGCTGCCGGAGATCAGCCCCAAGATGCTCGCGGACCGGCTGAGCACCCTCTGCGAGCGGGGGCTGGTCGACCAGGAGCGGTTGGCCGGGTTCCCCGTTCGTACGCGGTACACGCTCACCCCCGCCGGACAGGCCCTGCACCCGTTGCTCATCGAGTTGTATCGGACGGGGGAGGAGCTGAGCGCCGCGCGACCCGTTGACCGCGCCCGTACCTAGTACGGCGTGCCGTTCGCGAAGTCGGTCTTGAACGTTGACTCGATGCCGTTGAGCACGCCCGCGTCGTTGACGATAAGGCCCAGCTCGCGGTTGTTGTTGAGGGAGTTGTCGGAGAAGTTCTGCGAGCCCGCGAAGACCTTCGCCGACGGCGTCCCGTAGTCGGCGACGATCGCCTTGGCGTGGATGTAGAGGCCCTCGGTCGAGGAGAACGTGACGACGGTGCCGCCGGCCTCCTTGATCTGGTCGAAGTAGCTGCCGTACCGCTCCGGATTCATGCCGACGACCCGGACCGTCACGCCGCGGTTCCGCGCCGCCACCACCGCGTCCACCAGGGTGCTGGCGCCGAACTCCAGTTGCTCCAGGTCCAGCGAGTGCCGCGCTCCGTTGATCAGCGCGAGCAGACGCTCCTGGGAGTCCGTCGGGGACCAGAGCAGGTTGTCGCCGTCGGAGGGGGTGACGGCGGTGTGGGCGTAGTCCGCGGCGAAGGTCTGCTCTATGGCTGTGACATCGGCGGCGTCGGTGTCGACGACGCCGTAGTCGCGGCCGGTCGCGTAGTACTTCGCGTCCAGGTTGCCCGTCAGGATCAGTGACTTCGCGCGGTCCACGGTGATGGTCTTCTGGTGGGTGTAGACGAAGTCGGGCGAGGAGTACATCACGCCGACGCCCGCTGCACTGAGGGCCTGGTAGGCGGCGCCGTTCACCGAGGGGTGCTTGGCGTCGAGGATCACCCGGACGGTCACCCCGGCCTGCGAACGCTTCACCAGCGTGTTCACGACCTCGGTGTCGTCCAGTTCGTACATGGTCATGTCCACCGACGTGGTGGCCGAGCGTATGAGGTCCTGGACCACGCCATGGCTCTGATCCGGGAAAACGAGCAGGGAGTACGTACCGGGAGCCGCCTGGGCGGTGCCCGGGGTGGCCAGCAGGGACATCGAGGAGAGCAGCAGGGCGCCGGCGGCGACAACGACCCGGCGGAGTAGGTGGGGAGTGCGCATGCCGAACTCCGGTCGTGTGCAGGGGTGGTGGGAGCGACCCCCATGGTGTGACCGCGGGGGGTTACGCGGGAAGGCGTTGCGGGTGAATTTTTGTCGGTGTCACGACAATCTCCCCCGGCTCCCCGCCGTCGCCGCCGCCGTCGACTCACGCGTCACCAGCCGGGGCGCCGCATCCTCCACCCTCCGCGCCGGGCCCCCGTCCAGCAGCGCGATCAACTCCTCGGCGGCGTGCCGGCCGAAGGCGGCCGTGTCGCGGGTCAGGGCCGTCAGGGCGGGGTGGGCGTTGCGGCAGAGCGCCGAGTCGTCCCACGCGACGATCGAGAGTGCGCCCGGTACGGGCACACCCCGCTCCGCCGCCACCGCCAGACCGGCCACCGCCATCACGTCGTTGTCGTAGACGATCGCGGTGGGCGGGCACTCGCGGGCCAGGAGGCGTCGCGTCGCCTCGGCGCCCTGCGCGTCCGAGTAGTCGGTGGTCACGGACGTCACCTCACCCAGCCCCCGGCGGCCCGCCTCCGCGCGCAGTGACGCGATGCGGCGCCGGGTGTGGGCCAGGCCGGGCAGTCCCGCGATGTGTGCCACGTGACGGTGGCCCAGGTCGTGGAGATGGCCGACGACCGCGGCCATGGCGGCCGCGTCGTCCGCCCAGACGCAGGAGATCGCGGCGCCCGGCGGGATGACGTCCGCTCTCGGTGCGCCGATGACGACCGCCGGCAGTCCCAGCTCCGCCAGGAGCGCCGGGCGCGGGTCGTCCTCGCGCGGGTCGACGACGAGGAGACCGTCCACGCGGTGCTCGGCCCACCATCGCCGGTAGGCGGCGCACTCGGCGTCCACGTCCTCCACCACTTGGAAGAGCAGGCCCAAGCGGCGTACGGCGAGCGCCTCCTGCACCCCCGAGACCAACTGCAGGAAGAACGACTCGACGCCGAGCGTACGGGCGGGGCGGGCCAGTACCAGGCCGACGGTCGCCGAGCCCTCGCCGGACAGGGCCCGGGCGGCGGTGCTGGGCAGCCAGCCGAGCTGGTCGGCGACCCCGCGGATCCGCTCACGCGTGGCGGCCGAGACGCCCGGCCGGCCGTTGAGCGCGAAGGACACCGCGCTCTCCGAGACCCCCGCGCGCCGCGCGATGTCTTTGATCGTCGGTCTACGGCGCATGCCGCCACACTAAAGCGCATTAGTGCGTGACGGCAGTATTGACGCAACTCCCTTGCAGGGTGCAGGTTTTGACCGTCCTCCTGCCGACCATCCGACCCGATCGCCGACCCGATCGAAGGAGTTCGTCCGTCATGCCCGGATCCCGGACGTTCGGAACCCTCGCCCTCGCCCTCACCACCGCCCTGGCGCTCACCGCCTGCGGCTCGAACGACGGCGGGGGTGGGGGAGGAGGCGGAATCACCTTCCAGACCTGGAATCTCCGCGCGAACTTCAAGGACTACTTCGAAGACCTTGTACAGGACTTCGAGAAACAGAATCCCGGCGTCAAGGTCACCTGGCTGGACCAGCCCGCCGAGCACTACGCGGACAAGCTCAGCGCCGACGCCGCCGCCGGCACCCTGCCAGACGTCGTCAATGTCTCCCCGGACCTGTCCTATCCCCTTGCCAAAGCGGGGATGCTGGTCAATCTCGACAAGGAGAAGGCCGCCGCCCGCTTCAAGGACGAATACACGGCGGAGGCATGGCAAGGCAATGCCCTTCCCGGGCTGGGCGGCTCGTACTCCTTCCCCTGGTACCTCACCACCGGGCCGCTCTTCTACAACAAGGCCCTCTTCCGCTCCGCCGGGCTCGACCCCGAGAAACCGCCGAAGAACTACGCGGAACTGTTCACCACCGCCCTCGCCATGGCCCGGAACTCCGGCGGACGGACCGCGACCCTCGCCAACACCCCCTCCGTCGAGGACTTCGGCCGCTACGGCGTGAAGCTGATGAACGACGACGCCACGAAATTCACCTACAACGAGCCCAAGGGCGTGGAGCTCCTCGCCAAGTACAAGGAGCTCTACGACCGCGGCGGCCTCGACCCGCAGGCGCTCACCAACACCCCCGAGAAATCCGGCCAGAAGTTCCTGGAGCAGAAGGTCGCCATGAACCCGGGCGGCGCCAACGACCTGGCCACCTTCAAGGAGAACGCCCCCACCCTCTACCGGAACCTCGGCATCACCGACGCGCCCAACAACACCGGAAAACCCAACATGTATGTGATGGGCGTGGCCGTCAACGAGAAGAGCAAGCACAAGGCCGCCGCGATCGCCTTCGCCCACTTCGTCACCGACAGAAAGAACCAGGAGGCATTCGCCCACGAGGTCGCCGTCTTCCCCAGTACCCGGGGCTCGCTCGACGACCCGTACTGGACGAAGAGCGACGGCACCGACGAGGGCCGGGTCCGCGTCGCCTCCGCGAAGATGCTGAAGGGCGCCGTCAATTACACCCCCGTGGTGATGAGCGACGAGATGAAGACCATCCTCAAGAACGAGGTCGCCAAGGCCCTCCAGGGTAAGAAGTCCGCCAAGCAGGCGCTCGACGACGCCGTCGCGCAGAGTGACAGACTTCTCCGGCAGAACTGAGCCGCCGTCGTGAAGAAACCCGCTGTGAAGACGCGTGCCGGGCGTGTCCTGAGCCCCTGGCTCTTCCTCCTCCCCGCCCTCGCCGTCGTCGCCGTCTTCAGCCTCTACCCCTTCCTCACCACCGCCCACCAGGCCTTCACCGACGCCCGCACCCTCACCCCCGGCCGCTGGACCGGGCTCGAGAACTTCCGCGCCATGCTCGACGACGAGCAGTTCTGGACCGCCCTGCGCAACAGCGCCCTCTACGTCCTCCTCGTCGTCCCCTTCACCGTTCTCCTCCCGCTGCTGCTCGCCCTGCTGGTGCACAAGCAGCTGCCCGGCGTCACGTTCTTCCGCGCCGCCTACTACACCCCCGTCGTCGCCTCCGTGGTCGTGGTGGCCCTCATCTGGACCTGGATGCTGGACGACCGCGGCCTCGTCAACGGCATCCTGCGCGCCCTCGGCGCCGGGCCCGTCGACTTCCTCGGCGACGCGTGGCTGCTGCTGTTCAGCGCGATGGCCCTGACCGTGTGGAAGGGCCTCGGCTACTACATGATCATTTACCTGGCCGCGCTCGGGAACGTCCCCCGTGAGCTGCACGAGGCCGCCGCCGTCGACGGCGCCGGGGCTCTGCGCCGCTTCGTCAGCGTCACCCTCCCCGCCGTACGGCCCACGATGGTGCTGGTCGCTGCCTTGTCGGCCGTGGCCGCGTTCAAGGTGTTCTCCGAGGTGTACTTGATGGCCGGGCCCACCGGCGGGCCGGCCGGGCAGGACACCACGCTCGTGATGCTCGTCCAGCGCACCGGCACCGGCCTCAACGGCCGTGTCGGCTACTCCTCCGCCCTCTCCCTCGTCGTCTTCGTCATCGCGCTGCTGCTGATGCTGCTCGTCCTGCGCGCAGGTAACGCCCAGCGGAAGGAGCACGACTGATGCTCCGCGCGCCCCGCTGGGAGAAGGTCCTGCGCTATCTGCTGATGCTGCTGGTGCTGGCCATCACCGTCGGCCCGTTCCTCTGGCAGCTCTCCACCTCCCTCAAGGACACCACCGAGGACATCTACACCTCACCCCCGCGCTTCCTCCCCCAGCACCCCACCGGCCACAACTACGCCGAGGTCGCCGACACCATCCCGGTCTGGGACTACGCCCTCAACTCCCTCAAGGTCGCCACCGCCGCCGTACTCACCAACCTCGTCGGCGCCGCCATGGCCGGCTACGCCCTGGCCCGGCTGCGCTTCCGGGGCCGGAGGGCGGCCGGGCTCGCCTTCGTCCTCGCGCTGCTCGTACCGGTGGAGTCCATCGTCATCGCGCAGTTCACCCTCGTCCGCGACCTCCACCTCAACAACACCCTCGTCGCCGTCGTCCTGCCCGGCTCCGTGAGCGCCCTGAACGTGCTGCTCATGCGGAACGCCTTCGCCGCCCTGCCCTACGAGATCGAGGAGGCGGCCGTCATCGACGGGGCGAACGCGTGGCAGCGTTTCACCCGGATCGCCCTGCCGTCGGTCCGCGGCACCCTCGCGGTCGTCGCGATCTTCGCGTTCATGGGTGCCTGGGACGACTTCCTATGGCCGCTGATCGTCCTCTCCGACCAGGACCGCTTCACCCTCACCGTCGGGCTGAACTACCTCCACGGGACGTTCACCCAGAACCCCCGGCTGGTGGCCGCCGGGACCGTCATCGCCGTCGCCCCGCTCGTCGTGATGTTCGCCTGCCTCCAGCGGTACTTCTTCCGCGGCGTCGGCGAGGGAGCCGTCAAGGGCTGAGAGAGCCGAAAGGGCTGAGAGAGCTGAAGGGATTCCCGACCGTCATGCGTTTCGGCGTCAACTACACCCCCACGCGCGGCTGGTTCCACCACTGGCTCGACTTCGACCTCGACGACATCCGCGCCGACCTCGACTCCATCGCCGCCCTCGGCCTGGACCACATCCGTGTCTTCCCCCTCTGGCCGCTCTTCCAGCCCAACCGCACCCTCATCCGCCCCCGCGCCGTCGACCAGCTGGTACGGCTGGCCGACGCCGCCGCCGAACGCGGGCTCGACGTCGCCGTCGACGGCCTCCAGGGCCATCTGTCCAGCTTCGACTTCATCCCCTCCTGGACCACCACCTGGCACCGCCGCAACATCTTCACCGACCCCGACGTCGTCGACGCGCAGGCCGCCTATCTGACGACGCTCGCCGCCGCCCTCGCCGGCCGGCCCGGCTTCCTCGGCATGACCGTCGGCAACGAGATCAACCAGTTCTCCGGCCGCCCCCACCCCGACCCCGACCCGGT
>NZ_JAILXP010000308.1 GCF_020740895.1 Streptomyces sp. UNOB3_S3 | reverse complement strand
GTGCGGGGGCCGGGCCAGGGACGAGATCCTCGTCGACGCGGCGACCTTCCCCACGGACGGCTACATCGCCGCCTCCGCGGCCCGGCTCACCGGCTGCCGGATCCGGGCCGTCCCCGTCGGCGACCTCGCCGCCGCGGCCGGCCCCCGCACCGCCGTGGCCCTCGTCAACCACGTCGACTACCGCACCGGCCGCCTCCACGACCTGCCCGCCCTCACGGCCGCCGTGCACGCCACCGGGGCGCGGATCGTCTGGGACCTGTGCCACAGCGCGGGCGCGCTGCCCGTCGGCCTGGACGCCCACGGCGTGGACCTCGCCGTCGGCTGCACGTACAAGTACCTCAACGGCGGCCCCGGGGCGCCCGCCTTCCTCTACGTCCGGCGCGACCTCCAGCCCCGCTTCGACTCCCCGCTGCCCGGCTGGAACTCCCACGCCGACCCCTTCGGCATGGCCCCCGGCTACGCCCCGGCCGGCGGCGCGCCGCGCGGCCGCGTCGGCACCCCGGACATCCTCTCCCTGCTCGCGCTGGACGCGGCCCTGGGCGTCTGGGACGACGTCGACCTCACGGCCGTACGCGCCAAGAGCCTCGCCCTCACCGACTTCTTCCTGCGCTGCGCGGAGGCGTACCTGCCGGCCGGCCGGGTCGCGTCCGTCACACCCGTCGCGCACGCGGAGCGCGGCAGCCAGGTGGCCCTGAGGGCCACCCCGGCCGAGGCCGCCGCGGGGACCATGGCCGAGCTCGTCCGGCGCGGCGTCGTCGGTGACCACCGGCCCCCGGACCTGCTCCGTTTCGGCTTCACCCCGCTGTACACGGCCTTCGCGGAGGCGGAACGGGCGGCGCGGACGCTGGGGGAGGTCCTCGCGTAGTACTTGAGACGGACCCCCGGAGATCGGCTGACAAGCGGACGACGCGTCCGCTCCGGTTGCCTACGGTTGATGTGTGACCAAGACGCATGACTCGAACGGCCTGCACGGTGAGATGCGCATCCTCGAGAGCGCGACCGAGGAGATACGCAAGGACCTGTTCACCGACGCCTTCGCCTTCCGGCCGCTGCCGCCGCTCGGCGACGGCCACGCGCTGGTCCGCAGGGCCCCCTGGGGGCTGGGCCGCTACACGCGCTGGCTGCCGCACGCGATCGTCGTGGGGTTCACGGGGATGGTCGTGCTGGGCACCCTGTCCGTGTCGACGAGCGCGGGCGTGATCCTCGCGCTGTTCGCGGGCATCCCCCTGGTGACCACGCTGCTGCGGCCCGTCGGAGCCTGGTGGCTGTCGATCGGCGCGGCCTTCGTCTCCGCCGTGGTCCTCGGCGCCGGGCCGTGGACCCCCGGCGGCTTCGTCTCCCACCTCGCCGTCATGGTGATCGTCACCCTCCGCACCCGCCCCCGGCTGGCCGCCGAGATGTGGCTGATCACCATGGCCTTCCAGGTGTTCATCTCCGTCGCCCGCGGCTCCGGCCTCCACACCGACGTCTTCGAGATGTCCGTGATCTCCGGGATGTTCCTCTTCGTCGTCGCCGCCGTCCGCGCCATGCGCGAGTCCAAGCAGCAGGTCGCCGAGCAGGTCGCCGTCACCGAGGTCGAGCGGTCGCGGCGGACCGTGCTGGAGGAGCGCACGAACATCGCCCGCGAGCTCCACGACGTCGTCGCCCACCACATGTCCGTGGTCGCCATCCAGGCGGAGGCCGCGCCCTACCGCGTCCAGGACACCCCGCCCGAGCTGGCCGCCGCCTTCGCCACCATCCGCGAGAACGCCGTGGCCGCCCTCACCGAGCTGCGCCGCGTCCTCGGCGTCGTACGGTCCGAGAACCCGGACGCCTTCGCCGCCCCCGAGGCCCCGCAGCCCACGCTCGCCGACCTCGACGCGCTGCTGGCCAACGTCCGCTCCGCCGGGCTCGCCGTGGAGCGGGTGACCACCGGATCGGTCCGGCCGCTGCCGCAGGGCGTGGAGCTGTCCGCCTACCGCATCGTCCAGGAGGCGCTCAGCAACGTCCTGCGCCACGCGCCCGGCGCCACGGCCCGGATCGAGCTCTCCTACGTCCTCGGCGGGCTCGGCCTGCGGATCGTCAACGGCCGCCCCGACCGCCTCGCCAAGCCCTCCCCGGGCGCCGGCCACGGCGTGCTCGGCATGCGCGAGCGCGTCACGATGCTCGGCGGCGAGATGACGGCGGAGCCCACGGACGACGGCGGCTACGAGGTCGTCGCCTTCCTCCCCGTCACGACGGGCGGGGCCGCCGCATGACCGTCCGGGTGCTGATCGTCGACGACCAGATGATGGTCCGCGAGGGCTTCTCCGTCCTGCTGGGCGCCCAGCCCGACATCGAGGTGATCGGGGAGGCCGTGGACGGCCTCGACGCCGTCCGCAAGGTCGCCGAGCTGCGGCCTGACGTGGTGCTCATGGACATCCGCATGCCCCACATGAACGGGCTGGAGGCGACCCGGGAGATCGTCGCCGCCGACTCGGGCGCGAAGGTGCTGGTGCTCACCACCTTCGACCTGGACGAGTACGTCTACCAGGCGCTGCGCGCCGGGGCGAGCGGCTTCCTGCTGAAGGACGCCTCCGCCCGCCAGCTCGCCGACGGTGTGCGGATCGTCGCCGACGGCGAGGCGCTGCTGGCGCCCACGGTCACCAAGCGGCTGATCCAGGAGTTCTCCCGCCTGGGCACCCACAAGGCCCCCGCGCCGGAGCGCGTCGGCGACCTCACGGAGCGGGAGACGGAGGTGCTGGTGCTGGTCGCCCAGGGGCGCTCCAACGCGGAGATCTCGGCGCATCTGGTGGTGGCGGAGTCGACGGTGAAGACGCACGTCAGCCGCATCCTGGTGAAGCTCGGCCTCCGGGACCGCACCCAGGCGGCGGTCTTCGCGTACGAGGCGGGCCTGGTCCGGCCGGGCGGGTGACACGGGTGGGGGACACGGGCGGACGACACGGGCGGGTGACCCCGCCGCGCTACTCGCGCGGCAGCGTCAGCCCCCACGCGTCCCCGACCGCCGTCCACGTGCGCGTCCGTACCGGCCCCCGGACGCGGTTGTCGGCGCGGTAGCGGAAGTCCGGGCCGGAGACCGTGACCGTGCGGGCCAGGACCCGGACCGGGGGGTCCGAGGGGCCGCCCGCGTGGACGACGACCTCGGCCAGGCCCCCCGCCGCCGTCACCGCGACCCGCGCGACCGGCCGGTCGAGGTCGGCCAGCAGCTCCCCGTCCGCCTCCACCCGCAGCCGCGTCGCCCCCGGCAGCGGATGCCGCCCCGACGGCCCGGACAGCAGCGTCAGGGCCGTACGGGCGGTCCGGGCGGCCGGCGTCCACCACGCCTGGTGACCACCACCCGGGCCACCGGACCCACCGGGCCCGGGCCCACCGGGCCCACCGGACCCACCGGGTCCGCCGGGTCCGCCCTCGGGCCCGCTCCCGGGCGCCGGCACCGCCGCGGCGGCCTGCGGCGGCGAACCGGAAGGCTGGCCCGCCGGGGCCGCCCGCCCCGCCCGCACGGCCCCCGCGGGCGCCCAGAGGCCGCCCAGCACCACGCCGTCGCTCTCGTCGGCCAGCAGCCCCAGCCGCCGCTCCGCGCCGTCCAGCACCGCCCTGGCGGCCGCCACGGTCCCCAGGGGGACGCCGAGCACCCGGGCCACCGACACCGCGGGGAGCGCCCCGACGGGCACCCACGCCAGCGGGGCCTCGGCCAGCTCGCGGCGGCGGTGCAGCAGGCCCACGACGCGCAGCAGGGCCCGGTCGTCGCCGATCACGACGATCCGCCGCCGCCCGCGCCGGGCGACCGCGCGCGCCACCTCCTCCGGCCCGCCGGGGAGACAGATTTTGGCCACCGCTCCGGCGCACAGCACATCCCTCGCGATCCGCGTGGACTCGCCGTCCACACGCCTGGCGACCGGGTCGATGACGACGAGCAGCTGCGCTCCGCTCGGGTCTGGAGCCGACACCTTCGTCCTTCCTCAGGTAATCTCTCGGTGCAAGAGCCCCTGTCGCTGTTGCGCCAGGGGCTTCGTCTATCCGGGGCACCGGTTCGACGGCTCTAGCGGTGGTGAACGCCCGTATCTCGCGGGCGGGAGGCCACCTGTGCACGTTGGACATGCCCCGCCCGGAAGGGGTGTACGCCTGTGCCCGCACTTGTGCTGCTCGGTGCTCAGTGGGGTGACGAGGGCAAGGGAAAGGCCACCGACCTGCTCGGTGGATCCGTCGACTATGTGGTGCGCTACCAAGGTGGCAACAACGCCGGCCACACGGTCGTCGTGGGTGACCAGAAATACGCGCTGCACCTTCTCCCTTCCGGAATCCTCTCGCCGGGGTGCACCCCGGTCATCGGCAACGGTGTGGTCGTCGACCCGGCGGTCCTGCTCTCCGAGCTGAGCGGGCTGAACGAGCGCGGCGTCGACACGTCCAAGCTGCTGATCAGCGGTAACGCGCACCTGATCACGCCCTACAACGTCACCCTCGACAAGGTGGGCGAGCGCTTCCTCGGCAAGCGCAAGATCGGCACCACCGGCCGGGGCATCGGCCCCACCTACGCGGACAAGATCAACCGCGTGGGCATCCGGGTGCAGGACCTCTACGACGAGTCGATCCTGACCCAGAAGGTCGAGGCGGCCCTGGAGCTGAAGAACCAGCTCCTGGCGAAGCTCTACAACCGCCGCGCCATCGAGACGTCGCAGATCGTCGACGGTCTGCTGGCCTACGCCGACCAGATCAAGCCCTTCGTGGCCGACACCACGCTGATCCTGAACAACGCCATCGACGAGGGCAAGGTCGTCCTCTTCGAGGGCGGCCAGGGCACGCTGCTCGACGTCGACCACGGCACGTACCCCTTCGTCACCTCCTCGAACCCGACGTCCGGCGGTGCCTGCACGGGCGCGGGCGTGGGCCCGACGAAGATCAACCGCGTGATCGGCATCCTCAAGGCGTACACCACGCGTGTCGGCGCCGGCCCGTTCCCGACCGAGCTGTTCGACAAGGACGGCGAGGCGCTGCGCACGATCGGTGGCGAGCGCGGTGTCACCACCGGCCGTGACCGTCGCTGCGGCTGGTTCGACGCGGTCATCGCCCGTTACGCCACCCGCGTCAACGGTCTGACGGACTTCTTCCTCACCAAGCTCGACGTGCTGACCGGCTGGGAGCAGATCCCGGTCTGCGTCGCGTACGAGATCGACGGCAAGCGCGTCGAGGAGCTGCCCTACAGCCAGAGCGACTTCCACCACGCGAAGCCGATCTACGAGATGCTGCCGGGCTGGACCGAGGACATCTCCAAGGCCAAGACCTTCTCCGAGCTGCCGAAGAACGCCCAGGCGTACGTCAAGGCGCTGGAGGAGATGTCGGGCGCGCCGATCTCCGCGATCGGTGTCGGCCCGGGCCGTGACGAGACGATCGAGATCAACTCCTTCCTCTCGTAAGCGGCACGATTGCGTGACGGCGCCCCGGTGGTCATCGACCGCCGGGGCGCCGTCGTTTGTGCCACAGTGTGCGCGGTCCACAGTGTGGTGCGAGGGGGAGCGTGATGTCGGTCAGGAAGCCCCCGACCGAGCGGCAGCGGCGGTTGGGTACCGAACTGAGCAAGATGCGCGAGCGCGCCGGGCTGTCCCCGACCAAGGCCGCCGCGCTGCACGGTACCGACCGGACCACCATCAGCAACGTCGAGTCCGGACGGTTCGGCGTGAGTGCCGACCGCGTGCGCGTGTGGGCCGCCAACTACGCGTGCCGGGACGCCGCGTACATCGACGCGCTCACCGAGATGGCGAGCGAACGGCGTTTCGTGGGCATGAACTGGTGGGACGAGTACCGTGGCCAGGTCGCTGCGGCGCTTTTGGACCTTGCCGAGCTCGAACACCATGCGGTCGCCATCCGCTCGGCGCAGATCACGCACATGCCGGGGCTTCTCCAGCACGAGGACTACGCGCGGGCTGTGTTCGGGGAAGCCGTCCCGCCTCTGGCCCGTGACGACTTCGAGCGCAAGCTCGCCTTCCGGCTCAGGCGCAGCGGTGTGCTCGACGGGGCATGGGCGCCCCATTGCACGTTCATCATTCACGAAGCGGCTCTGCTTATCCGGTTCGGTGGCAGCCGGGTGGCCAGGACCCAGCTGCACCATCTGCTGGAGCAGTCCGAGCGCGAAAACGTAGTGGTCCGCATCCTGCCGTTCGACATCGGTGGGTTTCCCGCTGCGGCGAGCACAACGACCTATGTGTACGGCCCCGTTCCGCAACTGGACACGGTGCAGACGGACACTCCCGTAGGGTCGGTCTTTCTGCATGCGGACACCCATCTTGCGAACTATCGTGCGGTGCTGGACCGTATGGAGCAACGCGCCCTCAGCCCGAGCCGCTCACGGGACCTCATTCACGAGGTGGCGCAGCAACTGTGAGGCGTGAGAGCAGTGGGCATCCAGTGGCTCAAGTCCTCGTTCTCGGAGCAGCCTGACGGGGCCTGTGTCGAGCTGGCCCTGAGGGGCCGCCGCATCCTGTTGCGGGAGAGTGATGACCCAAGTGCGGTCGTCAAGGTGTCGCCCGATGGGCTGCGTGCGCTCCTGGCCCGCGTCAGAGCCAACAGGCTCGGGCTCGAAGGCGCCCAACCCGGACAGGTGTCAACATCCTGACGGTGGACTCGCTCTTCTGGGTGGCCGCCCATACAACACGTTGTGTGCGGGTGAGCGGTGTGGCTACCGTCCTATCACCTTGACTCAGCTCCGAGTTGAGCCATGCATCAGTGTGCCCCGGCGACGTGTGCGCGTCCCGGGGCCGGCCAACGCCGCATAGGAGCGTCAGCATGCCCAACCGTATCGGGCTCGTCCTGCAACGAACACTATCCCTCGTCCTGAACCTGCTGTTCCCGGCCACGGGAGCGCGCCGCCGCGCTGCCGCGTCGCCGTCGCCGTACGACTCGTGCCGCGCCGGTACCGGAACCGCCGCGCAGCACGTCCGCACCACATCCGGCCTCCGCCTCCTGATCCGCGCCCTCACACCGCCGTCGCTGCCCGGAACGCCGGACCGGCACGTTGCCCGCGCCGACCTCACCCCCTTCTTCCGCCCCCACCGCCTCACCCATGAGCAGCGCCGACGCCGTACCGCCCTCGCGCTCGCCCTCGACGGCATCGACATCGGGCCGTGGGCCATCCACGGGCACCGCATCGGCACGCCCGTCACCGCGCTCGCTCCCCAGGCGGTGGCCGCGTGATGCTCACCCCGAACCCGGTTCCGTTGCCTCCGCTCCCCCCGCTTCCTCCGCGTCACGGCCTGCGTATCAACCGTGTCCCCGGTAAGCCCGTCCGTCGTGAGGCCGACGGCAGCGTCACCGTCCCCCTGTGGCTGGAACAGCACGGCAGGTTCCACGCCGATCTCGTCCTCCGGCTCTCCGCCGCCGAGGCGGAGCACCTGCACGCGCAGCTCTGCCGCGCCCTCGACGGCGCGCCCGTGACGACGCCCGCCGACCGCACGCCGGACTGCCGGAAGGACGTCGGGGGCAGCAAGGGAACGCACCAGCCGTAGGTCGTCCACCGCCCAGGCCCCGCGCTACGGCGCGGGGCCGAGCCCCATGCCGTCACCCGTCCGGGGGAGCGGCAGGAAAAGGGAGCCGGTGCCTGCCGAAGGTCGGCGAGGCTGGCCTTCGCCTGGAAGGGAGTGCACCATGACGGTTATGGCCGAGCGCACGTCGCACATGCTGGTGGAGGAATTCGAGCAGATCGCCTCCGCCGCGCCCGAGACCGTCACGTTGGAGTTCATCAACGGACGGATCGAGGAGAAGCCGGTGGCCGACGGGGATCACGACGCGATCATCATGTGGCTGCTCAGGCGCTGCATGCAGGCGCGCCCCGAGCTCGATCTCTACACGACTCGCGGGCTGAAGGTCGGCGAATACCGCAAGGGCAGAGCCCGTCCGGACGGGGTGCTCGTGCCCGTGGATCACTTCGCCGGGCACGGTGAGTGGGCCGACCCCGACGGCGTGCTGATGACCGTCGAGGTCACCTCGTACGACGGGGACACCGACCGCCGTGACCGGCGGGAGAAGCCGGCCGCCTACGCTGCCGCCGGCATTCCTGTCCATGTTCTGGTCGACCGCGACGCCGGGGTCGTGGCCGTACACACCAACCCTGACCCGGAACGCGGATACCTCGACATCCACCGCGCCCCCTTCGGAGAGCAGGTCACTCTTCCCGGCCCGGTGAACATCACTCTCGATACGGAGCCCTTGAAGAACTACGTCCGCTGAGGGACGCCCCGCGCCTCCCACGACCGGATGTCCCCGCGGCTACCCGCACCCCCTGCCGCGGGTAGCCGGTACACGTGGCGACTCGGCTCAGCCGGTCCTGCTGTAGACCAGCGAGGCGTCCTTCGTTCCGGAGTCCGTGAAGGAGCGCCGCATCCGCCCGTCCGGGAGCAGGGTCAGGTCGGACGAGGAGCCGGGCTGGCAGGCGGACGCGGGGTTGGCCTGGGTGACGGCCGACGGGCCCAGGCGCATCGAGCCCCCGCCGCCTCCGGTCCTCGTCGCGTGCCACCCACAGGTGTAGGACGTGCCGTCGGAGAGGGTGCCGCTGCCCTGGATGGTGACGTCGCCCGCCTCCGAGACGGTGATCGTCCGGTAGTTGGGGCCCGCGCCGCTGTCGAAGGTGGTCTGCCAGGTGCCGAAGTAGCCCGTGGGCGCCGGGGTCCGGGTGGGGTCCTGGGTGGCCGGGG
>NZ_JAILXP010000307.1 GCF_020740895.1 Streptomyces sp. UNOB3_S3 | reverse complement strand
GGTGGTGACGGCGGGGACCGCGCGCTCGGTGGGGGTGGGGAAGCCGCCGGTGACCAGCTCCAGCAGCTCCACGGTGCCCAGGCCCTGCCGGGCGCCGTCGGCGGCCGGGGCCGCCGCCAGCACGGGATGGAAGCTGCCGCGCGCCACGGCCCGCTCCAGATCCTCGATCAGCGTCTTGACGTCGATCTCCTCACCGCCGAGATAGCGGTCCATGAGGGTCTCGTCCTCGCTCTCGGCGATGATCCCCTCGATGAGGCGGTTACGGGCCTCCTCGATGCCGGGCAGCGCCTCGGCGCCGGGCTCGGACTCGGTCCGGGCGCCGGAGGAGTAGTCGAAGACCCGCCGGGTGAGCAGCCCGGTCAGCCCGGTCACCGGGCGGTGGCCGTCACCGCCCTCCGGGCCGTGGTGCGGAAGGTAGAGGGGAAGCACGCTGTCGGAGGAGTCGCCGCCGAAGGCCGCGCGGCAGGCCTCCGTCATCACCTCGAAGTCCGCCCGCGCCGCCTCCAGGTGCGTCACCACGATCGCGCGCGGCATGCCCACCGCCGCGCACTCCTCCCAGACCATCCGGGTCGGCCCGGTGATGCCCTCGACGCCCTCCGCCGCCGAGACGACGAAAAGGGCCGCGTCCGCCGCGCGCAGACCGGCCCTCAGCTCGCCGACGAAATCGGCGTAACCGGGTGTGTCCAGCAGATTGACCTTGATCCCGGCCCATTCGACCGGCACCAGCGACAGCTGGACCGAGCGCTGCTGGCGGTGCTCGATCTCGTCGTAGTCGGAGACGGCCGCGCCGTCCTCGACCCGGCCCGCGCGATTGACCGCGCCGGTGGCCAGGGCCAGTGCCTCCACCAGCGTCGTCTTGCCGGAGCCACTGTGGCCGACCAGCACCACGTTCCGGATGTTGCCGGGCCGGTCGGCCGTCACGGCCCTGCCGGCGGCCCCTGGATGCGTACTCGTCTTCTCGCCCATGTGTCTCGCCTCCCGGTCGACACCTGCGGTCCTTCGAGCTTTCCACCGTGGTCACGCTGCGTCCATACGTCGCACACGCGAACGCAACCCGCCGGCCGGCGACGCCCCGGCCGGGGACGGGCGTGACCTGCGCCATGGGCCAGGTGCGCGACGTGCGCGCGGCGGCCCCCGGCCGCCTGGCTACGATGGGCCAGCCGGTGTCCTTCCGACCACCCGGCCCGCACACGACCCTCCGGGAAGGCCATGCTGAACAAGTACGCGCGTGCGTTCTTCACGCGTGTTCTCACGCCGTTCGCCGCCCTGCTCATCCGCCTCGGCGTCAGCCCCGACGCGGTGACCCTCATCGGTACCGGTGGCGTGGTGGCGGGAGCGCTGGTCTTCTACCCCCAGGGTGAGTTCTTCTGGGGCACGGTCGTCATCACCCTGTTCGTCTTCTCCGACCTCGTCGACGGCAACATGGCCCGTCAGCTCGGCCGGTCCAGCCGCTGGGGCGCCTTCCTCGACTCGACGCTCGACCGGGTCGCCGACTCGGCCATCTTCGGCGGCCTCGCCCTCTGGTACGCGGGGCGCGGCGACGACACCCTGCTGTGCGCGGTGGCCATCTTCTGCCTCGCCAGCGGCCAGGTGGTCTCCTACACCAAGGCGCGCGGCGAGAGCATCGGCCTGCCCGTCAACGTCAACGGCCTGGTCGAACGCGCCGAACGCCTGGTGATCTCCCTGGTGGCCTGCGGCTTCTCCGGCCTCCACAAGTTCGGCGTGCCGCACATCGACGTCCTGCTGCCCATCGCCCTGTGGATCGTGGCCGTCGGCAGCCTGATCACCCTGATCCAGCGCGTGGTGACCGTACGCCGCGAGGCCGCCGAGGCGGACGCCGCCACGGCCGCCGACGGGGGCGAGGGCGCGTGAGGGAACGGCTGACCGACACCCTCTACGGGCTCGGCTGGGGCACCGTCAACAAGCTGCCCGAACCCGTCGCCGCCGAGCTGGGGCGCCGGATCGCCGACGTGGCCTGGAAACGACGCGGCAAGGGCGTGCTGCGCCTGGAGGCCAACCTCGCCCGGGTCGTCCCCGACGCGGACCCGGAACGGCTCGCCGAACTCTCCCGGGCGGGCATGCGCTCCTACATGCGCTACTGGATGGAGTCCTTCCGGCTCCCCTCCTGGAGCACGGAGCGCGTCCGCACCGGATTCGCCCCCCAGGACCGCCACCACCTGGAGGAGGCCCTGGCCTCCGGCCGGGGCGTCGTCCTGGCCCTGCCCCACATGGGCAACTACGACCTCGCCGGGGCCTGGCTCACCACCGCGATGAACCAGCCCTTCACCACCGTGGCCGAGCGCCTCAAGCCCGAGTCCCTCTACGACCGCTTCGTGGCCTACCGCGAGGGGCTGGGTATGGAGGTGCTGCCCCACGCGGGCGGCAGCGCCTTCGGCACCCTCGCCCGGCGGCTGCGCGCCGGCGGGGTGGTCTGCCTGGTGGCCGACCGCGATCTGTCCTCCTCCGGCATCGAGGTCAGCTTCTTCGGCGAACCGGCGAAGATGCCCGCCGGGCCCGCCGTACTGGCCGTCCAGACGGGCGCCGTGCTGCTGCCGGCCACCCTCTGGTACGACCGCTCCCCGGTGATGCGCGGCCGGATACACGGACCCATCGAGGTGCCCACGACGGGCACCCGGGCCGAGAAGGCCGCCGCCATGACCCAGCGACTGGCCGACGCCTTCGCCTCCGGCATCGCCGCGCACCCCCAGGACTGGCACATGCTCCAGCGGCTGTGGCTCGCCGATCTCGACCGGCGTCCCCGGCCCCCCGCCGAGAGCTCCGGAACGGAGAAACCGTGAGGATCGGGATCGTCTGCCCGTACTCCTGGGACGTCCCCGGAGGCGTCCAGTTCCACATCCGTGACCTGGCCGAGCACCTCATCCGGCTGGGCCACGAGGTGTCGGTGCTGGCACCCGCCGACGACGACACCCCGCTGCCACCGTTCGTCGTCTCCGCCGGCCGGGCCGTCCCCGTGCCCTACAACGGCTCCGTGGCCCGGCTGAACTTCGGCTTCCTCTCCGCCGCGCGAGTGCGCCGCTGGCTCCACGACGGCGACTTCGACGTCATCCACATCCACGAGCCCACCTCCCCGTCCCTGGGACTGCTGTCCTGCTGGGCCGCACAGGGCCCCATCGTGGCGACCTTCCACACCTCCAACCCCCGCTCCCGCGCCATGATCGCGGCCTATCCGATCCTCCAGCCCGCCCTGGAGAAGATCAGCGCGCGTATCGCCGTGAGCGAATACGCCCGCCGCACCCTGGTCGAGCACCTGGGCGGCGACGCCGTCGTCATCCCCAACGGCGTCGACGTGGACTTCTTCGCCTCCGCCGAGCCCCGCGCCGACTGGCAGGGCGGCACCATCGGCTTCATCGGCCGGATCGACGAGCCCCGCAAGGGCCTGCCCGTGGTGATGCGCGCCCTGCCGAGGATCCTCGCCGAGCGCCCGGACACCCGGCTGCTGGTCGCCGGGCGAGGCGACGAGGAGGAGGCCGTCGCCGGACTGCCCCCCGAGATGCGCGGCAACGTCGAATTCCTCGGCATGGTCAGCGACGAGGACAAGGCCCGCCTGCTGCGCAGCGTCGACCTCTATGTCGCCCCCAACACCGGCGGCGAGTCCTTCGGCATCATCCTCGTCGAGGCGCTGTCCGCCGGCGCGCCCGTCCTCGCCAGCGACCTGGACGCCTTCGCGCAGGTCCTCGACCAGGGAGCGGCCGGCGAGCTCTTCGCCAACGAGGACGCGGACGACCTCGCCGACGCGGCCCTGCGGCTGCTGGCCGACCCCGCCCGGCGGGCGGAGCTGAGCGAACGGGGCAGCCGCCACGTCCGCCGCTTCGACTGGTCGACCGTCGGCGCCGACATCCTGGCCGTCTACGAGACGGTCACGGCCGGCGCGGCCTCGGTCGCCGCCGACGAACGCACCAGCCTCCGCGCCCGCTTCGGCCTCGCCCGGGACTAGCCCCGACGCCCGGCCCGGCCGGACCACCACCCCCGTGGGCGGTCCGGCCGGGCTCGTCCCCCCCGTCAGGCCCCGGCCCGGTCCGGTATCTCCTCGGCGGCCGGTGCCCCGGCGGGCCGCACCCCGAAGAGCCCCATCCCATGGACGGCCCGGAAGCCGCGGCTGCGCCGGATCGTGACGACCGCGACCAGGGCGATCAGGCCGATCGACTGGAACCTGCCGAGCACCGGCACCACATCGACCGGCAGCGACAGCGCCTCCACCGTGCTCAGCGCCGCGTCGAGCAGCTCGATCCCGCCCCAGAGCATCGTCAGACTTCGAAGAGCCGCCCGGAACTCCGGCATTCCGTCCCAGAGACGCTCGGCCGCTTCCTCCGCCGAGGGCCCCCTCAGCCGCCGCCCGAACTGGAAGGCGAAGGGCCGTGCCGCGAACAAGGTCCCCAGGATCCACACCCCCAGCACCGCCGGGAGCCCCGCGTCCTTCAGCAGCAGCACCCGGGGGCTGCCGCTGATCAGCGACGTCACCGCCGAGACCGCGAGCAGCGCCACGATCAGCAGGTCGAAGACCTCCGCCCGCCGCCGCACCACCGCCGTGACCAGCGCGTGCGCCGCCGGTATGGCGCTGCTCAGCAGCAGCGCCTGCCACTGGGCGGTGCCGTGGGCGCGCAGCGCGTAGTACACGGCGAGGGGCAGCGCGACGCTGATGGCGAGGGGCGCGAGGAGCGCCCGCGCGGGGCGCGCGCCACGCGATTCCATGCGGTCCATGAGATGCCTCCAGCGGTTCGGCGGCGAGGCCGTCCGGTATGGTCCGGCACGGCGATCCGGCGATCTGCTTCGACGTTAGGAGCCGGGCGGGTGGAGACGGATCGGAGCCAGGGCCGGTTTCCCGGAAGCCGCCTCCACCCCGCTCTCCACCCCCGGGTGGAGACCTCCGGCGGTTGCCGGGCACCCGCCCGGGTGCCGGACGGTAACGTGACCCGGCGTGACCACACTGATCTGGATCGCGGCCGCCCTGGTCGTCATCGGCGTCTACCTCAGCTGGACAGCCGGCCGGCTGGACCGGCTGCACAGCCGTATCGACGCCGCCCGCGCGGCCCTGGACGCCCAGCTGCTCCGGCGCGCCTCGGTAGCCCAGGAGCTTGCCACCGCCGGGATCCTCGATCCGGCCGCGTCGATGGTGATGTACCAGGCCGCCCACGCGGCCCGGCAGACCGAGGAGGAGCACCGCGAGGTCGCCGAGAGCGAGCTCAGCCAGGCGCTGCGGGCCGTCTTCGCCGAGGTCCCGCAGGTGGAGGCCGTACGGCAGGCGCCCGGGGGCGAGGAGGCGCTGGCCGAGCTGACCCAGGCGGTCCGCAGGGTGCCCATGGCCCGCCGGTTCCACAACGACGCGGTACGGGCGGCCCGGGCGCTGCGCCGGCACCGCAAGGTGCGCTGGTTCCGGCTGGCCGGTCACGCCCCCTTCCCGATGGCCTTCGAGATGGACGACGAGCCTCCGGCCGCCCTGGCCGACCGGGCAGGCCACTGACCCCGGATTGGCCCTTTTTCCGCTCCCTCGAACGCCGGTTTGATGACGATGCAGCATCACCGGCCCTTGATAGCGAGGTCACATCGTGTCCACCCCCAGCACGCCCCACACTCCGGAGACCGGCACCGCGCGCGTCAAGCGCGGCATGGCGGAGCAGCTCAAGGGCGGCGTGATCATGGACGTCGTCACCCCGGAGCAGGCGAAGATCGCCGAGGACGCCGGCGCGGTCGCGGTCATGGCTCTGGAGCGGGTGCCCGCCGACATCCGCAAGGACGGCGGCGTGGCCCGGATGTCCGACCCGGACATGATCGAGGGCATCATCGACGCCGTCTCCATCCCGGTCATGGCCAAGTCCCGCATCGGCCACTTCGTCGAGGCCCAGGTCCTCCAGTCCCTCGGCGTCGACTACATCGACGAGTCCGAGGTCCTCACCCCGGCCGACGAGGTCAACCACTCCGACAAGTGGGCCTTCACCACCCCCTTCGTCTGCGGTGCCACCAACCTGGGCGAGGCCCTGCGCCGCATCGCCGAGGGCGCGGCCATGATTCGCTCCAAGGGCGAGGCCGGCACCGGCAACGTCGTCGAGGCCGTCCGCCACCTGCGCCAGATCAAGAACGAGATCGCCAAGCTGCGCGGCTTCGACAACCACGAGCTCTTCGCCGCCGCCAAGGAGCTGCGCGCCCCCTACGAGCTGGTCAAGGAGGTCGCCGAGCTCGGCAAGCTGCCGGTCGTGCTGTTCTCCGCCGGTGGCGTGGCCACCCCGGCCGACGCCGCGCTGATGCGCCAGCTGGGCGCCGAGGGCGTCTTCGTCGGCTCCGGCATCTTCAAGTCCGGCGACCCGGCCAAGCGCGCCGCCGCCATCGTGAAGGCCACCACCTTCTACGACGACCCGAAGGTCATCGCGGACGCCTCCCGCAACCTGGGCGAGGCCATGGTCGGCATCAACTGCGACACCCTGCCCGAGGCCGAGCGCTACGCCAACCGCGGCTGGTAGCACACGTTCATCCCGGGTGGGCGGTCCGCGACGGCATGCGGGCCGCCCACCGGGCGTACCACCGGCGGCCGGAGGGTGCGGCCCACCGGCCGGCCCGACCGCCCCGCCGCATCCGATCCGAGAGGCAGACCCCACCGTGTCCACCCCCACCATCGGCGTCCTCGCCCTCCAGGGCGACGTCCGCGAACACCTCGTGGCCCTGGCCGCGGCCGACGCCCTCGCCCGGCCCGTGCGCCGGCCCGAGGAGCTCGCCGAGGTCGGCGGCCTGGTCATACCCGGCGGCGAGTCCACCACCATGTCCAAGCTCGCGGTGATCTTCGGTCTGCTGGAGCCGCTGCGCGAGCGCGTCCGGGCCGGGATGCCCGTCTACGGCACCTGCGCCGGCATGATCATGCTCGCCGACAAGATCCTGGACGGCCGTGAGGACCAGGAGACCCTCGGCGGCATCGACATGATCGTGCGCCGCAACGCCTTCGGCCGGCAGAACGAGTCCTTCGAGGCGTCGGTCGAGGTGGCCGGCGTCGAGGGCGGCCCCGTCGAGGGCGTCTTCATCCGCGCCCCCTGGGTCGAGTCCGTGGGCGCGGCGGCCGAGGTCCTCGCCACCCACGACGGCCACACCGTCGCCGTCCGGCAGGGAAACGTGCTGGCCACGTCCTTCCATCCGGAGCTCACGGGCGACCACCGGGTCCACGAGCTGTTCGTGGGGATGGTCCGCTCCACCCGGTCGTGAGATCCCGGTAGGATCTCTGTCGTTCGTTCTGAATTTGGTTACGCGAAGGAGACAGGCGAGATGTCCGGCCACTCTAAATGGGCTACGACGAAGCACAAGAAGGCCGTGATCGACGCCAAGCGCGGCAAGCTCTTCGCGAAGCTGATCAAGAACATCGAGGTCGCGGCCCGCATGGGCGGCGTCGACATCGAGGGCAACCCGACGCTCTACGACGCCATCCAGAAGGCGAAGAAGCAGTCGGTCCCGAACAAGAACATCGACTCCGCGGTCAAGCGCGGCGGCGGCCTCGAGGCCGGCGGCGCCGACTACGAGACGATCATGTACGAGGGCTACGGCCCCAACGGTGTCGCGGTCCTCATCGAGTGCCTCACCGACAACCGCAACCGCGCCGCCGGTGACGTCCGCGTCGCCATGACCCGCAACGGCGGCTCCATGGCCGACCCGGGCTCGGTGTCCTACCTCTTCAACCGCAAGGGCGTCATCATCGTCCCCAAGGGCGAGCTCACCGAGGACGACGTCCTCGGCGCGGTCCTGGACGCCGGTGCCGAAGAGGTCAACGACCTCGGCGAGAGCTTCGAGGTCCTCAGCGAGGCCACCGACCTGGTCGCGGTCCGCACCGCCCTCCAGGAGGCCGGCATCGACTACGACTCGGCCGAGGCCAACTTCGTCCCCACCATGCAGGTGGAGCTCGACGAGGAAAGCGCCCGCAAGATCTTCAAGCTGATCGACGCGCTCGAGGACAGCGACGACGTCCAGAACGTCTTCGCCAACTTCGACGTCTCCGACGAGGTCATGGCCAAGGTCGACGCGTAAGCGTTCCGGCTGCGGCCGGCCGACGGGCCGGCGGGACACATGTCCCGCCGGCCCGTCGGCGTGAACGGCCGTTGTCAGTGGCAGCCGATAGCCTGCCCGAGCAGGTGAGCGGAGGGAGGGGCGCGATGCGGGTACTGGGCGTGGACCCGGGACTGACGCGGTGCGGCGTCGGAGTGGTCGAGGGCGTCGCAGGCCGCCCGTTGCGCATGGCCGGAGTGGGCGTCGTCCGCACCCCGGCCGACGCGGACGTGGCCGACCGCCTCGTCCTCATAGAGCGCGGCATCGAGCAGTGGCTCGACGAGTACCGGCCCGAGTACGTGGCCGTCGAGCGGGTCTTCAGCCAGCACAACGTCCGTACGGTCATGGGCACCGCCCAGGCCAGCGCGGTCGCCATGCTGTGCGCCGCCCGGCGCGGGCTCCCCGTCGCCCTCCACACGCCCAGCGAGGTCAAGGCCGCCGTCACCGGCTCCGGCCGGGCCGACAAGGCCCAGGTCGGCGCCATGGTCACCAGGCTGCTGAGGCTCGACGCGCCGCCCAAGCCCGCGGACGCCGCCGACGCCCTGGCCCTGGCCATCTGCCACATCTGGCGCGCGCCCGCGACCAACCGGCTGCAGGAGCTCGCCGCCGCCCACCGCCGCACCCCCACCCCCGTACG
>NZ_JAILXP010000306.1 GCF_020740895.1 Streptomyces sp. UNOB3_S3 | reverse complement strand
CGACGGGGGCGCACTCGTGGTCCAGGACGGCGGTCACGGTCAGGCACGCCTCCATGGGGGCGGGGTCCCAGGAGGTCAGCGCGGTCGGGGCGGCGCCGGGCCGGGGTGGCGCGGTGACCGTCCGTTTCAGGCTGACGGTCCTGAACCGCTCCACGGTCCTCGGCGGTGGGTTGAGCCTCAGCTGGGGGTGTTCCTCGTCGAAGTGGACGATGAAGGATCCGTCGCCGGTGAGGCCCGACATGGGGTTGGCGCAACAGCCCTTGACGCCCTGGTCGCGTTCGGCCATGCCGATGCCGAGGATGCCGTCGAAGACCCCGCCGAACTCCTCCGGGGTTCCGCCGTGCGCCGCCGCGCAGTCGGGGACCTGGTCGACGCATCTCAGCGAGTCGACGAGCAGGATGCTCTGGTCGCCGGCGGTGGCGGAGCCGAGCCGGAGGGTGGCCCGGGCCTCCCGGCCGCTGATCCTCAGCCCGCTGAGGAAGCTGCTGCCGCCGGTGGCGCCGGTGGGGGTCGCGGCGTCCCCGACGGCGGAGGCGAGCACTTTCAGCCCGGTGGAGCCCGTGTCCACCAGCAGGTTCACCACCCGCGAGCCGATGCCGACGGTGGCCTGGAGCCGGGGCGCGCTCAGTCTGCCGCCCGCACTGCCCGCCGGCAGGTAGGTCAGCGGCACGTTCGACGGCCGTGCGGCTCCACCGCTCGCTGTGGACGCGTCCGGCTGGGGGCCGCCGTCGCAGGCTGTCAGCAGCAGTGCGACGAACGTTGCCGCCGCGGCGGCCAGGTGCCGGAGCCGTCGGCGCGGCGAGCGGGGCGGGTGCGGGGAGAGCGGCACGGCGGCTCCGGCTTCTGGCTGCGGCGGGGGCTCCTGTCGCAAGGATCACCGGTGCCCCGGCCCGGCGCCCCGTGACGGCGTCCATTCAGGTGCGGCGGGGCGGAGGGCCGGTCCGGCGGCCGACGGGTGCGCCGTGGCCGGTCATGGTCTTGCGGATTCCGCGCGCTGCCCCGTGAATCGGTCTGTCGGAGGGAAGGTCGGAGGGAAGAGGGAAGGAATGGTCATGCGTATCCCCGGTCCCGAGCCCCGGCCGGACGGTGGTGTCGGCGCCGTGGCGGCAGCGGGCGGACTGCACACCTACCAGTTGCGGCTGCACGCCGAGTACGGGCCCGTCGTACGGTTCCAGCTTCCCGGCGCGGAGACGGCCGTGTCGGTCGCCGACCCGGTGCTGCTGGAGGCCACGGCTCACCTCGACAAGCGTCCCGAGCGGTTGTTCGAGTTCCTCGCCCCGCTGTGCGAGGCGGGGAACCTCCAGGTGCTGCCGGCCGACGAGCACATGCCGTGGCGGCGTCTGCTGCTGTCGGTGCTGGCCGGGCGGCCTTCCCACGAGCGGCACTTCGCACGGTTCACCGAGCTGGCGACGGCGGTGGCCGACCGCTGGGCCGAGCGGGCCGGCCGGGGGCCCGTCGAGTCGCAGAAGGACCTCACCGCGCTGTCGCTGCGGATGATCTGCGCGTACGCGCTGGGAGGCGACGTCGAGGACCCCGACCGTGTCGTCACCGCGTTCGAGGAGGTGCTCACCGAATACCTGGGGCGGCTCTACCGGGCGCCGGGCACCGATGACCGGGAGGAGAGCGCCGGGCGGGCGGAGGAGGCCCTGGCCTATCTGCGCGCGGTGGTCGACCGGGTGGTCGCGGCGCGTCGCGCGGGCGGCCGCGCGGACCGGAGCGATCTGGTCGGGGCGCTCGTCGACGCCGGTGAGCGACCCGCGCGGATCCGCGACACCGTCATGATGACGATGCTGGCGGCCCATCACACGACCGGGGTGGCCGTGTCGTGGACCCTGCATCTGCTGGGCCGGCACCCCGAGGTGGCCGGACGCGTCGCCGACGAGCTCGACCGCGTCCTCGGTGACCGTGCGGCGCCCGGGTACGCCGACCTGCGGCGGCTCACCTACCTGGAGATGGTCCTCAAGGAGGCGATGCGGCTCTACCCTCCGGGCCCGTACGGGGCGCGGGAGACGACCGAGGCCCTGACGCTGGGCGAGTACGAGATCCCGGCCGGGGCGACGGTCTTCTATCCGTTCTGGGCCGTCCATATGAACGCCGAATACTGGCCGGAGCCCGGGAGGTTCGTGCCCGAGCGGTTCACACCGGAGGAGGTGGCCAGGCGGCCGAGGCTGGCCTACATCCCGTTCGGGCTCGGGCCGCGTGGTTGCGAGGGCGCCGGCCTGGCCATGGTCGAGGCGGAGCTGGTCCTGGCCGTGCTGCTCAAGCGGTTCCGGTTCCGGCCCGTGCCGGGGCACGAGGTGACCCCGGTCGAACGGTTCGTGCTCTGGGCGGCCGACGACATCCGTATGTTCGCGAGCCCAAGGATTCCAGGGCAGGCGGGCCGGTTCAGGGGGCGATGAGCACCTTCAGGGCCCGGCGGTCCGCCATGGCGCGGTAGCCGTCGGGGACGCCGTCCAGGCCGACGGTGCGGTCGAAGACCCTGCCCGGTTCGATCGTGCCGTCCAGGACGTCGGGCAGCAGTTCCTCGATGTAGGCGCGGGCGGGCGCGACCCCGCCGGTGAGGGTGACGTTGCGGCTGAACATCTCGTACCCGGCCGGCCCCTCCTCGTACTGCGGCACGCCGACCCTGCTCACCACACCGCCGTCGCGCACCACCGCGAGCGCCGTGGCCAGGGCGGGCTTGGTGCCGACGCACTCCAGCACCCTGTGGGTGCCCTCACCGCCCGTCAGTTCCCGTACGCGCGCGACGCCTTCGTCGCCGCGTTCGGGGATGACGTCGGTGGCGCCGAAGTCGCGCCCGAGGGCGGTGCGGGCCTCGTGGCGGCCCATGAGCAGGATCCGCTCGGCGCCGAGCCGCCTGGCGGCCAGCACCGCGGACAGGCCGACGGCGCCGTCGCCGATGACCGTCACCGTCGTACGGGCGTCGACGCCGGCCGTGACGGCGCAGTGGTGGCCGGTGCAGAAGACGTCGGAGAGGGTGAGCAGCGACGGCAGCAGGGCGGAGTCCTCCCCGACGGGGAGCTTGACCAGGGTGCCCTGTGCCCAGGGGCTGCGCACGGCTTCGCCCTGGCCGCCGTCCACGCCGTCCTGCCCCCAGTACCCGCCGCGCGGACAGGAGGTGTGGAGGCCCTCGGCGCAGAACCGGCAGGTGTTGTCGGCGTAGGCGAACGGCGCGACCACGAGGTCGCCGGCCTTCAGCCCGGTGACCTCCGGGCCGGTCTCCTCCACCACGCCGAGGAATTCGTGGCCGATGCGCTCGCCTTCCTCGGTGGCCGGTCTGGAGCCGTAGGGCCACAGGTCGCTGCCGCAGACGCACGAGCGGACGACGCGCACCACGGCGTCCGTGGGGTTCTCGATACGGGGGTCGGGTACGTGCTCCACCCGGATGTCACCGGCGCCGTAGATCAATGTCGCTCGCATGGGTCTTCCCGATCGTGTCGTTTCGCGTCTCACGTCCCCGCCGTGGGCCCCCTCTCCATCGTGCGCCTCCCTTCCGGGGCTGTCGCGCCGGAGGCCCAGCCGACCCACGCACCTCATAAAGACCATAAAGTCCGAACCAATTATGGGATGTTCGCTTTTCCGCCATCAGGCCATTCCCATCCGGGCAGAAAAACGGTTCTTGAATGCATTCCGGCCACATTTTTCTGCCGCTACGGCGGAGTGCGCGCGCTCTTGACCCTCATGAGTGCGCCCCGGAGCCGCCCGGCCAGAATCCGGAACAGCCATGACCGGACAGCCCTGTTCCGCGGCTCGGACGCCACTGCGGGCCAGGTGACCCCGCCCCTTGTCCGGAAGCCGTGGGCACGGGCTCCGGGTGGCCGGTTCGCCCGGGTGCCGGGGCCAGTGCTGACGGCATAGTCTCGACCAGCCGAACGCCGCCCCCGCGCGAGCCACCGGAACTCCTGCCGCTTTCCCTGTCGTGCGCTGCCGCGCGGGCCCGACGCGTTCAGGCGACCATCACACGGACCGGAGGGGGAATACCACAGTGCCGGATCCCGGAACGATCCAGGAATACTCCATCGGGAACTACACGCCCCACTCACTGGCCCAGGGGAACGCGAGGTATCTCTGGGTGACCACCTCGAGCAAGGCCATCATCCGGATCAATCCCAATGCCGGGAACAGTCAGATGGTGGTGAACCATTCGATGATTCCCCAGCTCAGTGCGGGAATCATCAAGGACCCCGACGGTCTCCAGCGGGTCTGGTTCGCCGCTCCGGCACCGCCGACGCAGGAAGACCCCATCGTGATCATGGAGACGACGGGGATGAACGCCGTCCAGTTCTTCCCGCTGGAGGCCGACGCCAAGGCCGAGAGCATCAAGCTCCGGACCACCAACCACGGGACCACCGGCGCTCCGGACTACGAGTACAGCCTCCTGTTCGCCGAGCCCCAGCACAGCTACGTCGGCATCCTCACCCCCAGCCACGGCACCATCGACCGGATGCCGGTCAGCCAGAGCACCTGGCTCTGGGACGTGGCCGTCACCACCGCGGCCGACGAGAAGACCCACACCTACTGGGCCACGGGCCAGAGCAGGACCACCAACCCGGTCAGGAGCGAGAACGGCCTCTACCGCCGCTCCCCCGGTGCGATGGCATGGGAACCGATCCCGGTGCTCCGGACCGGTCAGAAGCCCTTCTACGTCATCGCTGACACGACCGCGGTATGGCTGACCGCCACCAACCCCAACCAGGTCATCCGCTATGACCTCGGCACCAACACCGCGCGCACCGTGGACCTGGGAACGGCGGTCCCCCAGCAACTGGCGTTCAGCACGACGGGCGCGTTGTGGGTGGCCTCCAGCGCGGGACTGCACGAGTTCGACCCGCGTCTGAACACGAACGGCTCCCTGGTGCAGCTGCCCAACGGCGGCACCGCCAAGGGCGTCTGCGTCGCGGCCGACGGCAAGCTCTGGTACACCAACCCGACCAGGAAGACCGTGGGCAGCTACACGGTGCCCCCGCCCCCGTACGGGGCCCCCTCGCGCATGGGCCGCACCCAGATCGTGTCCCAGGGCGAGGCGGAGATCCATATGAAGGACGAGGTCGCCCAGCCGCTCGTCGCCGAGTACGTCGCCAACGGGCGCCCCGTGCCGGGCGTCCCCCTCACCTGCCGGATCGACGCCGAGGGCGCGGCCTTCGCGGACGGCACCCATGAGCGTGTGATCATCACCGATCAGCGGGGCCGGGTCGCCCTGCCCACCGTGATCGCGGGCGATGTCCAGGAGGACGCGATCCTCAGCGTCGGCCTCGGCAACACCGAGCCGCACGCCGCCACGACCCTGACGATCACGCCGGCCTGACGGCGCGCCGCGCCACCCGGACCGTTCCCCGTCCGCCGGAAGGAGAATCAGCATGCCATCCGCAGCGCCGCCGCCCCTCACCGACTCCGACACGTTCCCCATCGACGCCTCCGCCGTCGACGTGGCCTGGCACAACGACGACCGGAACGTATGGTTCGTCACCGCCCAGGGCGTCATGGGCCACTTCGAGCCCCGCAGCCCTTGGGGCAACACCGTCTTCAGTCCGGGCTCGGGAGTCACCGGAACCGCCAACTCCGTCGTCAGCTGGACGGGCCACGGGGTCTGGACGTTCATCACCGGGGAGCAGGGCTCGGCCTTCGTCAAGTGCATGACCGACGGCCAGTACCAGGTGTACCCGCTGAACGGCGCGACGGACTGCCGGGCGCTGGCCCTGGGCATGAGCAAGGAGGGGCGCCCCCGCCTCGTCGCACCGCTGATCAGCTGGAACCAGCTGGCCTTCATCGAGGCCGGCGGCGGCGTCTCGTACTCGATGATGTACCCGGACGGCCTGTACGGCATCGCGATCCCGGCACAGCAGCGGGGTCGCTACTGGCTCACCTCCCCCGGTGGCAAGGCGCTGGTGGGCTATGACGTGAGCACCGGCGCCTTCGGTCCCGCCATCGTCCTCGGGACCGAGCCCCGGGACGTCGCGGCCGCCCCGGCGGGCGACGTCGTGTGGGTGGCCACCAAGGAGAAGGTCATCTTCAAGTACACCGTCGCGAGCGGCACGCTCACACGCATCGACACCCCGTTCACGGCCAACCACATGCTGGCGACGGCGGACGGCACACTCTGGTTCGTGAGCACCGCCGGTGACGCCGTCGGCTATGTGCTGCCCGACAAGGCCAGGGCGTCCATGATCCCCACGGGCCAGGGGTCCCGTCCCTCGGGGCTCACCATGTCCGACGACAGCCGGCTGTGGGTCGCGCTGTCCGGACGGAACGCCTTGCGGCGCGTGTCCCGTTACCGGCTCGCGGCGATCTCGGGCGACGACCAGAGGACGACCGTCGGGCAGCACTTCCCCAAGCCGTTCGAGGTCAAGGCCACGCTCCTGGACGGCACTCCGGTGGGCGGGCAGAAGATCGAGTTCTCCGTCGAGGAGGGCACCGGCGTCTTCGAGAACGGCGAGCACACCGAGGTCAAGCACACCGGTTCCCAGAGCGAGCAGCTCGGCGTCGCGACGAGTTCCCTGCTCACTCCGCTCAAGGAAGGCCCCTGCCCCGTCACCGCCCGCTGGACGGAGACGGAGGCCGTCGCCTCCTTCACCCGGCTGACCGTCAACCCGCAGCCGGGCAGGGCGGACCGGGTGCGCTACGTCTCGGGTGCGGGACAGACCGTGCCCCCGGGGAAGTCCTTCGACAACCCGATGAAGGTGATCGTGGAGGACATCCAGGGCAACCCCGTCGAGAGCGCCCAGGTCACGTTCCGGATCCTCGGGGAGAACATGGCGTCCTTCCCCGGCGGCACGGACATCGTCCAGGTGCCCAGCGGACCCGACGGCTCGGCGAGTTCCCCCGTGCTGACGGCCGGGGACAAGCAGGGCGACTTCTCGGTCGAGGTGTCGGCGGACGACACCTGGGTGAGTCTGCTCCTCCGGCAGAACATCACCTGACCGCCACGGCACGCCCACCGCTCGACCGCACGTCCCCGGCCCCCGCGCGAGCGGGGACCGGGGGCGGCGCGGCTCGGACGCCCGAGGGAGGATACCGCCCCGCCATGCCCGAGAACGGATCGCCGCTGCGCACGGAGTACGACTTCGAACTCCCCCACGGCTACGTGGACGCCTCAGGCACCGTCCACCGCCAGGGCTCCATGCGGCTCGCCACCGCCCGTGACGAACTGTCACCCCTGATCGACCAGCGGGTCCGGGAGAACCCCGCCTACCTCGGAGTCGTCCTCCTGAGCCTGGTCATCACCCGGCTAGGGACCGTCACCGACATCCACGCGGGCGTGGTGGAGCAGCTCTTCGCCCAGGACCTCGCCCACCTCCAGGACTTCTACCGGCGGATCAACGGCCTGGACTCCGGCCATGGCGCCGTCGCCTGCCCCTCGTGCGGCACCACTTTCGCGCTGCCCGCGTCGGCACCCGGCGGCCGCCTGGGGGAAGCATGACGCACCCGCCGCGCCGGCTCCGCGAGGAGACCGCCTACATCGCCTACCACTTCCACTGGGCGTACGGGGACATCCTCACCCTGCCCCACGAGGAGCGGCGCGCCTGGGTGCGGGAGATCGCCAGGATCAACAGCACGGCGGGGGAAGGCCGGTGAGCATCGTGCGCGCGCTCGGCGCACTGGCCCCGCGCGATCCGGGCCGGTGGCGTCGCCGGTACGGACGCCGGCGTGACGTTCCCGTCTCCCCCGCGCCCGGGGCGCGGGAGGCGGGGCACGCGGCCGGCCGGGGCCGCGAGGAGTGGCGCGAGGTGCCGCCCGTCGGGCTGCTGCACCTGCCGGTGCTGTCCACGAGCGGGCCACTGGCGTTCCGCCGGGGCCTCGCGGCGTGGCGGCCGGCACCGGTCGTCACGGCCGGCGGTCGGCTGTTACCGAGGGGCGTGCCGCTGGCGCTGGGGGCGGGGATCCTCCGGGGCTTGCCTGTCACGCCGCCTCCCGCCTCCTGTTTCGGCAACTCCGGGCCTGTGCCCGTGTCAGTGCCCGTGGCGGAGGTGGTGGCGCTCGGTGGGCCACGGCTCCCGGAGGGGCCGGGGGTGGCGACCGGCCTCTTACCGCGGCATGGCGCCAGGCCCGGCGTCGAACGCCCACGGGGGCCCGGGGACGGGGTGGAACCACCTCGCCGGAGTGAAGGCGTTACGGCCGTATCCGGGCACGGGCACGGGCCCGCGCCCGTCGGCGAGGAGCAGCGGGCCGTGGCGGGCATCGTCCACGTACCGAAGGCGGTCGCACCGCCGAGGAACCCGCCGGCAGGGCGGCAGGACCGGCCCGGCGGGCGGGAGACCGAAGCCTTCGTACGCCCACAAGGTCTCCGGCTCCCCGGCGATCCCGTGCGGCTCCCGGACCGGGCCGGGGCTCGTGAACTCCATGTTCCCGTGGGCCCGCAGCCGCCCGGTGCCGGCCACCGCGCGGAGCGCGGTGAGGACCGGGCACCCGGCACAGACCCCATCCCCGGGCCTCCGTGGAACCCGGCTCACGGCATCGCCCCACGGCCCCACAGCACCAACCTCCATCAGAAGCCGCCGGGCAGCGAGGAACGAGCTGTCGAACGAGCTGTCGTCCGCCCGAGTGCGGGCGAAGCCCCCGCACCATCCGGTACGCCCCCGCGCTCGTCCACGTCCCCCTCCCGGCTCCGTGTCGGGCGGCCGATCAACCGCGTGCCCGATACGGCCATGCCCTTCGCGTTCCCCCCGCCCACCGTGGGGAGCCCCGGGCCGTCGCCCACGCC
>NZ_JAILXP010000305.1 GCF_020740895.1 Streptomyces sp. UNOB3_S3 | reverse complement strand
GTCCCGCACGCACCTGCAGCAGGCCCCCGCCCCCGCCCGCCGCCTCCACCCCCTCCCCCTCCCCCACCCGCCCCCCCCGCACCCCACCCACACCCCCACCCCCCTCCCCGCCCCGCCCGCCCCCCACCCCCGCCGAATACTGGGACCTCTACAAGCCCCACCGGGGCGAGGGCGCACAGCCGGCCCCCGAGCCGGGCCGGTTCGAGTGGACGCAGTTCCCCGGCCACGGCCCCGGCCCCGAACTCCTCGGCACGCCGCGCACGGTTCTGGAACTCGGCCCCGGCGAAGGCACCGACGCTGTCTGCCTGGCCCGCCGTGGTGCCCAGGTCACGGGCGTCGACTTCTCCGCGTTCCAGACCGGGCGCGCCCGCCGCTGGTGGGCGGACGAACCCGGCGTCACCTTCATCCACGCCGACGTGTGCGACTTCCTCGGCACCGAGGCCGGCGAGTACGACGCGATCTACTCCATGTGGGGCGCGGCCTGGTTCACCGACCCCGAACGGCTCCTCCCGCTGGTCGCCAAGCGCCTGGCGCCGGAAGGCGTCTTCGTCTTCAGCCACGCCGAGCCGGGCCCCGACGCGTACGGCCCCCAGCGGATGCGCGGGAAGTGGCTCGAAGGCAGGCAGCGGGAACTCACGGTCCTGCGCTGGCAGTACCCGCCCGAGACGTGGGCCGACCTGCTCAAGCGCAGCGGTTTCACGGACGTCGACGCGCGCGTCGTGCCGCCGCCGGGCGACGAGGCCCTGGGCACCCTCCTCGTGCGCGCCGGCGTCGCCTCTAGCGTGACACGAGGAAGTGGACCTCGCGGGGCCTGACCTCCAGGTCGCTCAGGCCGTCGGGCGTCGCGCCCATTTCGCGGCCGACTTCGGCCGCCGCCAGGAAGGCCTCTTCGGACTCGTACGCGCCGGTGGTGACGACGGCGTCGCCGTCCGGGGTGACCCAGACCCCGACGGACAGGAACCCGGGCTGGCGCCGTGCCGCCTCGGCGACCTGGTGGGCCTCGCGAACGAACTCCTCGAGGTGCTCGGGGGCGGGGTAGTGGAAGGCAACGAAACCGAATGACATGGGGTGTCCTCTCCCGGGTTGTACGATGCCGTACAACGCGAGGCTAGGCCGTTATGCGGCTCCGTACAACTGGGTTGACAGGGTGAGGTGGGCCACAGATGGGCGCATTGCGCACGCCGCGGGAGAAGTGGGTCGAGGCGGGGCTGCGGGCTCTGGCCTCGGGCGGGGTGGACGCGGTGCGGGTCGAGGCGCTCGCCAAGGCGCTGGGGGTGACCAAGGGCGGCTTCTACGGATACTTCGCCGACCGCGAGGCGCTGCTGACCGAAATGCTGGACGCCTGGGAGCGCGAGAGCATCGACGACGTCATCGACCGGGTCGAGCGTGAGGGCGGCGACGCGCGGGACAAGGTCCGCTTGGCCGGGCAGCTCACCTTCTCCAGCGACCGCCTGCTCCCCATCGACCTGGCCATCCGCGAATGGGCCCGCCGCGACCGCACCGTCGCCGACCGCCTGCGCCGCGTGGACAACAAGCGCATGCAGTTGGTGCGCGACGCGATCGGCACCTTCTGCACCGACCCCGACGAGGTCGAGGCCCGTGCCCTGCTCGCGTTCTGCACGGCCATCGGCAGCCACTTCCTCGCCGCCGACCACCCCGGCGGCACCCGTGTCCCGGTCATCGCCCGCGCCGCCGACATCATCCTCGACGTCCCCCATGCTTAGCGACGACGGACTGATCCCCGGCCGAACGCTGCGCAGCGGCAGTGCCGGATGGACGGTGCGCCCCGCCGACGGCCGCCGGACCGGACGTCCGGGGACCATGACGAGCCCCCGCTGTGCCGATCCGGCTGCTTTCTAGTCCACCGCGTCCAGATAGACCCAGTGGCCGTCCTCCCGTACGAAGCGGCTGAGCTCGTGCTGGGAGCCGGCCTCGCCGTGGGCCTCGTAGTGGGCGCGGAACTCGACCGTGCCGTCTTCGTGGAAGGCGCTGCCGCCGGTGGTGGCCAGGACGTCGAGGCCGGTCCACCGGATCCCCGGGTCGAGGTCGAGGTCGGCCGGGCGGGTGGAGGAGTGCCAGGTCCGCAGCAGATAGAGGGGGTCGAGGACGACGAAGGCGCTGTAGCGCGAGCGCATCAGGCGCTCGGGGGTGGGTGCGGTGGCGCGGCCGGCGTGGAAGGCGCCGCAGCAGTCGCCGTACGTGGCGTCGAGCCCGCAGGGGCAGGGCGAGCCGGCGGTGACGACGGGCGGCTTGGGGGAGCGTGAGCTTCTTCTGGACACCCCCCGATTCTGCCTGCCCCGGGGAGCGCTCCCGGCCATGGGGGCGAACCCTTTCGGCCGCAGGGCCGGATGGCGCCGCCCCCCGCTGTTCTTTCGGGTGAATTCCCAGCTCATCGCGGTGTGCGGGCCGAGCGCCCGGTGCCGGTCACCAAGAGCGGCCGGTTGCGCGCCCATCCGGCGCGGCGGACGGTGGTCGCGTCCCGACAGGCGTTTGGAAGGGAGTCATCCGGATGCGCGGCACCAAGCTCACCGCCATAGCCACGGCCCTCGTCTGCGGCTCGGTCACCCTGGGCGTCACCGGACCCGCGCTCGCCGCCGGCCGCGCGGCGGAGCACGCTGCCGCGGTGGAGCACGCCGCCGCGGCGGACGTGCCGGTGGACTCCGTGCCCGGCGCGGACAGCCGGTCGGACTCGATCGGCAGCCTGGGCGAGACGCTCAACACCGGCTCCCGGATCGTCAAGGAGGCCGAGTCCTGGAATCCCGACATGGAGCACTTGCGCGACCTGAGAGTGCGGCTGCGCGAGTCGGCCGAGCGGCTGCTCGCCGACGTCCGGGCGGTCAAGGCCAAGACCCCGGCCCGCCCCGGCACCGACGGCCTGGCCGTCGACCCCGTCTCGGACGTCAAATCGCAGCTGGACACCCTGGTCAAGGACGTGAACGATCTGCTGGCGGCCGTCCAGGCCAAGGACGTCGGCAAGGTCACGGCGCTCGTCGGCCAGGTGACCGCCGACCTCCAGGCCCTCCTCACCTCCGTGCCCAAGCTCCTGTCGAACGCGGCACCTCTCCCGGCACCTCTCCCGGCACCCGTGCCCCTGCCGGGACTGTAGTCACCTCCGTTCCTTCCGGCACACCCCTGTTCGACGGCGGCCGGCTCCGCTACGGTCGGCCCGGTGCGCAGACGTCTGTTCGTCGCAGCGATCCTGACCGCCTCCCTGACGACCGCCTGCGGCGGCCAGGACACGGAGGAGCCGGACCCGGGTCCCTCGGGCTCCCGGCGTGCCGACCGGGCCGAGCCGCTCTTCCACGGCGGCCGCCGGGCCAGCGCCCAGAACCCGGCGTTCTCCCCGGACGGAAGGTCGCTCCTCTTCACCGTCTTCGAGGACGGCTACAACGCGGGCGCCGCCGCCCTGCGCGTCCTGCCGCTGGGCGGCGACGGCGGCACGCCCGGGGCCGCGCCCCGCACCCTGCTCGACGAGAAGGACAAGGCGGCGGTGAACCTGCCGGGTTCGAGCTGGAACCCGTCCGGCGAGGTGGCCTTCGCCTCCGACCGGGCGGGCGGCGGCCGGGACGAGGTGTGGGTGCTCCGGCCCGGGGGACGGCCCACCCGGGTGACCGACCACGACGGCCCCTCCGGCTATCTGGAGCCCAGCTTCTCCCCGGACGGCGCCTGGATCGTCTTCCAGGAGAGCGTCGAGCGCGAGGGCTCCGGCGACCGCGCCGAGCTCGGCTCCCTGTGGAAGGTCCGGCGCGACGGCACCGGCGCCGTCAAGCTCCTGGACGGTCCCGCCACCCGGACCGACAACCGCCAGCCCAACTGGTCCCCCAAGGGCGACCGGCTGGTCTTCCAGCGGCGCGAGGAGGACGGCGACGACTGGGCGCTGTACGTGGTGAACGCGGACGGCTCGGGGCTGCGCCGGATCACCCGGGGCGCGGGGGAGCACACCGACCCCAGCTGGTCGCCGGACGGGCGGTCGGTGGTGTTCTCCTCCACGGCGGGCGGCCTGGAACTGCCCCAGATCTTCGTCATCCCCGCCGACGGCACCGGGGCCCCGGTCCGTGTGACCAGGAACCCCGAGACCTACGACGGCGCCCCCAGCTGGTCCCCGGACGGCCGCTGGATAGCCTTCGAGTCCCACGAGGGCGGCGAGGACCGTCCGAGCTCCCTGTGGCGGATCGCGGCTCCCCGGAGTTGACCGGATCGGTTCCCCCGCAGGGCCGGCGGACGGGCCGGCGCGGGGCGCGGTGACGTCCCCGCGGGGACGGGCAAGGGCCCCCGGAACTCGGGTTCTTCGCCCGCACCCCGGTCATCTCCCCTTAAACAACAAAAGTTTCCATGAGCATGCATCCGGCCAGTCACATCCCGGTCGCACCCACTGTCTTGACCGTCAACTTTCCACCGGCATATGTTCATGCCGGTAACACCAGCAGCAGAAACAACAGGAGTTCCAGTCGAGGGGTGGTCGCATGTCCACGGAAACCGCGGACCAGGATTTCCATCACGCACGGACCGCCTATGAAACGGTCGCCGCCGATTACGACGTGCTCGCCGTGGACCCGCTCTTCTCCCGGTGGGTCTCCTTCTACCACGAACTCATCGGGAAATACGGGTCCGGCGGGCGGGTGCTCCTCGACGTGGGCTGCGGAACGGGCAACAGCACCGTCGCCTTCCGCGACCTGGGCTACGAGGTGGCCGGCTGCGACCTTTCCCCGTCGATGATCGAGCGCGCCCGGGCGAAGGCGCCCGGCCTCCCCTTCACGGTCGGCGATGTGCGCGACCTGCCGGTGCTGGGCTCCTTCGACGCCGTCACGTGCATGAGCGAGCCGCTGAGCTACCTCACCGACGACGGGCAGCTGGAGCGGGCCTTCCGGAGCGTGGCCCGGCAGCTGGCGGACGGCGGGATCTTCGTCTTCGACATGAACACGCTGGGCAGCTACCAGCGGGCCTACGCGGTCACGCGGATCGTCGACCAGGACGGCCACTACGACGTCTGGCAGGGCGGGCCCGCGCCGGTGGAGCCCGACGCGGTCGTCGACGTCACCCACACCTACTTCCGGCGCACGGGGGAGGACTGGCGGCGCGTGACGTCCCGGCACGTCTACCGCCACCACTCCGATGCCACGGTGCGGCGGCTGCTCGCCGCCGCCGGCCTGCGGCTCGTCGCCGCCCACGGGCTCACCGCCGGTGAGCTGACCGACTCCGGCGACGAGATCCGCGGCCGGAAGATCCTCTATGTCGTGAGCCGCTAGCTCCGCCATGTCGTGAGCCGCCGGCCCCGCGCGGCGCGGCTCCGCCACGATCCCGGTCGGCCATCCGGCCGGCCGCCGGTGAGATCCGAATGTGAAGGAGGTGGGCCCCATGCGCAAGATGGTTGTCAACACCAAGCCGGTTGTCACCGAGGAGAAGTACCTCGTGCTGCACTCCGCGTGAAAGTGACCGTGGCCGGGCCCCTCGCGGGCCCGGCCACGGTACATCCTGTGAGGAGCGAAATTGCCCGTCCGCCGAGCCCGCAGCATCGTGTGCTACTGGCACGACAACGAATTCGTCGCGGAGAATTACCGCACCCGTACCACGGTTTCCCTGGAACCCCTGGGGGCGGAATTACTCAACGAGCTGGGGGAATGGATCGAGGAGGAGAAAGCCGCCGCCCGATTCCCGGATTTCGACCCCGAATCCGTCCTCCAGTCCCTGGCCGAACTGGAGGCCGCCGGGCTCGTCGTGCGCGAGGGGGATCCGGGGGCCGACGGCGACGAGGCGGCCGGGACGGCCTGGCCCGAGTGGAACGTCAGCGCCCGCTACCTCCACGCGATGACCAAAGACGCCCCCTACACCGAGGACACCCCCGAACTGCGCGCCTGCCTGGCCTCGGAGACGGAGCGGCCCGCGCTGTTCAAGTCCTACCCGGACGCCGACACCATCCTGCTGCCTCGCGCCCCCCGGCGCCTCGACGCCTCTTTCGGGGACGTCCTGTACGGCCGGCGGACCCATCGCGCCTTCGCCGACCGGGACGTGCCGCTGGCCGACTTCTCGGCGCTGCTCGCCGCGGTGTTCGGCCCCGCCGCCTTCATCGACGCCGACGCCTACGGCGGCCTCATGCAGCGCACCAGCGCCTCGGCCGGGGCGCGGCAGGAGACCGAGGCGTACGTACTGGTGCGCCGGGTCGCGGACGTGGCGCCCGGCGTCTACCACTACAACGTGCTCACCCACGCGCTGGAGTTCCTGGCCGAGTGCCCGCCGTGGCAGGACGTGGCGGGCCTGAGCGTGAACCAGCGGGGGATCGAGGAGGCGGCGTTCGCCGTCGTGCTCACCTCGCTCACGGAGCGGCTGCGGTCCAAGTACCGCACGGCGCGCACCTACCGGATCATGCTCATGGACGCCGGCCACTTCGCGCAGACCTTCGCCATGGTCGCCACCGCGCTGGGACTGGGTCCCTTCCAGACCGCCGCGTTCACCGACTCCGCCGTCGAGGAACTGCTGGGCCTGGACGGGGTGGAGGAGACGGCGCTGTACCTGCTCGGCGCCGGGGTGCCGGCCGAGGGCCCGGAGGGGACCGAGGGGCTGAAGCGGCCGGCGGGGCTGGAGGCGTTCCGCAGGAGCCGTCCGGGCCCGGCGCCGGAGCGGCCGCCGCGGGGCTGACGCCCCGGATCCGGCGGCCGGCCCCGGCGCGGCGGCGCGCCCCAGCGCTGCCTCCCGGCTCAGCCCAGGGTGAGCGTGAGCAAGGAGTACTGGGCGACAGTCAGCGGAACGCTCACCGTTCCGCCGTCCACCGTGAAGGGAACCGCCTTCGGAGCGGGCGATCCCGCATCCGGCGAGCTGACGGTCGCCCCCAGCACCTTCTTCCCCGCCGGCACGGCCAGCGCGACCGTGCACGCGGCGGGCGTGGTCCTGAACGCCGCCGCCACGTCCCCGAAGCCCGTGAAGTTGACCAGCTGGATCACCACGTCACCGCCCAGCCGCCCCATCTCCAGGTGGATCCGGTCGTCACCGCTCAGCGTCACCGAGGGCGGCGCGGCCGCCCGTACCGGGGCGAGCAGCAGCTCACCGGCGGCCTTGTCGGCCGTGTCCAGATACGTGTGCCCCGGCAGGGACTTGACGTACCGGCACGTCCCCGCGCCGAACCGGTTCTGCTTGCTGTCCGGCAGGGCGTCGCCCTTGCGGAAGCCGAGGACGTCGGCGAGCGCGTACTCGCTCCGGGCCGTGCCGAGCTCGTCCAGCGCCGTCGGCGCCGGGCCGGTGATCACGACGGTGCCGCCGCCCGCGACGAACCCCCGCAGCACCGCCGCCTCCGCGTCGGAGACCGCCTGGAGGTTCGGCAGCAGCAGGACCTTCAGCCCGGCCAGGTCGGCGGCGGTCAGGCCGGGGCTGGTGACGGTGACGAAGGGGACGTGCGCGTACACCAGTGCCTTGACCGTGCCGCGGAACTCCCCGAGCCACGCCTGCTTGGAGCAGCTCTCCTCCGCGCTGCCCGAGCTCCACCACTCCTTGACCCCGGCCGGCTTCTTGACGTTGGCGTACATGCCCGTGCCCGGCGAGGGGCTGACGAAGTCCCGCGAGGGGGAGGAGTGGTAGACGCCGACCTCGGCTGCGGTCGTGGTGTTGTACAGCTTCTCCTGGTTGGCCGCCACGAAGGCGTACATGCGGGTGCGCATCGCCCTGTCGGTGGTCTCGTTCTTGAACGGGCTCTTGACCTCGTACGGGTTGCAGCCCGCGGCCAGCAGCTCGGCCATCACCAGGGACGCGTCGTCGGCCTTCCAGCCGTAGGAGAACGCCCAGGCCGGCTTGGTGCCGCTGGCGGCCCGCGCGTACTTGTACATCGAGATCAGGCAGGTCCAGTCGGTGGCGGTGGCGTGGCGCATCCCGTCGTAGTTGCCGAGGATGTCCACCTCCCACACATGGCTCACGCCCTCCGCCGTGCGCAGGTACGCGCCGTCGAGGCCGACCAGCGTGGCGTACTGGTAGTCCATGCTGACGGTCTCCACGAAGGTGACCAGGTCGGGGTTGACGGACCGGCCGGCGGACGCGATGTCCAGCTGCCACTGGTGGAGGTTGCGGTGGCGCCATTCGACGTAGCGGCGGAAGGTCGGGCTGGTGAAGTCGGCCTTGGGGGGCAGGGCGAGGCCGGTGTCGGCCTTGAAGGCGGCGGCGGCCCAGGTGGAGCCGTCGCACCAGCTCAGCGCGCCGTCGAAGTAGATGGGGACGTCCGGCCAGAGTGCGTCGAGGCCGGTGCCGGCCAGGGCCTTGACCCGGTTCAGGTAGTAGTCGCGCCAGGGGGAGTTGGGGCTGAGCCAGCAGCTCTCGTCGCCCGGGTCCACCCAGACGACCAGGCTGCCGTAGAAGACGTTGGGCTTGCCGTCGAGGGAGCGCTGGACCCAGTCCTTGCCCTGGCCGTCCTTGTAGAAGGAGCGGCCCTTCTCGCCGCCGACGCTGATCAGCTCCATCGACGGGTAGTACATGACCACGCGGAGGCCCGCCGCGTGGGCGAGGCCGACGAAGCTCCTCACCTTGCCCACGTGCTGGCCGAACTCCTCGTCCGTCAGCCAGTTGGACAGGATGGTGTCGAGCTCGATCACGCTGACGTTCTGCGCCTTGAGGGCGTCGATCACCGGCTTCATGTCGCGTACCGGGTCGGCGTCCTCGTCGAACGTCCCGTCGGCCAGCCGGGCGAAGCGGCTCCACTCGGGGAAGGTCCCCGCCCGGACGGCGGGCGCGGCCCACGCGGCCCGGTCCAGGGGCAGCGGGGTGGGTGCGGCGACGGCGGGGCCGGCGAGTGCCAGGTGCTGTCCCACCAC
>NZ_JAILXP010000304.1 GCF_020740895.1 Streptomyces sp. UNOB3_S3 | reverse complement strand
TCCCCGACGACCCCGCCCCGGAGCCGGTCCCCGAACGGGCCGCCCGGGCCGACACGAGCGGCCCCTCCTCCGACCTGTTCCGCCAGTACCTCAGGGAGATCGGCCGGATCCCGCTGCTCTCCGCCGCCGAGGAGGTGGAGCTCGCCCGCCGGGTCGAGGCGGGTCTGTTCGCCGAGGAGAAACTCGGCAGCACCCCGGACCTCGACACCCAGCTCGCCCTCGACCTCGACCGGCTGGTCGTGCTCGGCAGGATGGCCAAACGCCGTCTCATCGAGGCGAATCTGCGCCTCGTCGTCTCCGTCGCCAAGCGCTACATCGGCCGCGGGCTGACGATGCTCGACCTCGTCCAGGAGGGAAACCTCGGACTCATCAGGGCGGTTGAGAAGTTCGACTACGCGCGCGGCTACAAGTTCTCGACGTACGCGACCTGGTGGATCCGCCAGGCGATGTCCCGGGCCCTCGCCGACCAGGCCCGCACCATCCGGGTCCCCGTCCACGTCGTCGAGCTGATCAACCGGGTGGTGCGGGTCCAGCGCCGGATGCTCCAGGAGCGCGGCTACGAGCCCACCGCCGAGGAGGTCGCCGCCACCCTCGACCTGTCCGAGGAGCGCGTCAGCGAGGTCCTCCGGCTGGCCCAGGAACCGGTGTCGCTGCACGCGCCCGTCGGCGAGGAGGACGACGTCGCCCTCGGCGACCTCATCGAGGACGGCGACGCCGCCTCGCCCGTCGAGTCCGCCGCCTTCCTGCTGCTGCGCGAACACCTGGAGGCCGTGCTCTCCACCCTCGGCGAGCGCGAGCGCAAGGTCGTCCAGCTGCGCTACGGGCTCGTCGACGGCCGGCCGCGCACCCTGGAGGAGATCGGCCGGATCTTCGGCGTCACCCGGGAGCGCATCCGCCAGATCGAGTCCAAGACCCTCAACAAGCTGCGTGACCACGCCTTCGCCGACCAGCTGCGCGGCTATCTGGACTGAGCGCGCGCTCGCGGGGCCACCGGACGGCCACCGGCCCACCGGACGGCTACTGGACGGCGTCGAAGGCCCCGGGGTGGGTCTGCTCGCGCACGGTCGCGTACTGCTGGCGCACCGCCTGCCCGACCGCCAGGTCCTCGCCCGTGACGTCGAAGGCCGCACTGGCCGCCGCGGGCCACAGCGGGGGCTGCTGCGGGGACAGCACGCCCTGCTGCGCGCCCAGCGCCCAGGCCGCCTGCTTGGCCGCGCCCAGCGCCGCGTAGTCGGCCGGCTGCGGCACGACGACCTGCGCCCCGAACAGCGACGGCGCGATCGCCTGCACGGCTGGCAGCTCGGCCGCCGCGCCCAGCAGGAACACCCGGCGCACCTCGACACCGCGCCCGCGCAGCACGTCCAGGGCGTCCGTGAGGCCGCACAGCATGCCCTCGAAGGCCGCCCGGGCCAGATGCTCGGGCTTCATGCTCTCGCGCCGCAGGCCCGCCAGCGTGCCCGCCGTGTGGGGCAGGTGCGGGGTCCGCTCGCCCTCCAGGTACGGCAGCAGCACCAGCCCGTAGGAGCCGGCCGAGGAGCGCAGCGCGAGCTCGGAGAGGCCCGGCAGGTCCGTGCCGAGCATCTCGGCGGTGCCGCGCAGGACCCGGACGGCGTTGAGGGTGTGGACGACGGGCAGGTGCATGCCGGTCGCGTCGGCGAAGGACGTGATGGTGCCGGTCCCGTCCGCGAGCGCCGAGTGGTGCACGGCGAAGACGGAGCCCGAGGCGCCCAGCGAGACCACGGCGTCGCCCGGCCCCACGCCCAGCCCGAAGGCCGCCGCCATCGTCTCGCCCGTACCGGCGGAGATCAGCAGGCCCTCGGGGGTGTGCCCGGCCGGCTCGGCGGGCCCCAGCACGTCCGGGAGCGCCGCCTGGCGGCCCAGGGCCAGCTCCACCAGATCGGGCCGCCACTCGCCCGTGGCCGCCGACCAGAAGCCCGTGCCGGAGGCGTCGCCGCGGTCGGTCACCCGCCGCATCGGGCGGCCCAGCAGCTGCCAGACCAGCCAGTCGTGGGGCTGGAGGACCGCGGCCACCCGGGCCGCGGACTCCGGCTCGTTGCGGGCCAGCCAGCGCAGCTTCGCCACGGCCTGCCCGGCCTGCGGCACCGAACCGACGGCCTCCGCCCACGCGGCCCGGCCGCCCAGGGCGTCGGTCAGCTCGGCGGCGGCGGACTGGACGCGTTTGTCGTTGCCCAGGAGGGCGGGGCGGACGAGGACGCCGCCCGCGTCCAGCGTCAGCAGCCCGTGCTGCTGCGCCGCGACACCGATGGCCTGTACACCTTCCAGCACTCCGCCGGTGGCCGCCTCGCCCAGCGAGATCAGCCACGCCTGTGGGTCACCCTCCGGAGCGGACGCCGGATGAGGCGCGTAGCCCTGCCGCAGCACGGCTCCCGACTCCGCGTCGCAGACGACGACGCTCGTGCCCTCGGAGGAACTGCCCAACCCCGCGACTATGCCCATGCCGAGATGATGCCAAACCTTTTGGCTCCGGCGGCATCCGGACGGGCCATTCGGGGGGGGCCGGTCAGGTGTTGCTCGTGCCCCAGTCGTCCTCGTCGCCCTGCCCCCGCTCGCGCAGGGAGCGGAACCGCTCCCCGACGGGGCCGGGCAGCCGGTCGCCCACCTTGTCGAAGGTCCGGGTGACAAGGGCCCGGCCGTTCACCGCGGCGGTCTCGGCGGTGTTGCGCACCGCCGGGTTCTGCGCGATGCGCCGCGCGCCCTTGCGCAGCTCCTCGTAGCGCTCGCGCCCGGCGCGCGCGCCGAGTACGTACCCCACAGCCGCGCCGGTGATGAAGGTCAGCCGGTAGCGCATCGCGCCCGTCCTTCCGTTGGGTCCGCTGAGCCCGCCGCCAGCCGCCTACCCGGCCGGGCCGAAGGTCACTCCCGGGGCCTGCGGGGATACCGATTGGCGGAGCACCCCCCTGCTTGCGCTAATGTATGTCTCGCAGCGAGCGCGCGCCGCCCGGGAGACCGGACGGAGGAGCGTTCGGGGCAAACGCGACAATCCCCTGTAGCTCAATTGGCAGAGCAGCCGACTGTTAATCGGCAGGTTACTGGTTCGAGTCCAGTCGGGGGAGCGCGATCCTCTATAGCTCAATTGGCAGAGCAGCCGACTGTTAATCGGCAGGTTACTGGTTCGAGTCCAGTTGGAGGAGCAGTGAGATCAGGACCCCTCGGGGTCCTTTTTTCATGCCGGAAACCGCCGGAACCGGGAACCGAACCGACGTGATCGAAGTCCTCATGGTCAGACCGATCACACGATACGGACCCACCGGGGCAGCAGATCGTATGAGCGGCTATGCTGCGGCAGACGGCGCGCACAGTTGTGCGCGACGCGCCGTGAACGGGGCGGTAGCTCAGCCGGTTAGAGCAGCGGACTCATAATCCGTCGGCCGTGGGTTCGAGTCCCACCCGCCCCACACGCGCGGCTCAGGTGCAGAAACGATCTCGCCTGCCGTTTCGACGCCCCGACCGGCTTTCGCCGGCCGGGGCGCGGCGTTTTTCGGGGCCTGGTGCTTCCGGGGCCTGGTGCGTGGCGTGATGTGGATCACGCGGGCCGGGTGCCCGGTCGGTGGGCCGGGGTCCGGCGGCGGGGCCAGGTGTGGTGGTGCCGGTCGATGACGTAGTGGTGGTCGTGCCGCCAGCCGTTCGCGGCGCGGCGGGCGCCGGCGAGGTGGGGGTGGCCGGCGGGCAGGTCGGTGTGGACGTGGTCGAGCCGGCCGGGGTCGTGGGCCGGCCACGCCACCGCCGCCGTCAGCGCGGCGGCCATGGCGACGACACCGAGCACCGCGGCGGTGGTGGGCAGCCCGGCGCCCGCGGCGAGCCATCCGGCGAGGGGATAGGTCAGCAGCCAGCAGCTGTGGGAGAGGGAGAACTGGGCGGCGAACGCGGCGGGCAGGTCCGCGTCGGCGGTGGAACGGCGGATCACCCGCCCGCCCGGGGTCAGGACGGCGGAGGACGCGGCCCCGATCAGCGCCCAGACCACCAGCAGCGCCGCCCAGGACCAGGTGGACGGCGGGGCGGCGGTCAGCGCGGCGCCGCCGGCCAGGACGGCGGGCAGGGCGAAGGCGGCGGTCAGCATGACGGCGCGGTCGCCGGCCTTGGTGAGCACGCGGGGCAGGGCGAGGGCGGTGGGCACGGAACCCGCTCCGAAGGCGCCGAGGGCGAGCGAGACCGCGCCCGCGGGCCGGTGGAAGTGCTCGCGGACGACGACCACGGTGTTGACGTAGACGATCGCCCCGGCGGCGGCCACGGCGAGATCGAGGGCGAGCAGGGCCCGCAGGCGGGGAGTGGCCCGGAACAGCCGTGAGCCGAACGCGGCACTGGCGTAGACGCCGCCGGTGCGCTCCACGGGGGCCGGTCTGGGCAGGACGGCGGAGAGGACCAGCGCGGCGGAGGCGAGGAAGCCGGCCGTGGTGCCCGCGAACAGCCAGTCGTAGGACACCAGGGTGAGCAGACCGGCGGCGAGCGCGGGGCTGAACAGGCTCTCCAGGTCGTAGGCGAGGCGGGACAGCGACAGGGCCCGGGTGTAGTCGCGTTCGCCGGGCAGGATTTCGGGGATCGTGGCCTGGAAGGTCGGGGTGAAGGCCGCGGAGGCCGCCTGGAGGAGGAAGACCGTCAGGTGGATCTGCCAGACCTGGGTGACGAAGGGCAGGGCGAGCGCGACCCCGGCCCGGGTCAGGTCCATCGCGGCCATCAGGGCCCGCCGGGGTATTCGCCCGGCGAACGCGCCCGCGACCGGGGCGATGACGACGTAGGCAACCATTTTGATCGCCAGAGCGGTGCCGAGCACCGCCGACGCGTCGCTCCCGGCGATGTCGTACGCCAGCAGCGACAGCGCCACCGTCGCCAGGCCCGTCCCGGTCAGAGCGACGACCTGGGCGGTGAACAGGTGGCGATAGGCGCGGTCGCGCAGTACGGACAGCATGGCCCCCGTCCCGGTCGGCGTGGGATGACCCGTCCATCGTAATCAACATGTGCGTACTCATGCACATGTTGATCAGGGGGCGGCCGGGATGGCCGGTGGGGTCGGGGGTCAGTCGTGGGGCGGCAGTGAGCCGATCTGGTGGTCGGCGACGTTCAGCGCCTCGTCCACCAGGCGCCGCAGGTGACCGTGGCGCAGCGAGTACACGACGCGGCGCCCGTCCTTGCGGGCGACGACCAGGCCGGCCAGGCGCAGCTTCGCCAGGTGCTGGCTCACCGAGGTCCGGGCCGCGCCGGTGGCCTCGGTCAGGGTCGTCACATCGGCCTCGCCCCGGCCGAGCCGCTCCATCAGGGCGAGCCGGGTGCGGTCGGAGAGCAGGGTCAGGACCGACGCGGCCACGTCCAGCCGTTCGCCGTCGCCCCGCCGGTGCGAGTGGTACGCGTCCGTCGTCTCTGTGCTCAGCCCCATCCCGGCATCGTATCCCGCCGAGTTGCGCACATGCGTACGTAAGTGGACAGATGTGCGCTTATGGTCAGGTGTTCCGGGCCGGGTGGGTGGCGTCCACGGCGGCGCGCAGGGCCTTGGCGAGGGTGGCGCCGTCGGCGGTGGCCCAGAAGTGCATGTAGAACAGGCGCGGTTGCTCGTCCAGGCTGTGGTGGTGCAGCTCGACGATGTCGATGCCGCCCTTGCGCAGGGCCCGGATGACGTCCTGGATCTCGTCGGCGGTCATCACGAAGTCACCGTTGATCGCCGCTTTCCTGCCGCCCAGGGGCTGGAAACCGATGGCGGTGGAGATGCCCAGGGCCGGGGGCAGGACGTGTTCGCCGTCGGTGACGGGTTCCCTGCGCGCCACGATGAACCTGTAGATGCCGCCGTCCGCCGTGCCCTTGCGGCCGAGCGCGGCGTCGATGGCGGCGGTGTCCAGGTCGACGGGCGGCTGGGTGGACGGCGCCGGGGCGGCGGCCGGGATGCCGGTGACGGCGAGCGCGGCCCTGACGCCCTTGGCCAGGGTGGCCGGATCGCCCATGCCGTGGATGTGCGTCCACCACACGGCCGGGGACTGCTCCAGGAGGTGCTTGTGCACGGCGGTCTGCTCGATGCCCGCCTTCTGCAGGGCGTCGGTGACCTTCGGCAGCTCCTCCTCGGTGACCACCAGGTCGCCCATCAGCATGGTGCCGTCGTGGTACTTGGCGAAGGCGGCGTAACCGCTCAGCGACAGGCCCGGCTTGATCTCCACCTCGTGGCTGGTGACCTTCAGGTCCTTGCGCGGCAGGGGCACCCGGTAGACGGTCCTGTCCATTAGCGTCCCCGGACGCTCCAGGGCGTCCGCGACCGGCTTCCAGTCCTGCTCGGTCGTCGTCGCGGGCGCGCCGGCGCCGGCGCCGTCGCCGCCATGAGCGGAATGCCGGCTGCCCGGCTGTTTCCCGGCGGCGGTGGGGGCACTGTCCTGGGCGCCGCACCCGGCCAGGGCGAAGGCGGAAGCGGCGGCGGTGAGGGCGGCCAGAGCGGCCCGGGCGGAAGACCACGTACGGACGGGCACAGCGGAACTCCTCCTCGCGAGGGGCGAACTCCCACACCCACGTCAACGTAACCGTGGTCGCGGACCCGCTCCAGCGGAAGGGAGGCTTTCGGGTGCACACACCTCCGTACGCCCCCCCGGCGGCCCTCGCGCGCGGTGTCCGCGCCGGAATAGGCCGCCTTCCCCATCTGTTGGCGTGCGTGGGCCACACTGGCCCCGGACCGGCCCCGGACCGGCCCGGACGCACGAGACAACCGGAAGCGGGTAGGCGCTCATGAGCAGCAGCACCGTGGAGCTCACCAAGGACAACTTCGACGAGGTCGTCTCCGGCAACGGATTCGTGCTCATCGACTTCTGGGCCGAGTGGTGCGGCCCGTGCCGGAACTTCGCGCCCGTCTTCGAGCGGGCGGCCGGGCGCCACCAGGACCTGGTGTTCGCGAAGGTGGACACCGAGGCGCAGCCCGAGCTCGCGGCGACCTTCGAGATCCGGTCGATCCCCACGCTGATGATCGTGCGCGACAACATCGCCGTGTACGCCCAGCCCGGCGCGCTGCCGGAGGCCGCGCTGGAGGACATCATCCGGCAGGCGCGGGACCTGGACATGGACGAGGTGCGGGCCTCGGTGGAGCAGGCCCGGGCGGAGGGGGCGGCGGCTCCCGGCAGCGATGGGTGAGCTGCTGCTGGTCCGGCACGGCGAGACGGCCTGGAGCCGGGACGGACGGCACACCAGCTGGACGGACCTCCCACTGACCGGACGCGGGGAGCGGGAGGCCGAGGCGCTGCGCCCGGCGCTGGAGGGGCGTGACATCGCCCTGGTGCTCACCAGCCCCCGGACCAGGGCCGTGCGCACGGCCGAGCTGGCGGGGCTGAAGGGCGCGGAGACCGAGCCGGACCTGCGGGAGTGGGACTACGGCGGCTACGAGGGCGTCACCACGGCCGACATCCAGCGGGACCGGCCGGGCTGGTTCCTCTTCGACGACGGGGTCGTGCCCGGCCCGCCCGGGCATCCCGGCGAGTCGCCGGAGGAGGTCGGCGCCCGCGCCGACCGGGTGCTGGCCCGGATCGCCGCCCGCCTGGCGGACGGTGTCCCCGGCGATGTCGCGCTGGTCGCGCACGCGCACTTCCTGCGGGTGCTGACGGCTCGTAGGCTCGGGCTGCCGCCGTCGGCCGGCGCGCTGTTCCGGCTGGACACCGGGACGGTCAGCCGCATCGGCACCGAGCACGGCCGCCCGGCCCTGGTGGCCTGGAACGGGCGTGTCGGAGCCTGAGGGCGGCCGCCGGGCGCAGGATGATCGGGCGGTCGTCCCGACACCGGTCGTCCTGACACCGGTCGTCCTGACACCGATATACGACCTTTACTTCATGGAGGAGACAGCGTGGCCACCAACCGCATCGCCACCACCGTCTGGAACGGTGAGCTGATCAAGGGCAATGGCGAGATCGCCTTCGAGTCGTCCGGCATCGGGACGTACCCGGTCACCTGGGCCTCCCGCGCCGAGCAGGCCAACGGGAGGACCAGCCCGGAGGAGCTGATCGCGGCCGCCCACTCCAGCTGCTTCTCCATGGCCCTCTCGCACGCCCTGACCGGCGCCGGCACCCCGCCCACCCGGCTGGAGACCAAGGCCGAGGTGACCTTCCAGCCCGGCGAGGGCATCACCGGCATCCACCTCACCACCCGCGGCGAGGTGCCCGGCCTGGACGAGGAGGGCTTCGTCGCGGCGGCCGAGGAGGCCAAGAAGAACTGCCCGGTCAGCCAGGCGCTCACCGGGACGACGATCACCCTGGCCGCCGAGCTCGCCTGAGACCCGCCGTCTACGCGAGCTTCGCGTAGACGATCAGGTTCTCCACCGGGTGGCCGTCCGCGTCGAGGTCGCCCGCGCAGGTGACCAGCCGGAGCGCCTTCTCCTGGGTCTCCCCGTAGACCTTCCGCGTGGGGAAGGCGCTCTTGGCGGCCTTCTCGGTGCCGGTGACCGTGAAGTGCAGCACCTTGCCGTCGCCGCGCTCGACGTCGATCACATCGCCTTCCTTGATCTTGTGCAGGTCGTGGAAGACGGCCTTGCCGTCGCGGGTCGCGTTATGGCCGATGATCACGGCGGCGCCCCGGGTTCCGGGCTTGGCGCTGCCCCGGTACCAGCCCGCGGTCATGCCCTTCTCCGGCGGCGGCACCTGCACGGTCTCGTCGCCGTTGCGGCCCAGCCGCATCAGCGGGCTGTCCACACCCAGGGAGGGTATGGCGACCCGGGACGGCTCCTCGGCCTGGGCCGGGCCGCCGATCGCCTTGCCGGTCCCGCCGCCCGGCGTACAGGCGCCGAGCAGCACGGCGGCCACCACCAGCAGCAGGGCCGTCAGGAAGCGGCCCGTGCGACGGGACGCGTGCCGGACCGGGGCCGCCGGGGACGACGGCCGGGACGATCCGGGGACGCCCGGCCTGGGGGAGCGGGACGGGGACGTGG
>NZ_JAILXP010000303.1 GCF_020740895.1 Streptomyces sp. UNOB3_S3 | reverse complement strand
TGCTGACCGAGAGCCTCACCACCCGCTGGGACCCCGAGGTCGTCTTCGACCGGCTCTTCCGCACCGGGAACCACCCCTTCTGGCTCGACAGCAGCCGCACCGGCGGCCCCCTCGGCGAACTCTCCGTCATGGGCGACGCCTCCGGCCCCCTCGCCCGCGTCGCCACCGCCGACATCGCCCGCGGCACCGTCACCGTCACCGCCACCGGGGAACCCGCCCGGACCGTGCCCGGCGACTTCCTGACCTGGCTGGAGCGGGACCTGCGCGCGGCCCGCGTCGAAACCCCCGGCCTCCCCTTCGACTTCGCCCTCGGCTGGGTCGGCTACCTCGGCTACGAGCTCAAGGCCGAGTGCGACGGGGACCCGGCGCACCGGCCCGCCGAACCCGACGCCGTGATGGTCTTCGCCGACCGCGCCGTCGTCTTCGACCACCGCACGGACACCACCCATCTGCTGGCCCTCGCCGAGGACACCGACGAGGCCCCCGCCCGCGCCTGGCTGCGGACCACCGCCGACCTCCTCGCCGGGACCGCCGGCCACGCCCCCGGCCCCTGCGAGGCGCCCGTGGCTCCCGGCACCACCGGGATCCGGCTGCGGCACGACCGCGACACCTACCTCAAGCTCATCGCCGCGTGCCAGGAGGAGATCAAGGCCGGCGAGACCTACGAGGTCTGCCTCACCAACATGATCGAGGCGGAGGCCGACCTCGACCCCTGGCAGGCGTACCGCTTCCTGCGCCGCACCAGCCCCGCCCCGTTCGCCGCCTTCCTGGGCTTCGCGGACCTGTCCGTCCTCAGCACCTCCCCGGAGCGCTTCCTGCGCATCGACCGGAACGGGCTGATGGAGTCCAAGCCCATCAAGGGAACCCGGCCGCGCGGCGGCTGCGCCGAGGAGGACGCCGCCCTCGTCGCGGAGCTGGCGTCCTGCGAGAAGGACCGCGCCGAGAACCTGATGATCGTCGACCTGGTCCGGCACGACCTGGGCCGCTGCGCCGAGGTCGGCTCCGTCACGGCCTCCCCCGTCTTCCAGGTGGAGACCTACGCCAGCGTGCACCAGCTGGTGAGCACGGTCCGGGCCAGGCTCCGGGAGGACGGCTGCGCGGTCTCCGGCGTCCGGTCCGCGTTCCCCGGCGGCTCGATGACGGGCGCCCCCAAGATCCGCACCATGCAGATCATCGACCGGCTGGAGGACGGCCCCCGCGGCGTCTACTCCGGGGCCATCGGCTACTTCTCGCTGACCGGAGCGGCCGACCTGAGCATCGTCATCCGCACCGTGGTGATCGGCGGCGGCACCCTCCGCTACGGCGTGGGCGGCGCGATCATCGCGCTGTCGGACCCGGAGGCGGAGTTCGAGGAGACCGCGGTGAAGGCCGCACCGCTGCTGAGGCTGCTCGGCGCCGAATTCCCCGGGCGCGCGCCCGCGACCCCCACGACCGCCGCACCGGCCCCGGCCGGTGACCCCGGCGCCCTCATCTGAACCCCCGGGAGTGACGATGCCCGTCCGCACCACCGACTACACGATCGACCCGCCGGCCGGTTCCCCCGGCGCCCTGGGCGGCTTCACACTCCCGGACGTCTTCCAGGCCGCCGTGGACGCCGCCCCCGACGCGGTGGCCCTCGTCGACGGGGACCGCTCCCGGACCTGGCGGCAGTGGCGCGCCGACGTCGACGCCCTGGCGCGGGGCCTCCAGGAGCTCGGGGTCACCCCCGGCGACGTGGTGGCGGCCCACCTGCCCAACAGCTGGGAGTTCCCGACCCTCCACCTGGCCGTCGCCGCCGTCGGCGCCGTGCTGCTCCCCGTCCACCAGGGCAACGGCCCCAAGGACGTCCACGCCCTGCTGAGCCGGGTGGAGCCAGCGCTCGCCGTCCTCCCCGCCGCGACCCAGGACGGCGGCGAACCCGAACTGACCGTCCGTCATCTCCTGCGGACCGTGCCCTCGCTCGGGACCGTCCTGCTCACCGGGGCGGCCGGTGAAAGGGAGGACGAGCCCGGCACGGCCCGGCTGGACACCCTGCTGGCCACCTGGTCGGGCAGCGCCCCCCACCCCGTGACCGTGACCCCGGACATGCCGTTCGTGCTCGTCCCCTCCTCCGGCACCACCTCCGCCCGGCCGAAGATCTGCCTCCACACCCACGACGGCCTGCTGTCGAACACCTCGGCCGTCACCGCCGAGGCCCCGGAGGCGTTCGCCCGGGCGGTCGTCACGGCCTGCCCGCTCACCCACCTCTTCGGCCTCCAGTCCCTCCACTCGGCGCTGTTCGCCGCCTGCCGGCAGGTCCTCCTGGGGTCCTGGGACCCCGACCGCTTCCTCGCCCTGGCCCGCGAGACCGACCCCAGCGTCGTCTTCGCCGTCCCCGCGCAGCTCCACGACATCGCCGCCCGCCTCACCGAGACCGGCGAACCGGCCGGCTTCCGCCCCCACGAGGTGCGCACCGCGGGCGCGGCCGTACCTGGCGCGCTCGTCACGGGCGTACGGGCCGCGCTCGACTGCGCGCTCGTCGTCGTCTGGGGGATGTCCGAACTGGGCACCGGCACCCGCACCCGCGCCGACGACCCCGCCGACGTCGCCACCCGCAGCGTGGGCCTGCCGACGAGCGGCGCCGAGATCCGCGTCGTCGACGAGGACGGCCACGACTGCCCCCCGGGCACGGTCGGCGAACTCCGCTACCGCAGCCCCGGGATGTTCCGCGGCTACTTCCGCGAGCCGGAGCTCACCCGCGCCGCCGTCACCGGCGACGGCTGGCTGCGCACCGGCGACCTGGCCGCCCTGGGCGCCGACGGACGGGTGGAGTTCCACGGCCGGTCGGCCGAGATCGTCAACGTCGGCGGGCGGAAGTTCAACGCCACGGAGATCCAGGGCCTGCTCGCCGGCCTGCCCGGCGTGGGCCCCCTCGCCGTCCTGGGCGTACCGGACCCCCGCCTCGGTGAATACCCGTGCCTGGTCGTCACCGGGAAGGCCGACCCGGTGCCCGGCCTCGCGGAGGTGACGGACTTCCTGCGGCGGCTCGGCGTGGCCGACTACAAGATCCCGCTGGAGGTGGTCACCGTGCCGGAGCTCCCGCTCACCCCCGCCGGCAAGCTCCACCGCCGGGCGCTGGAGAAGGCGCTCGCCACGGGCGAGATCGCCCGGGGCCCGGTCTGCGACGGCACGGAACGGCGGCCGCGCACGGTCGAGGAGGCCCTGGACCTCGTCCGCGGGTGCGTGACCGACGTGCTCGCGGGCGTACCGGTACCGGCGGATGTACGGGGGGACACACGCAGGGACGCCGTCCCCGCGGAGGCGACCTTCCGTGACCTGGGCCTCGACTCGGTCCTCGTCATCCGGCTGCGCAACCTCCTCCAGGAGGCGACGGGGCTGCCCCTGCCCACCACCCTGGCCTTCGACTTCCCCACCCCGCTCGCCGTGGCGCGGGCCCTGACCGGCCGCCCCGACGAGGCGGCGGCACGGGAGGCCGTCCCCGCGCGGGGCACGGACCCGGGGGAGCCCGTCGCCGTCATCGGCATGGCCTGCCGGCTGCCGGGCGGGGCGCACTCCCCCGAGGAGCTGTGGACCCTCCTCACCGACGGCACCGACGCGGTCTCCGGCTTCCCCACGGGCCGCGGCTGGGACCTCGACCGGCTCTTCGACGCCGACCCCGAGCACCCGGGCACCTCCTACGCCCGCGAAGGCGGCTTCCTGCACGACGCGGGCCACTTCGACGCGGGATTCTTCGGCTTCTCCGACCGGGAGGCGCTGGCCACCGACCCCCAGCAGCGACTGCTGCTCGAGATCTCCTGGGAGGCCCTGGAACGGGCGGGCATCGACCCGGCGACCCTCAAGGGCACCCCCACGGGCGTCTTCACCGGCGCCATGTACCACGACTACGCCACCGACCGGGCGGGCGCGGCGGCCGGGCTGGAAGGGCTGCTGGGCATCGGCACGGCCGCGAGCGCCCTGTCCGGGCGCATCGCGTACACCTACGGTTTCGAGGGCCCGGCCCTGACGGTCGACACGGCCTGCTCGTCCTCGCTCGTCGCCCTCCACCTGGCGTGCCAGTCCCTGCGGTCCGGGGAATCCACCCTGGCCCTGGCGGGCGGTGCCGCCGTCATGGCGACGCCCGCGTCCTTCGTGGAGTTCTCCCGGCTGCGCGGACTGTCCCCCGACGGGCGCTGCAAGTCCTTCGCGGACGCCGCCGACGGCGCGGCCTGGTCCGAGGGCGCGGGACTGCTCCTGCTGGAGCGCCTGAGCGACGCCCGCCGCAACGGCCACCCGGTGCTCGCGGTCATCCGGGGCTCGGCCGTCAACCAGGACGGCGCCTCCAACGGCATCACCGCCCCCAACGGCCCCTCCCAGCAGCGCGTCATCCGCCAGGCGCTGGCCAACGCCGGTCTCTCGGCCCGGGACGTCGACGCCGTGGAGGGCCACGGCACCGGCACGGCCCTCGGCGACCCCATCGAGGCCCAGGCACTGCTGGCCACGTACGGCCGGGACCGGGACGAGGACCGGCCGCTGTGGCTCGGGTCCGTCAAGTCGAACATCGGGCACGCGCAGGCGGCCGCCGGGGTCGTCGGCGTCGTCAAGACGGTGCTGGCGCTGCGGCACGGCGTCCTGCCCAGGACCCTCCACGTCGACGAGCCGTCGTCGCACGTGGACTGGTCGGCCGGGCATGTGCGGCTGCTCACCGAGGCCCGGGACTGGCCCCGGGAGGACGGGCGGCCGCGCCGGGCGGGAGTGTCCTCGTTCGGGATCAGCGGCACCAACGCGCACGTGATCCTGGAGGAACCGCCGGCGGCGGGCCCCGTGGAGCCTGTCGGTGACGGTGCCTCCGGGCCGGCCGTCCCCTGGGTCCTGTCCGCCCGCACCGAAGCGGCCCTGCGCGCCCAGGCGCTGCGGCTGGCCGAGCACGCGCGGGCGAACCCCGCCCTGCCGGCCCGGGACATCGGCCACTCCCTGGCCACCACCCGGGCCCTGCACGGCCGGCGGGCCGTCGTCACCGGCTCCTCGCGCGAGGAACTCCTCGCCGCCACCGCCGCGTTCGCGAGCGGCGAGCGCGCGCCCGGTGTCGTACGCGACGAGAGCGCGCCCGGCGACCTGGCGTTCGTCTTCACGGGCCAGGGCAGCCAGCGCCTCGGCATGGGCCGCCGGGCCGCCGCGGCCTTCCCCGTCTTCGACGCGGCGCTGCGCGAGGTCGGCGCCGCCCTCGACCCGCTGCTGGAGCGGCCGCTCACCTCGGTGATGTGGGCCGCCCCCGACTCCGAGGAAGCCGGGCTCCTCGACGACACCGCGTACGCCCAGCCGGCGCTGTTCGCCGTCGAGGTCGCGCTCCACCGGCTGTTCACCTCGTGGGGGGTGGTCCCGGACCACCTGGTGGGCCACTCGGTCGGTGAGATCACCGCCGCCCACGTCGCGGGGGTCCTCGGGCTGCGGGACGCCTGCGCCCTGGTCGCGGCCCGGGGCAGGCTGATGGGGGCGCTGCCCCCGGGCGGCACGATGGTGGCGGTCCGCATCGCCGAGGACGAGCTGACGCCGTGGATGGCCGGGCTCGCCGGCGCCGTGTCCGTCGCCGCGGTCAACGGCCCGCGCTCGGTGGTGCTGTCGGGAGCGGAGGGCCCGCTCACCGGGCTCGCCGACCGGCTCGCCGCCGCCGGGTACAAGACCCGGCAGCTCGTGGTGAGCCACGGCTTCCACTCGCCGCTGATGGAGCCGGTGCTGGCGGAGTTCCGGGAGGTCGTCGAGGGCCTGTCCCTCGCCGCCCCGGCCGTCCCGGTCGTCTCGGCCCTCACCGGCCGCCTCCTGACCGCCGAGGAGGCCCGCGACCCCGGCCACTGGGTGCGGCACGTACGGGAACCGGTGCGGTTCAAGGACGCCGTCGACCGGCTGCGGAGCGGGCCGGCCGCGACGACGTGCTTCCTGGAGCTGGGCCCGGACCCGGCGCTCACACCGATGATCGACGAGTGCGTCCAGGCGACGGCCGCCCGGCCGGGGTCCGTCACGATCGTCCCGACGCTGACGACGGGTCAGGACGAGGCGCGGGCCGCGCTCACCGCCGCGGCCCGGCTGCACGCCCACGGCGCGTCCGTCGACTGGCCGGCCGTGCTGCCCTCGGCCGTGCCGGTGGCCCTGCCGACGTACGCCTTCCAGCGCCGCGAGTACTGGGTGACCTCGACAGGGGCGGCGACCACCGCTCCCCCGGTGCCGCCCGTGGTGCCCGCGGTGCCTGCGGTGCCTGCGGTGCCTGTGCCCTCCGTCGACGAGACGGGCGCGTCCCCGCTGCGGGACCGGCTGGCCGGGCTCGACGGGCCCGAGCGGGACGAGCTGCTGCGGGACCTGGTCCTGGCCGAGGTGACCGCCGTGCTCGGCGGGCACGGACCGCACGGCGAGGAGGCCGGCGCGCAGCCCTTCACGGAGATGGGCATCACGTCGGTCAACGCCATCGAGCTGCGCGGGCGCATCGGAGAGGCGACCGGCGTCCGCCTCCCCGCGACGCTGGTCTTCGACCACCCCACCCCCGACGCCGTCGTCGCCCTGCTGCGGGAGCGCCTGGAGCAGGCGGCGACCCGCTCCCCGCGCGGAGTGACCGGTCTGGTGGACGAGCTGGAGTACCTGCTCTCCACGGGTGTGACGGTCAACGCGGAGACGGCGGACCGGCTGCGGGCCCTCGCGACCCGCTGGGGCACGGAGACCGCGCCCCCCGAGGCCGACGCGCCGGAGGGCGGGCTGGACCTGGACGCGGCCACCGACGAGGAGCTGTTCCGGCTGATGGACGGGGGGTGAGGGCACGCCCGCTGGCTCTCAGGTGAGGCCGTGCGCCGGCGCCCGTTCCCGGGGCCGGCGCACCCTCACCCGCTATCCGCCTGCTCGCCGGGCCATGGAGTACAGGGGCCAGCCGTCGTGGTCGGCGCGGGTGGACACGTCGGTGAAGAGGCCGCTCACCCGCAGCAGTTCCGGCACGGAATCGCCGTGCACGTGCCCGTGCTCCACGACGAACGCGCCCCCGGGCCGCAGCAACCGCCCGGCCGCCGCCACCACGTGCCGGATGACCCGCAGCCCGTCCGGCCCGCCGAAGACCGCCTGCCGGGGCTGGTACGTGCCGAACTCCGGGGGCACCTCCGCCCCGTCCGGCATGAAGGGCGGGTTCGCCACCACCAGGTCCACCCGCCCGGTCAGCTCGTCCAGGAGCCCGGGGCGGGTGACGTCCGCCTCGTGCAGGACGATCGGGGTGTCGCCCCGCTCGACGCGCCGCTCACGGTTGCGGCGGGCGAAGTCCAGCGCCAGCGGGTCGAAGTCGACGGCGTGGACGGTGGCGTCGGGCCGCCGGTGGGCCAGGGCCAGCGCGATCGCGCCCGAGCCCGTGCACAGGTCGGCCACCAGCGGCGCCGGGACGTCCGCGACGGCCTCCAGACCGCTGGAGAGCACCAGCTCGCTGTGCGGACGGGGGACGAACACCCCGGGACCCACCGCCACCTCGACACCGCCGAGCCCGGCGAGGCCGGTCAGATGACCCATCGGCGCCCCCTCGGCCCGGCGCCCCACCAGTCTGCGGAACTTCGCGGCGACCCGGTCGTGCGGCGCGAAGTCCGGGGCCAGCTCGCCCACTCCTCTGCCGAGCACATGGGCGGCGATCTCCTCGACCTCGCCCCGCGGGGCCGGGTGCCCCGTACGGCGCATGATCGCCACCGCCTCGTCCAACAACACCTCGAGGGTCTCTCGTGCCATGGATCCTCCCTCTGCGCGGCCGTACCGTCACTCGACGGAAGCCGAAGCAGCAACCATGCACCCGACAGCCCTAGGTGAGACCCGAGACTTTTCGTGTTACGGCCGGTGGCCGGTCAATTCCCCGGTCCCGCATGCTCGCTGTCGAAATCACGACGTTTTCGTCACATCATCCACCTGCGGGAGATCAGCCATGAGTGGGCTCACCGTACCTGTCGACGCCCCGATGGCCGGGGACGACATCATGATCGAGACCGAGGGCGTCGGCAAGGTCTTCGGTTCCGTACGCGCACTGGACTCGGTGGACATCACCGCCCGGCGGGGCACCGTCCTCGCGCTGCTCGGCCACAACGGCGCGGGCAAGACGACCCTCGTCAACATCCTCGCGGCCGCCCTGCCGCCCAGCTCGGGCCGGGCCAGGGTCGCCGGGTACGACGTCACGCGCGAACCCCGGGAGGTCCGCCGGCGGGTGGGCCTGACCGGCCAGTTCGCCTCGGTCGACGCCCAGCTCAGCGGACGGGAGAACCTCGTTCTCATCGCCCGGCTGCTCGGCGCCGACCGGAGGTCCGCCCGGGCCAGGGCCGACGAACTGCTGGAGCTCTTCGGGCTCCAGGACTTCGCGACCCGCCGGCCGGGCACCTACTCCGGCGGCCTGCGCCGGCGCCTCGACCTCGCCGCGAGCCTCGTCGGCCGACCGGATGTCATCTTCCTCGACGAGCCCACCACCGGGCTCGACCCGACCAGCCGGCTGAGGCTGTGGGAGATCGTGGAGGGGCTCGTCGCCCAGGGCACCACGGTCCTGCTCACCACCCAGTACCTCGACGAGGCGGACCGGCTGGCGGACTCCATCGCGGTGCTCTCCGCCGGGTCCGTCATCGCGAGCGGCACGGCAGCCGAGCTCAAGGCCACCGTCGGCCAGCGCACCGTCACCGTCACCCCCGACCCGGCCACCGGCCCGGACGCCGCCGCCGAGGCCCTGCGGCGGGCCGGGCTGGAACCGGTGCCGGACCGGGAGAACGGCACGGTCGTCATCGCCATCGAGGCGTCCAAGGACATGGCCGCCGTCATCAGGGCCCTCGACCAGGCGGGCATCGAGGCCACGGAACTGTCCTTCGGCGAACCCAGCCTCGACGACGTGTACCTGGCCCTGGCCGACCAGCAGACACGCCCGCGGGCGACGGTACCGGCCGCCTTGTAACGCCCCGGCCCACCCCGCCC
>NZ_JAILXP010000302.1 GCF_020740895.1 Streptomyces sp. UNOB3_S3 | reverse complement strand
GGGGGTGGGCATCCACGGCGAGCCGGGGCGGGAGCGGCGGGCGATGATGACGTCCGGTGAGATCGCGGACTTCGCGGTGGACGCGGTGCTGGAGGACCTCCGTCCGTCCGGCCCGGTGCTGGTCCTGGTGAACGGCGCGGGCGGCACTCCGCTGCTGGAGCTCTACGGCTTCGCCGCCGAGGCGCACCGGGTGCTGCGCGAGCGCGGGGTGCCGGTCGCGCGGACGCTCGTCGGGAACTACGTCACGTCGCTGGACATGGCGGGCGCGTCGGTGACGCTGTGTCAGGTCGATGACGAGCTGCTGCGGCTGTACGACGCCCCCGTGAGCACGCCCGCGCTGCGCTGGGGGAGGTGAGCGGCGGCCGCCGTCGTCACGCGCCGGGCTCGGCGCCGTACCAGACGGTCGTGACGTTGCAGAACTCGCGGATCCCGTGGCCCGACAGCTCCCGCCCGTAGCCCGAGCGCTTCACGCCGCCGAAGGGCAGGGCGGGGTGGGAGGCGGTCATGCCGTTGAAGAAGACGCCGCCGGCCTCCATGTCCCGGACGAACCGCCGCTGTTCCTCCTCGTCGCGTGTCCAGACGTTGGAACTCAGCCCGAAGGGCGAGTCGTTGGCCAGGGCGATCGCCTCGTCGACGCCGTTGACGCGGTACAGCGTGGCCACCGGGCCGAAGGCCTCCTCGCGGTGGATGCGCATCCCGGGGGTGATCCCGGCGAGGACGGTCGGTTCGTAGTACCAGCCGTGCTCGTACCCGGACGGCCTGCGCCCGCCGCACAGGGCCGTGGCGCCGCGCCGCAGCGCGTCGTCGACGAGCTCCTCCAGGTCGGCGCGGCCCCGCTCGGTGGCGAGAGGGCCGACGTCGGTCGACTCGGCCATCGGGTCGCCGACGGTCAGGCCCTCCATCAGGGCCGTGAAGCGCTCGGCGAAGGCGTCGTAGACGTCGGTGTGGACGATGAAGCGTTTGGCGGCGATGCAGGACTGGCCGTTGTTCTGGACGCGGGCGGTCACGGCCGTGCGGACGGCGCGGGCGAGGTCGGCGGACGGCAGGACGACGTACGGGTCGCTGCCGCCGAGCTCCAGGACGGTCTTCTTGACCTCGTCCCCGGCGACGGCGGCCACCGCGCGGCCGGCCGGTTCGCTGCCGGTGAGGGTCGCCGCGGCGACCCTCGGGTCGCGCAGGACGGCCTCGACGGCGCCCGAGCCGATCAGCAGGGTCTGGAAGCACCCCTCGGGGAATCCGGCGCGCAGGAAGAGGTCCTCCAGGTAGAGGGCGGTCTGCGGCACGTTCGAGGCGTGCTTGAGCAGTCCGGCGTTGCCCGCCATCAGGGCGGGGGCGGCAAACCGGACGACCTGCCAGAGCGGGAAGTTCCACGGCATGACCGCAAGGACCACCCCGAGCGGGCGGTAGTGGACGCGGGCGGCGGACGCCCCGGCGTCGCGCGCCTCGGCCTCGGGCGGCACCTCGTCGGCCAGCAGGGCCTCGGCGTGCGCGGCGTACCAGCGCATCGCCTTGGCGCACTTCGCGGCCTCCGCGCGGGCGGCGGCCAGCGGCTTGCCCATCTCGGTCGTCATGGTGCGGGCGATGTCGTCGCGGTCGTCGTCCAGGAGCTGGGCCGCGTGCCGCAGCAGCCGGGAGCGTTCGGCGAAGCCGGTCGTGCGGTAGTCGCGGAAGGCCGCGGCGGCCGCGGCCAGGCGCCGTTCGATGTCCTCGGGGCCCAGCTCTGCGAAGGTCTTGAGGGTCTCGCCGGTCGCGGGGTTCACCGTTGCGATGGGCATGCCTCGACTCTGCGGCGCTCCGCCCGGCCGCGCAAGGCGTACACGCGCCGGGCGGGGAGCCGCGCCCCGTTCGGAGGCGGGGACGCCGTGCGGACCACGGGGTCGCGCACGGGTGCGGGCGGCACAGGTGAGGGCGGTGTGGCGGAACGTTCCGCCACACCGCCCTCACCCTGCTCTCCCGCTATCTCGGCGGCTGGTCGGAGGCCTCGTCGGTGGCTCTGGACGGGGCCGGCAGCCGTGCCGGGTCGTGCGGCCGGAGGGCGTCGTTCGCCGGGGCCGCGGCCTCCCGGCCGGGTACGGGGGTGCCGGCGGCCTGCGAGCCGGAGGGGGACACGGGGACCACGGGCGCCGCCGCGCGCTTGACGACGGCACCACCGGAACCCTTGGCCACGACCGGCCCCTCCACCACCGGCGCACCGGACGGCACGGGCAGCCCCGGCAGCATGCCGCCGCGCTGGAGCAGGGCCACCGAGGCCGCCGAGGCCAGCCCGAAGGCGAGGCAGACCAGCCAGGGCACCCACCACAGTCCGGTGCGCTCGCCGAAGTCCATGGCCCGGCCGACCACGGCGTTGCCCGCGGTGGCCGCGAGCCCCGAGAAGACGTAGAAGAGCCCGAAGTACGTACCCGTCAGGCTCTCCCGCCCGAACATCGGCACCATCTCCAGCACGGTCGGGTGGGCGACCATGATGCCGAAGAAGAGCAGTACCGAGCCGGCCACCATGACGGTCATCCGCGCCACCACCTCGTCCGTGCCGCCCGGGCTCCCGCCGCCGCAGACGAGCAGCGGCGGCAGGAAGCTGAGACCCATCACGACCAGTCCGGAGCTGATCCACCGGGTGCCGCCCCCGTTGCGCTGGAGGGCTCTGGTGATCCGCAGCTGGAACAGCATGTTCGCGAGGGCGCCCGCGGCCAGCAGCACCCCTGCCGACCCCTTCCAGCCCGAGGCGGCAAGGGCCCCTTCGGGCAGGAGGAGGTAGAGCTGGTTCTCCATCGTGAACATCCCGATGGTGGAGAACGAGAACAGCAGGAACCGCCGGTTGCAGAAGGCCTCCCGCCAGTCGCCGAGGACGGTGGCGGAGGGGCCCCGGGGCGGGTCCCCCTTCGTGGGCAGGACCAGCGCCTGGGCCACCGTCAGCGCTCCGAAGGCGGCCGCCGCCACCACGGCGCACAACCGGAAGTCGGTCAGGAACAGCACGCTCCCCAGCAGCAGCCCCATCAGTGAACCGATGGTGGCGTAGACGTTGAGGAGCGCGAACGACTCGGCCTTGCGGTCGCCCGACTCGAACGCGACGTAGGTGCGTACGGCCGGGTAGAACAGCGCCGCCGCCAGCCCGGTGAGCACGGAGGCGCCGAGCAGCAGCGGCAGCGAGTTGCCGAAGGCGAAAAGGGCGAAGCCCACGGTGCGCAGGGCACAGCCGGTGATGATCACCACGCGTGGCCCCAGCCGGTCGGTGGCGGAGCCACCGAGGATGAACAGGCCCTGCTGGCTGAGATTCCGCGCCCCGAGCACCAGCCCGATGAGCGCGGCCGACATTCCCAGGCCCTGCTCCAGATATGCCGCGAGAAACGGCATCAGGAGGTAGAAGCCAATGTCGATCCCAAACTGATTGAGCAATAGCAATCGCAATGCGAGTGGGAACTCGCGCGTCGCCCGAATGTTTCTCATGCGCGTTCCTGAATCCAGCCCGGGCAGGCGGGAACACCCTGAACCAAGGGCTCGCCATGCGTCCGGGGGGTTTGACCGTGCGTCAAGCGGCAGGGACGGCGGCCGGGGCGACCTTCAGGCTTCTTCCTGATCAGAAGCCTGATCAAGGGTCAGAGCGCCCCGGTGTCCAGATCATCGGCTCGCTTCTCCGTTCCCGGGAACGGTCGCACTCGCTGACGGTGAGAGGGCGGTCGATCATATGCTTTTGCGATGCATCCTCACTGACCCCCGACTACTCTCGGAAGAATGAGCAGGGGACACTTTAGCAAAGCAATCTCTTTCCCAACAGTGCTCGCGTACGGCCCTGGACGGTGCTGGGATCAGTGGATTCGCAAGGGAATTTCCACCGGTTTTTTCTTCGAGCGCTGGAACGGGGGTGCTGGCGAACTGACCTACGATCACACCGGCCCGAAGCGGCCGGCGGAGCGCCTCCGCAACGGCCGGGCACGCACGACACCCCGCCCCTGACGGAGCATCAACAAAAGCGATGACGGCCCGTCAGCCGCCGCCCAACTCCCCGCCGCGCCCGGCGAACCACGTCGGCGCGTCCATCGCGGCCTGCTTGATCCGCGCCACCGCGAACGACTCCATCGGCGGCAGCGCGTCCACCGCGAACCAGCCGACCTCCAGCGACTCGTCGTCGTTGACGCGCGCCTCCCCGCCCACCGCGCGGGCCAGGAAACAGGTGTCCATGAACTGGCATACGTCCCCGTTGGGGTAGACGATCCGCTCCAGGGCCTCGACCAGCAGCACCCGCTCCGGCACGCACCGGACCGAGGTCTCCTCGAACACCTCGCGCACGATCGCGGCGGCGGGCTGCTCCCCCGGCTCGGGGATCCCCCCGATGATCGACCACTCCCCGGTGTCGGAGCGCAGCCCGAGCAGCACCCGGCCCTCGTCGTCGAGGACCACCGCGCTCACTCCGGGCATCCACAACAGCCGGTCGCCGATGAGGTTCCGGAGCTCTCGGATGAATTCGGGGATCGCCATGCGCCGAGCCTAATGGGCCCCGCCCCGGGGGTGCGCCGCGACCGGATCACGGGGCCGGGCCACGCTGCCGGATCACGCGGCCTGATAACGCTGCCGGATCAGGGGCCGGGTCACGCTGCCGCGGAGCGGCCGCCGAGCATACGGAGCCGGTCGCGGATCACACGCACGGCGGCCTCCGCGTCGTCCACGGTGACCGTGTACATACGGCCGTCCCCGAGCCGGACCACGAAGCCCTCGCCCCGCCGGACGACCACGCCCGTGCCCTTCTCCGGGCGCCAGCGGTACCCCCAGCCGCCCCACTGGCGCGGGGTGACGCGGGGGTCGAAGTCCGCGCCGACCACATGGGTCAGCGGAATGCGGGTGCGCGGTACGCCGATGTGGCCACAACGGATCTCCAGGGTGTCCTTGTCGACCCGCACGGCCACGTGCACGAAGGCGATCGTGCCGTACAGCATCAGCAGGCCCGCCGCCACACAGCCGACGACGGCCATCACCAGGGGGGCGAGCCCGGACGTCCACGCGCTGTCGACGGCCAGGTCGACGCCGAGCGCCACGCACGCGGCACCGGCGGCGGCCAGCAGCCACTGGACGCGGTTGGTCGCGCGCCCCGTCCAGACGGCGGGCGTCGCGGGACCGGGCTGTCCGGGCGCCTCCGGCCGCTCGTCGTCACCGGGGCGCTGCGCGCTCCCCTGCTCCCGCGGGTCCTCGGAGTGGTCCCTCATACCGGGCAGCCTACTCACGTTCCGCCACCGCGGCAGGGGTGCGCGCGGACGACGGGGCCGCCGGGAGGGCGGGAAGCGGACGGGCCGGGCTCAGGAGCGCGCGGCGCTCACGGGGCCGAGCGCGCGGCCCTCGGCGTAGCTCAGCGAGGCCGCCCCCAGCTCCCCCTCGCGGCCGGTGAGCAGCACGGTCAGGCCGCCCGTGGGCGCGGCGCCGGGGTCGGGCGCGGTACCGGCGCGGCGCAGCGCCTGGGCGGCGACGGCCATGGCGGAGCCGTACAGCTCCACCGGCCGGGCACCGGGCCCCTGGACCTCGGCGACGGCGGCGCGGATGCGCTCGGCGACCAGCTCGTAGTGGGTGCAGCCCAGGACCAGGCCGCGCACGTCGGCGGGCGTGTTCGCGGCGGCGGCGCGCACCGCCGCGGTGATGGCGTCCGCGTCGGCGTGCTCCACGGCGTCGGCGAGGCCGGGGCAGGGCACCTCGGTGACCTCGACGCCGGAGGCGAAGTCGCGGATCAGCCCGCGCTGGTAGGGGCTGCCGGTGGTGGCGGGGGTGGCCCAGATGGCGACGGGGCCGCCGTCGGCCGCGGCGGGCTTGATCGCGGGAACCGTCCCGATCACGGGCAGGGCGGGCTCCAGCTCGGCGCGTATGGCCTCCAGCGCGTGGACCGAGGCCGTGTTGCAGGCGACGATCAGGGCGTCGGGGCGGTGCGCGGCGGCGGCGCGGGCGCAGGCCAGGGCGTGCTGGGTGAGGTCCTCGGGGGTCCGCGGGCCCCACGGCATGCTGGCGGGGTCGGAGGAGAGGACCAGATCGGCGTCGGGACGCAGCCGGCGCACGGCGGCGGCCGCTGCCAGCAGGCCGTTTCCGGAGTCGATGAGCGCGATCTTCACCCGGTCACTTTAATCGATGTGCCCGTCGTGCCCGGCCCCGCTGCGGCAGACTGCGGCGGGTGAGCGCGCTGACGTGGATCGTGACGGGTTCCCTGGCCGCGTGGTGCTGGCTGCTGCTGGGGCAGGGTTTCTTCTGGCGCACGGACGCCGGGCTGCCGCCGCGGACCCCGCCCGCCGACTGGCCCGCCGTCGCGGTCGTCGTGCCCGCCCGCGACGAGGCGGAGGTGCTGCCCAGGAGCCTGCCGTCCCTGCTCGCGCAGGACTATCCGGGGCCGCTGGAGATCTTCCTGGTCGACGACGGGAGCGCCGACGGCACGGGCGGGCTGGCCCGGGCCCTGGCCGGGGAGCACGGCGGGCCGCCGCTGACCGTGGCCTCGCCCGGGGAGCCCGCCCCCGGCTGGACGGGGAAGCTGTGGGCCGTGCGGCACGGCATGGCGCTCGCCCTGGACCGTACCGACGCCGCGTACCTGCTGCTCACGGACGCGGACATCGCCCATGCCCCCGACAGCCTGCGGGAGCTGGTGGCGGCGGCCCGGTCCCGGGAGCTGGACCTGGTGTCGCAGATGGCCCGGCTGCGGGTCGCCACGTTCTGGGAGCGGATGATCGTCCCGGCCTTCGTGTACTTCTTCGCCCAGCTGTACCCCTTCCGCCGGGTCAACCGCCCCGGCGGGCGGACGGCCGCGGCGGCCGGCGGCTGTGTACTGCTGCGCCGCGAGGCCGCGCTGAGGGCCGGGGTGCCGGAGAGCATCCGGCAGGCGGTGATCGACGACGTGGCGCTGGCGCGGGCCGTGAAGCGCTCGGGCGGCCGGATCTGGCTGGGGCTGGCGGACCGGGTCGAGAGCGTCCGGCCGTATCCGGGGCTGGGGCCGCTGTGGCGGATGGTCTCGCGCAGCGCCTACGCCCAGCTGTTCTACAGCCCGCCGCTGCTGGCGGGCACGGTCGCCGGGCTGGCGGTGGTGTACCTCGCGCCGCCGGTGGCCGTCGTGGCGGGCGCGCTGACCGGCGCCGTCGTACCGCTGGTGTGCGGGGGCCTGGCGTGGGCGGTGATGGCGGGGACGTACGCGCCGATGCTGCGCCACTACCGGCAGCCGCTGTGGCTCGCCCCGCTGCTGCCGGTCACGGGGCTGCTGTACCTGCTGATGACCGTGGACTCGGCGGTCCGGCACCACCGGGGCCGGGGCGCGGCCTGGAAGGGACGGACGTACGCCCGCCCGGAGGCCACGCCCTGACCGGGGCCCGGGGCCGGCTCGCGCGGACCGGGGTCATTTGCGGCCCGGGGTCCAGTTCAGGCCCCAGCCGTAGGCGCGGTCCAGGGTGCGCTGGGGGCTGACGCCCCGGTCGGGCACGAGGTAGCGGGCCTCGCGCTGGACGACGAGTTCGCCACCGCTGTTGGTGATCAGGGCGAGGGCGCAGACGTTGGAGGCGACGACGCACTCGTCGAGCGAGAAGTCGACGGGCGCCCCGTGCTGCGGCTGGAGGGTGACGGTGGCGTGGAGGCCGGCGAAGCTCGTGGCGCCCTCGTAGATCGTGACGAAGACGAGGATGCGCCGGAAGGCGGCCGTCCGGTCGAGGTTGACGGTGAGGTTCTCCCCCGATTCCACCGCGCCGGTCCGGTCGTCGCCGTCGAGGTGGATGTACGGGGGCTGATGCAGCGAGCCGAAGGAGTTGCCGAGGGCCTGGACCACGCCCTTGGTGCCGTCGGTGAGCTCGAAGAGGGCACCCAGGTCGAGGTCGATGCCGGGCTGGAGCGCCAGGCCCAGCCGCCGCCCCCAGGTCCTGGGCTGTTGCCGCATCGACCAGTTGAGGTTGACCCGCAGCGCGCCGGAGGTGCCGCCCTGCTTGGCGAGGGAGACCCTCGGGGCCTCCTTGGTGAGCGTGACCTTGGTCAGCCGCACGGGCTGGGCGGGCGGGGACGCGGGCGCGGGGGCCGGTGCGGGCGCGGCGAGTGGCGCGGGCGCCGGTGCTGGCGCAGGTGCAGGTGCAGGAGCCGGCGCCGGTGGCACCGGGGTGGCCGGCCGGTCGACGGTGATGCCGTAGTCGGCCGCCAGTCCCTCCAGGCCGCTGCCGTACCCCTGTCCCACCGCGCGGAACTTCCACTCCCCCTGCCGCCGGTAGAGCTCGCCCAGTACGAAGGCGGTCTCCACGGTCGCGTCCCGGCTCTCGAAGCGCGCCAGCTCCGTACCGGCCGCCGCGTCCAGGACGCGGATGCCCAGCCCCGGCACCTGCCCGAAGGAGCCGCTGTCGGCGGAGGCGGCGAGCACGACCTTCTCGACGGCGGGCTCCAGGGCCGCGAGATCCACGGTGAGGGTGTCGGTCACCGACCCGTCCCCGGCGCGCTTGCCGTCGTGGCGCACGGCGCCCGAGGGGTGGACCGGCTGGTTGTAGAAGACGAAGTCGTCGTCCGACCGGACCCGGCCCGCCGAGAGCAGCAGCGCCGACGCGTCGGCGTCGGGCACGCCCGGGCCCGGACGCCAGCGCAGCTCGATCCGTACCACCTGCGAAGGTATCCGGACATTGGCGCCTTTGAGCATTTCCATCCTCAACCCCTCCGAAATGACCCGGCTCTTTACGCGATCCCAACGTACCTTGACGACCGATTTCCCCGGGTTCGATGGGATTGCCGAAGGGCCGCCCCTCCGGGCCCCGCAAACAACCCCCGTACCCGTCTCCCCAACCGGCACAGCATGGGCTTAACTTATGGGCTATGACCTCCCCCCGCAGCACCTACGGCGGTGGCTACTACGCCTCGTCGTCGTTCCCGGACACCCCCATCTACGACAGCCTCGTCGCCGAGCGGGGCACCCCGCAGATCGCGCCGATCCGGGTGTCC
>NZ_JAILXP010000301.1 GCF_020740895.1 Streptomyces sp. UNOB3_S3 | reverse complement strand
GGGGAGAACGGGGAGGTGGGGTCCCGGCCGCTCGTGAGGGCGCCGGGGCCCCTTTCCGCGTCGGCTCCCGTGGCTTCCATGGCTTCCGTGTCGACGCCGGTCCGCCGGCCCCATCCCAGCCCTCCCCCCGGTCGGCTGCGCGCGCATATGCGTTTCGGCACTCAGCGCCAGCGTGGCACGGCTCGGCCCCGGGCGCGCCGATTCCGCCGCGGCTCGGCAGCTTTACGTAAGGAGGTATACGTACCCGGCGCGGCCGGGCCGTGCCCGGTGTCGAGGCAGGTCAGCGCTTGGCGACGAAGACATGCGCGGCGATGTCCGCGGCCAGCTCGGCGGCCTCGCCACTGCTGCCCACCATCACTCCCCCGGGCGACTCCGTCACACTGACCACCGCGCCCGGCTGCACCCCGGCGCGACGCAGCGTGTACATCAGCTGGGCGTCGGTCTGGATCGGCTCGCCGATGCGGCGCACGACGACGGTCTTGCCGTCGGTGCCCGGCTCCAGATCCATCAGGCTGACCATGCCGTCATTGAGGAACGGGTCGGCCTCGGCCTTCTCGCCCAGCTCCTCCAGGCCCGGGATCGGGTTGCCGTACGGCGACTCCGTGGGGTGGCGCAGCAGCTCCAGCACCCGCCGCTCGACGGCCTCGCTCATCACGTGCTCCCAGCGGCAGGCCTCGGCGTGCACCTGCTCCCACTCCAGGCCGATCACGTCGACCAGCAGGCACTCGGCCAGCCGGTGCTTGCGCATCACACGGGTGGCCAGCTGGCGGCCCTCCTCCGTGAGCTCCAGGTGCCGGTCGCCCGCGACCGTGACCAGGCCGTCGCGCTCCATGCGGGCCACGGTCTGGCTGACCGTCGGGCCGCTCTGGTCGAGCCGCTCGGCGATGCGGGCGCGCATGGGGACCACACCTTCCTCTTCCAGCTCGAGAATGGTGCGGAGGTACATCTCCGTGGTGTCGATCAGTCCGGACATGCCGTGCCCCTCGATAAGTCGTGCGCTGGCCCTGGACTCAATTCTGACGCATGGGACCGACAACGGGGCCGCCCACGCCTCCGCCCGCCCCGTCCGTATTGACAGCGCCCCGGTCCAGCACGCAACGTGATCCGCGCCACGAGAGTACGCCCCGGGCACGCACCGAGCGGATATGTCGAGCCAAGTCCAGCCAAGTCGAGCGCGAAGGAGCCCCGCAGCGATGAGCGAGAGCGAGCCGGCCGGGCAGTTCTTCGACGCCGCGATCGGCCTGCTGCGGCGGGTGCGCGACGAGGAGGCGGGCCCCGTCGCGGACGCCGGGGCCATGATCGCCGCGACCGTGGCGGACGGCGGCCGGGTCTTCGTCTTCGGCGCCGGGCACTCCTCGCTCCCCGCCCAGGACGTCGTCTACCGCGCCGGCGGGCTGGCCCTGGTGAACCTGCTCGCCGTGCCGGGCGTGGTCGGCATCGACGTCATGCCCGCCACGCTGGGCAGCGCGCTGGAGCGGGTGGACGGGCTGGCCGGGGCGGTCCTGGACACCAGCCCCGCGCGGCCCGGCGACGTCCTCGTCGTCATCTCCCTCTCCGGGCGCAACGCGCTGCCCGTCGAGATGGCCATGAACGCCCGCGCCATCGGCCTCAAGGTCATCGGCGTCACGTCCCTGGCCTATGCCGAGGAGACCCGATCCCGCCATGTGTCCGGAACGTTCCTGAAGGACCACTGCGACGTCGTCGTCGACACCAAGATCACGGTCGGGGACGCGGAGCTGACGGCCGAGGGCATCGCGGCGCCCTTCGGGCCCGCGTCCACGGTCGTGGCCAGCGCCGTGATGCAGGCCGTGATGGCCGCGGCGGCCGGGGAGCTCGCCGCGCGCGGCATCGACCCGCCGATGCTGCGCTCGGGCAACGTCGACGGGGGCCATGAGTGGAACGGGCGGGTGCTGGAGGAGTACGGGGACCGGATCTTCTTCCGGTACTGAGTTCTGTGCGGGCGCCTACTGAGTTCTGTGCGGGCGCCGCTGTGCGTTCGTTCGTTCGTGGCGGGGCCGGGGCGGGACGACGGGCCCTTCCGGGGCTGAGCTCCTCGCGGTGCCTGGTATTGCTGTTCGGGTGCCCTGCATCAGGTCCAGCGGCGAAGAGCTCTTTACGCTCCGGAAGGGCCCGTCGTCCCGCCCCGGCCCCTCCCGCCGTCGTCGGCCGCTGCTCGCTCACCCCGTCGTGGCCACCGCCAGGTCGATCGAGGCCGCCACCCGGGAGGCGATGTCCTCCGCGTAGATCGCGTCCGCGCGGTCGAAGGCACGGCGCGAGCCGCCCCGCAGGAAGGTGACGACGCCCACCGTCCGGCCCCGGCTGCGCAGGGCCGTGGCCAGGGCGTGGCGGGTGCCGTCGGGCCATTTGCGGGTGGCGGCCCAGTTCTCCGTACGGTCCGCCGCCGCCCGTACCGAGCCGCAGCGTTCGACCGCCTGGAGCGCCGGATGCCCGTCCAGGTACGGCACCGGGAGGCCGCCGGGGGAGGCCGGCGGGCCCTGGCCCGGCGCCCAGGCGGGCGTCGCCGCGGCGCGGATCAGCCGGATCGGCCCCTCCGGGACCGGCCGGGGCTCGGGCAGCAGGTCGATCAGGGCGTGGTCGGCGAAACCCGCGAGGGCGAAGTCCATGTAGAGGGCCGCAGCCTCCATGGGGTCCTCGCACTCCGCGACCGCCCGCCCCGCCCGGTGCAGCTGGCTGCTCCGGAAGCGCAGCCGGGCGCTCTCCTGCTCCGCCAGCCGGGCCTTGGTGACGTCCAGGAACAGCCAGGCGACGCCCAGGGGGACGGGTTCCTCGACCAGGGGGGTGGCCAGCCGCAGGAAACCACTGCGCCAGCAGCGCCGTTCCGGTACGGGCGAGGGGCCGCCGCCGTGGTCGCGGACGGTCACCCACAGCTCGGTGGGCGCGGGCGGCGCGCCGGCCGCCAGGACGTGCTGAAGCGCGCCCTCGACCTCCTCCACGCCCTGGTCGAGCAGTTCGCCCAGGGGGCGGCCCAGCAGGGCCGTGCGGCTCGTCCGCAGGGCGCGGGCGGCGTGGGCGTTGGCCAGGGCCGGGCGCAGGTCGGCGTCGACCAGCACCACGCCCCAGGACGCGTCGCCGAACAGCGCCTCGCTCAGCGCGACGGACCGTTCCAGGTCGATCTGGGTGTGCACCTCGCTGAACGCGCAGTACACCCCCGCCGGTCTGCCGTCCGTGCCGGGCACGGCGGAGGACTGGACACGGACGAGCACCCGCCGGCCGTCCTTGGTGAGCAGCGCGAACTCGTCCACCTGACGGCCCGCCGACTTCATCACGCCCAGCAGCCGCCCGGTGACCTCCTCGGCGTCCGCCTCGCGGGCGGCCCAGCCGCCCAGGCCCCGCCGGCCCACGGCCTCGTCGGGCGTCCAGCCGAGTATCCGCTCGGCCTCGCGGTTCCAGTGGGTGACGTGGCCGTCGGCGTCGAACGCGCACAGCGCCGCGTCCATGCCGTCGAGAAGCGCCGCCAGGAGGTCGTGGTCCTCGCTCTCCGGGCCCGCCCGGTGGCCGGTGGGGCCGGGCTGGTGTGGAGCCGTCACGAGATACCCCCCGCTGGACGTGTCCGCGTGCCCTGCAAGTCCTGCACGTCCGGCATTCAACTCGACCCCGGCGCACCCCACACCGTCTTCGCCGAAATCGATGCCCAAGGAAATCCGGTTGCCCGGGCCGGGCAACCGTTCCTAGGCTGTGGGGCACACGAGAAGGGAGGTGGTTCGGGACATGATTTCTTTCCGGACGCGTGAGGTGACTGCGGGCTAGCGCCCGTCGTCGCGTTCCTACGCAGCGCCGGCTGTGCCGGCCAATCCCAAGCAGTCACCCGGTCCGTGGGCCGCCGAGTCGTCCGCTCGGCACCGTCGCTCCGCCGCCAGGCGGAGGGCGGTAGCAGCCCACGGGCCGTCTGCGTTTTCGCCTGTGCTGTTGTGCCGTGTTGGTCTTATGGGCACAGGCGGTCCACTCGCCAGCCCGTTTTCGCGTCGCGGATGTATTTGAGGCGGTCGTGGAGGCGGTTCTCCCGGCCCTGCCAGAACTCCACCGTCTCCGCCGTCACCCGGAAGCCGCCCCAGTGCGGCGGCACCGGCACCGGCTCACCCTCCGGATGGCGGGCGGCCATTCGCTCGTACGCCGCGTCCAGTTCGGCGCGGGAGGCGACCACCGTCGACTGCTCGCTCGCCCAGGCGCCGATCTGCGAACCGTAGGGGCGCGCCCGGAAGTACGCGGCGGTCTCCTCGGGCGACACACGTTCGGCCGTACCGGTGACGACGACCTGACGGGCCAGCGGATACCAGGGGAACAGCAGGGAGACATGCGGGTTCTCCGCGATCTCCCTGGCCTTGCGGGAGTTGTAGTTGGTGTAGAAGACGAAGCCCCGCTTGTCGTACGCCTTGAGGAGCACGGTCCTGGAGCTGGGCCGTCCGGCGGCGTCCGCCGTGGAGACGATCATGGCGTTGGGCTCGTGGAGTTCGCTCGCGGCGGCCTCGGTGAACCAGTGCGCGAACTGTTCGTACGGACCGGCCGTGAGCTCCGCCTCGGACAGGCCCGCGGAGCGGTAGTGCGCCCGCATGGCGGCCAGATCGTGCTGGAGATCGAACGCGAGTCCGTACTCGAGCCCGTCATCGCTGTCGTAGGCGTCGTCGGATGTGTAGTCGTCGGCGTGGGACACGTGCACATCTTGCAGCACGGGGCGGCCGGCGCCGCGGGTGGACGGTCGCTCCTGCCCGGATTTCCGCTCCGTAACCCTGTCACCAGCGGAAAGTTCGGTGTGCCGGACATCACCTTCCCCGCAAGCCCCGAACCCCCCAAAATCACCGGTGGACAGCTGTGGCTTCCCGGCAGCTCCGGCTATCGTGTCCGGCCCCGGTCCCGGCACCGTACTTCTGCGGAGGCCGGGTGATGTCCGGGGTGAAGTACGGCCGCACGGGGCATGACCGGGTAGACCGGAACGGACCGCGAGCCGCGCACGCTGCCGCGTACCCGCGCCGGCACTCCTACCGGAGCGCAGCACCCCACCGGAAGCACCACCCCCACCGGAAAGCAACAGACGCAAGCCCAACCCCTTTGACCTCGTCCGACCCATGGCCGGACCTCCGGGGACCCCGGACGGTCGGCCGGTCGGCAGCCGCTTGTCGCACACATCATGAGGAGCCGCCTGATGTCCGACTTCGTCCCCGGACTCGAAGGAGTCGTCGCGTTCGAAACGGAGATCGCCGAACCCGACAAGGAAGGCGGTTCCCTCCGCTACCGAGGCGTCGACATCGAGGACTTGGTGGGCAACGTCTCCTTCGGCAACGTCTGGGGGCTGCTGGTCGACGGCGCCTTCAACCCCGGGCTCCCGCCGGCCGAGCCGTTCCCCATCCCCGTCCACTCGGGCGACATCCGCGTCGACGTGCAGTCCGCGCTGGCGATGCTCGCCCCCGTCTGGGGCCTCAAGCCCCTCCTCGACATCGACGAGGCCACCGCCCGCGACAATCTCGCCCGGGCCGCCGTGATGGCCCTGTCGTACGTCGCCCAGTCGGCCCGCGGCCAGGGACTGCCGATGGTGCCGCAGAAGGAGATCGACACGGCGGAGACGGTCGTCGAGCGCTTTATGAAGCGCTGGCGGGGCGAGCCCGACCCCAAGCACGTCAAGGCCGTCGACGCCTACTGGACCTCCGCCGCCGAGCACGGCATGAACGCCTCCACCTTCACCGCCCGCGTCATCGCCTCCACGGGCGCGGACGTCGCGGCGGCCCTGTCGGGCGCGGTCGGCGCCATGTCCGGCCCGCTGCACGGCGGCGCGCCCTCCCGGGTCCTCGGCATGATCGAGGAGATCGAGCGCACCGGCGACGCCGTCGCCTACGTCAAGGGCGCCCTCGACAAGGGCGAGCGCCTCATGGGCTTCGGCCACCGCGTCTACCGCGCCGAGGACCCCCGCGCCCGCGTCCTGCGCCGTACGGCCAAGGAGCTGGCGGCCCCGCGCTTCGAGGTCGCCGAGGCCCTGGAGAAGGCGGCCCTGGAGGAGCTCCACAACCGCCGTCCCGACCGGGTGCTGGCCACGAACGTCGAGTTCTGGGCGGCGATCGTGCTGGACTTCGCGGAGGTCCCGGCGCACATGTTCACCTCGATGTTCACCTGTGCCCGCACGGCGGGCTGGAGCGCGCACATCCTGGAGCAGAAGCGCACGGGGCGTCTTGTACGACCGTCGGCCCGCTACGTGGGCCCGGGCCCCCGCGACCCCCGCGAGATCCCGGGTTACTCGGACATCAAGGGCTGAGCCCAGGCCGGCCGGGGCGCCGCACGGCGCCCCGGCCGCCATGCGGCGGGTGTCGCCACGCCCGCGCTGAGCAGCCGCGTCGCTCGTGCTGCCCCACCGCTGAAAACCACATGCCGCGGCGACCCGGGTTCTGCCAGCCTGGTGAACCATGACTGCTTACGATTTGTTGCTCATCGGTGGTGGAGCGGGAGTCGGAAAGACCAGTGTCGCCTGGGAGATGTCCGTGGCGTTGCAGGGTGCGGGGACCGCGCACTGCCTGATCGAGGGGGACTTCATGGACCAGATCCATCCGGCCCCCGCCGGCGACCCCCACCGCACAGCGATCACGGAACGGAACATCGCCTCCGTCTGGTCGAACTACGCCGCTCTCGGCCAGCGTCGTCTCATCTACACCAACACGGTGAGCATCCTGGAAGAGCCGATGATCAGCCGGGCGATGGGCGGCGGGAAGGTCAGAGCCACCCGTGTCCTGCTCACGGCCGAGGAGGCCACCGTGAGGGAGCGGCTCGCCCAACGGGAAATCGGATCCCAGCTCGCCGCCCACATCGAGCGGAGCCTGCGCATGGCACGTCATCTGGAGGAGAAGGCCCCGCCGGGCACCGTCCGCATCCCGACGGACGGCCTGTCGGTCCAGGCCGTCGCCCTCCACGCCCTTCAGGCCGCAGCTTGGTAGACGGATGTCGGTAGATGGATGTCGGTAGACGGCGCGGTCCTGGTCTCATCGGTCAGCCTTGGCCCCCGGCTTCCCCCTGAATCACCCCGAACGCCGCCCCGAACGGGTCGCGGAACATCGCCGCCCGGCCCACGCCCGGCACGTCGACCGGCGGGATGAGCGTCTCGGCGCCTCGCTCCGCGGCCGCCGTCGCCACGCCGTCGCAGTCGCGGGTCGCGAAGTACGGGTGCCATTCGGAGCGTGAGCCCGACGCCAGGTTCTCCGGGAGCAGCTGCATGATGGCGCCGTGCTGGGCCTCCCCGCCGGCTCCGGCGGGGGAGACGGGGGAGACGGGAGAGACGGAGGAGCGGATGACGGCTAGGACGTGGGTGCCGACTTCGATCTCCCAGCTGGTGTCCCAGGGGAAGACCGCGCCGTAGAAGGCCTTGGAGACGGCCGCGTCCGTGCTGTACAGCTCGGTCCAGCACAGCGCGCCGGCGGTGTTGATCGCGTCCAGGGAGTCGACCTCGCGCGGCTGCCAGACGGCGAAACGGGCGCCGGTCGGGTCGGTGAACCCGGCCGCCCGGCCCGCCATCAGGACGTCGTGGGCGGGGAAGCGGACCGTGCCGCCCGCCTGCTCCACGGCCTTGGCCGTGGCCTCGGCGTCCACGGTACGGAAGTAGATCTGCCACTCCCCCGCCGCCTCGGGCTCCGCCGACGGGCCGCAGCTCGCCACCACCCTCCCGGCCAGCCGGAACAGCCCGAACCCCCGCTCCTCCGGGCCCACGGGCTCGTACGTCCAGCCGAAGGCCGCCCCGTAGAAGGCGGCGGACTCGGCGGCGTCCGGGGTCGTGAGGCCCAGCCAGTTGGGCCCGCCCGGTACATGCGTCGCTGTGAGCAAGACGTGCTCCTCGTCCTCGGTCGGGAGATATCCGGCCGTCCGGTCGTCAGGTCGTCCGGCGCTCCCTCAGCATGCCCACCTGGGGCCCCGACGAGCCCCCTGCGCTCGCTCAGTCCGCCGTCAGTCCTCCGTCGGCCAGTCCCAGCCCAGCTGGAGGAACATGCCGAGGCGGTCGCTCACCGCGCGTATCTCGGAGATCAGGCCGTCCCTGAGCGTGAAGATCCATATCTGCTCCACCTCGAACGAACGGTGCGTCGGCTCCGGCATCCGGGGGTGGTGACCCGTGTGCGTGCCGGTGACGATCAGCCGGGCCACCACCGTATTGCCCTCGGCCACGAGCTGCTGGGGAGCCATCCTGCCCGCGCCGAACGCCTCCAGCTGCTGCCGGAAGCCGTCGAAAGCCGCACCCGGCTCGTCCGGCTCGCCATAAATGATCTTGTTGTGATCGATGACGTCGGCCGCCATGTAGCGCGGGAAGTCGGCGAACCGCCGCTCGTTCAGCGCCTGGAAGAAGTCCAGCACGTCATCCTTGTTGGCTCGCTCCACGCTCATCCCCGTTCACCCATTCTTACGTCGTAAGAGTTCGTCGACGACCACTCTGCCCTTACGATGTAAGAAAGTCAACGCCGAGCGAAGGCCGATCCATGACGAGCAAGCGGACCCGAGGCGAACGTGCGGGCCTGACCAGGGAAATCGTCCTGGACGCCGCCCTGGGGCTCATCGACCGCGAGGGGCGCGCGGCGCTGACGATGCGCCGGCTGGGCGCCGAGCTCGGCGTCGAGGCCATGACCCTCTACCACCACGTGCCCAACAAGGACGCCCTGCTGGACGGCCTCGTGGAGCGGGTGTTCGCGGAGGCTCTGCCGTTGCCCGGGAACGGCGAGGCCGAGGTGACGGACTGGCGTGCGTTCCTGCGCGCCTACGCCGGTTCCCTGCGCGCGGCCCTGCTCCGCCACCCCGGCGTCCTCCCCCTGGTCACCGGCCGCCCCGCCGTCACCCCCGCGACGCTCGACGCCGTCGAGCGCGGGCTGCGCACCCTCACCTCGGCGGGCTTCGCCCTGGGACCGGCCGTCGACACCCTCAACGCCCTCTCCCTCTTCGTCGTGGGCCACACCGCCGCCGAGGCCGACGCCCGCCCCCCTCAGCCCTCCAC
>NZ_JAILXP010000300.1 GCF_020740895.1 Streptomyces sp. UNOB3_S3 | reverse complement strand
AGGGAGATCCGGGCCGGGCGGGCGGGAGTCTGGGCGGTGCTCATCGGACGGTCTCCCGGGTCTGGTTCGGAAGGACGGAGCCGCCGGTCAGGGCGAAGAACACGTCGTCGAGGTCGGGTGTGTGGACGGTGAGTTCGTCGGCCTGGACGCCGACGGAGTCCAGCCAGTCGAGGAGGGAGCGCAGTTCGCGCTGGCTGCCGTCGCTGGGGATCCGCAGCGTCAGCGCCTCGTCGTCGCGGGAGGCCTCGCCCAGGTCGGCGGCGGCGCTCCGGTACGCGGACGGATCGGTGAACCGGAGCCGGACGTGCCCGCCGGGGATCAGCCGCTTCAGCTCGTCGGGGGTCCCCTCGGCCACGATCCTGCCGCCGTTCAGCACCGCGATGCGGTCGGCGAGCTCGTCGGCCTCCTCCAGGTACTGGGTGGTGAGGAAGACGGTGACGCCGTCCGCGACCAGCTCGCGGATGATCTGCCACATGTTGTGGCGGGAGCGCGGGTCGAGGCCGGTGGTCGGCTCGTCGAGGAAGATGACGCGTGGGTCGCCGACCAGGGTCATGGCGATGTCGAGGCGGCGCTTCATGCCGCCGGAGTAGCTCTGGGCGGGCTTCCTCGCGGCCTCGACGAGGTCGAACCGCTCCAGCAGCCGGGCGGCGACGCGCCGCCCCTCGCGCCGGGGGAGGTGGTGGAGGTCCGCCATGAGGAGCATGTTCTCCTCGCCGGTGATCAGCCCGTCGACGGCGGAGAACTGCCCGGTGACGCCGATCGCGGCGCGCACCCCGTCCGGGGAGGCGGCGATGTCGTGGCCCGCGACCTGGGCCTGCCCGCCATCGGCGCCGATGAGCGTGGACAGGATCTGCACGGTGGTGGTCTTGCCGGCGCCGTTGGGCCCGAGCAGCGCGAACACGGACCCGGCCGGGATGTGCAGATCGATGCCGTCGAGCACGGTCTTGTCGCCGTACGACTTGCGCAGGCCGACGGTGGAGACGGCGGCGGGCGACTGCGGACCGCCGCCCCGCCTGGGCGTGGGCATGACAGGCGAAGGCATGGAGCTCTCCGTTCGAAGGGCTTTCGAAGGGCTTTCGAAGGCTGAGGTGGCTGAAGTGGCCGGAGCGATGGGTGGGTTGGGGCCGGCCCTGCCGGGGTCAGGCCCTGGCGCGGCGGATGTCGATGTTGCCGAACCGGGTGCGGGCGTGGACCTCGACGGTGTTCTCTGTCCCCTTCGGGGGCTCGGACGCGGAGAGCGAGTTGCGCACCTGGCCGGAGCCCGAGCTGACGTCGAGCCAGGCGGCCGTGCCCTCGCGGATGCCGATGTCGATGGCGCCGTAGGAGGTCTCCAGCCGGACGGTGCCGGACGCCACCTCGTCCACGCGCAGGGTGCCGTGGGCGGTGGTGGCGGTGACCGAGCCCTCGGCGCGCCGGATCTCGATGTCGCCGTTGGCGTTGCTCACCCGCAGCTCCCCGGTCGCGGCGCCGACGGTCGTGGTGCCGTGCGAGTTCTTCAGGACGGCGGGGCCGTCGACGAGGCCGACGCGCATACTGCCGGAGCTGGTGGTGATCTCGGCCGTGCCCTCGACCCGGTCCACGGTGATCGAGCCGTGCGCCGCCCTCAGGTTCAGCGGGCCGGTCGCGTCGAGACGGACGTCGCCGGACGAGGTCTTCACCCGGACCTCGCCGAGCCGGCCCTCGCCGAGCACCTGGGCCCAGGCGCCGGTCATGTCGACGCGCGAGCCCGTGGGCAGTTCGACCGTCACATCGACGGCGCCGGTGCGCCCGACGAGGTAGCGCGACTTGGGCGTCCTGACGGTCAGTACGCCGCTCGCGCAGGTGACCTCGGTCTGGTCGGCCGCCCGCGCGTCCAGCTCCTTCTTCGGGTCGCGGGGCCGCACGTCGACGAGGGTGTCGAGGCGGTCGCCCGCGATGAACCGGATGGAACCGGCCTCCACGTGGGCGGTGACCGAGATCGCTTCGGGAGCGTCGAAAGAAGGCATGGCTGTTCCGTCCTCTTGGGTCTTCGGGGCGTCTCCGCCGGTGGGACGCGGTGTGGGTGACGTGGTGCCGGATGAGGGCGCGGTCAGCGCACCCATCCCGTGACGCTCTGCCCGACGCTTCGGGTCCGCTCCGCCGGCCGGGGCCGCGTGCCGCCGCCGACCGCGGCCGACACGGCGCGCACCAGCCACGCGTTGACCGACAGGCCCTCGCGGCCGGCGGCCTCCTCGGCACGGGCCTTGAGATGGGCCGGCATCCGCAGATTGACGCGGGCGGTGCCGCCCTCGTCGCCGTCGGCGGGCTCCTGCGCCATGAGCGCCTCGACGGGCGCGGCCGGCTCCACGGGGGCGCCGCCGGTGGGCGGCAGCGTCACCACGAAGTCGGGGTCCAGTCCGCGCAGCCGTACGTCGACCGAGCCGGGGGCGAGTTCACGGGTGATCTCGTCCATCGCGGCGGAGAGCACATTGAGCATGGTCAGCCGGGTCGCCGACTCCAGGGGAGCGGTGAGCCGCCGGGCCAGCTCGCGGGTGTCCTCCCCGCCGGCCTCGGCGGCCACCGCGAGTTCGCGGCGGAGGATGTCGACGTACGGCGTGAGGTCCATAACGCCAGCATGGCATCATCATGGCGCCATGCGCAAGGGGGGTGGTGTCAGACCGGGAACGGCCTTGTGGGCGGCCGCTCTGAGCTGCGGAAACGCCGAGGGGTGGCCTGTGCTGGTCCGTCCTTGCGGGCGAGGAATGACGCCGGGTGGCACCAAGTGGCACCGGGTGGCGTTGGGTGGTGCCACGTGATGCCATCCGGCGTCACGTCAGGACGGCCCGGGTCCGCCCGGCCCCTCCTCGTCCCGGTCCCGCGCGCTCTCCGCGAGCCGGCGCAGCCGGGGGTGGCGCACCGGGCCGTGCTCGGTGATCGCCTCGCCGACCATCGTCCGCAGGGCGTCCCGGAGCCCGTGGAGGGCGTGGTGCGGCGCGGGTCCGGCGCCCGGGTCCGTCCGCAGCTCGGACAGCAGCGACCAGCACACGGCCAGCATCACCAGCACGAAGGGCAGGGCGACCAGGATCGTCGCCGACTGCAGCGACTTCAGTCCGCCCGCCACCAGCAGCACCGCCGCCACCGCGGCCATCAGCACGCCCCACACCACCACCAGCCAGGTGCGCGGATGGAGGGCGCCCCGGCTGGAGAGCGAGCCCATCACCAGCGACGCGGAGTCCGCGCTGGTGATGAAGTACGTCATCACCAGCGCCATCGCGATCCACGAGGTGAGCGTGGCCAGCGGCAGGGTGTCCAGCAGGGCGAACAGGGACGCCTCCGCGCCCTCCTTGACCGTGCCCGCCATGTCCGCGGTCCCGGTCAGGTCCAGGCGCAGCGCGCTGCCGCCCATCACGCAGAACCACACCACCGTCGCCCCGCTGGGCACCAGCAGCACCCCGACGAGGAACTCGCGGACCGTGCGGCCGTGGGAGATCCGGGCGATGAACGTGCCGACGAACGGCGCCCACGACAGCCACCACGCCCAGTAGAAGATCGTCCACGCGCCCAGCCACTGCGAGTCCGTGAAGGCGCCGGTGCGGGTGGCGAGCGTGAGCAGATCGTGGAGATAGCCGCCCGCGGCGGCCGGGATCGTGTTGAGGACGAAGACGGTCGGCCCGAGCAGGAAGACGAAGAGCATCAGGACGGCGGCCAGCGCGATGTTGAGCGTGCTGAGCCATTTGACGCCCTTGTGGAGCCCGGAGAAGGCGGAGAGCACGAAGGCCCCCGACAGCACCGCGATGATGACGAGTTCGAGGCCCGTGGTGTCCTTCATCCCGGCCGTGATGTTCAGCCCCTTGGACACCTGGAGGGCGCCCAGGCCCAGGCTGGTCGCCGTGCCGAAGACCGTCGCGAACACCGCGAGGAGGTCGACGACCCGCCCCGGCCAGCCGTCCGCCCGCTCCTTGCCGAGCAGGGGGACGAACACCGAACTGAGCCGGTTCCCCCGGCCCTTGCGGAACCCCGCGTAGGCGAGCGCGAGCCCGGCCGTGCCGTAGATGGCCCACGGGTGGAGCGTCCAGTGGAAGAACGAGTACTCCAGGGCCGTGCGCGCGGCGGCGGGGGAGCCCGCCGTCACCCCGCTGCCCGGGGGCGGGGAGACGAAGTGCTGGAGCGGCTCGCCGACCCCGTAGAACATCAGTCCGATGCCCATGCCGGCGCTGAACATCATCGCGATCCACGCCAGATTGCCGAACTCCGGCGTCGAGTCGTCCGCGCCCAGCCGGATCCGGCCGTACCGGCTGAAGGCGATCACCACGCACAGCACGAGGAACACATCGGCCGCGATCACGAAGAGCCAGGCGAAATTAGACAGCACCCAGCCCAGGGCCGACGTCGAGACCCGGTCGAAGGACTTCCCGGCCAGCGCGGCCCAGGCCACGACCGCCAGGACCGCGGCCATGCCGATGGCGACGAGGGGCAGGTCCGGGGCCTCCGCGCGCTCCGTGTGCTCGGTGCTCATGACGCCCCACTATGGCCGGGAACGCCCCGGTCGGTGGTGCTGGCACGCCGCCCGGGCGCGGGGGGAGTGCGGTGGTTCCCCCGTGAGCGTGTGCGACGTGCGTGAGCCCCTCGGCTCCTGCGCGGTCCGTACGGGGCATGCGTACCGCCCAGCCTGCGTCCGTACGCCCTGCGACTGCGCCCTGACGCCCTGTTCGTGCGATGTCAGGATGAAAAGAGAAATAAGCCATCCGCTCATCGAGCTGGGGGAGCCATCATGCTGCCCGAAACGCGTTCCTGGTCATCGTGCCGACACGGCCTCGTGAGCAAGGTACCCCGACATCTGGCGGTCATCCTCGATGGCAACCGCCGCTGGGCGGAGCGGCACGGCCTGCCCCTGGCCGATGCCTATCAGGCGGGTGCCGACCGGGTGCGCGAGCTGCTGTGCTGGTGCGACGAGCTGGGCATTCCCTTCGTGACAGTCTGGGCGCTGTCCCAGGACAACCTCTACCGGGAACCCAAGGTGGTCGACCAGATCGTGGAGGCGATCACGGCGGGGCTGCGCGGGATGGCAGCGGAGGCCCGCTGGCCGATCAGGGTCGTCGGATCGCTTGAGCGCCTCCCGCATCAGGAGCAGGCAGCCGCCCTTCGCGCGGTGGAGCGGGATTCCGCCACCGCGTCCGGGGCCCGGCTGACGGTGGCGGTTGCGTACGACGGGCGGCAGGAAATCGTCGCCGCCGTACAGGAGCTGGTCCGCGCCTACACCGCCGGGTCGTTGGCGGGGGAGCTCACTGAGCAGCGGCTGGTGGACTTCCTGTGCACGGCGGGGCAGCCCGATGTCGACCTGCTGATCCGGACCTCGGGGGAGACCCGGCTGTCCGGATTCATGCCCTGGCAGACGGCATATGCCGAGTTCTATTTCACGCCGGTCTATTGGCCGGATTTCGACCGTGGGCATTTCGGTGAGGCGCTCGAAGCCTATGCCGACCGGGACAGGAGGCGTGGGAAGTGAGGGATCGCCCCGGCGAAGGGCGCAAAGGCGCTTGACTGCCCCGGGGGCGCGCGAACCGGTTCACTGATCTTGGCGGGGCGGTACGGATGCGCTCCGCGCTCCCAGTGCGCGCGCTGATGTGAACTTCCTTCGTTTGTGGGGTGCGCGGGGAGGGCAGCAAAGAATCATGCACCAAACGGTCACCAGAGGCTTATTTTCGGTCGAAAGGGAAGGGCGTGCCCAAGTCTCTGCTGTTTTCTGAATCATTCGTGAGTGATCGACGGGCCCTGGCCGAATATCGGGTGCCTACCTACACGGCGCCGTTCCCCGTGGTACTCAATCCCCATCACGAATACGCGGAGGAGGTCGCGCTCGGCTGGGCACGCGACCACGGTCTGGACCGTACCCCGGCCGCCGCGCAGCGGCTGGCCGATATGGCCTGTGGGATGTTCGCCGCGCTCTACTGCCCGCGCACCGACCGCGAAGGCCTGGCTCTGTACGCGAAATGGATCGCCTGGCTCTTCCTGTGGGACGACATCTTCGACGACGGACCGCTGGGCCGTGACCCCATCGCCTTCCGGGTGGCCCTCGCCCAGGTGGACCGGGCTCTGGCGGAACCGCCTGGTCCGCCGGACGGCTTTTTTACTCTCCCGCTGGCGCGTGCGTTGGCGGACATCTGGCGTGATTTCTACGGGCGTGCCCCCGAGAACGCGCGCCGCCGATTCCCGGCGTCGGTCCGCGTGTACCTGCGCGCCATGGCGGGCGAGACGAGGAACCGGGTCGCCGAGGCGATCCCCGACCTGGATTCCTATCTGCGGCTGCGACGGGTGAACGGGGCCACGCGGTGCTCCATCGACATGATGGAGGGACTGCAGGGGGTGGATGTCCCCGACTCGCTGCGGCACGGTCTTTACGGTGAATTGCGCGCTTTCGCCAGCGAGTTGTGGCTGTGGTCCAACGACACATTCACCGTCCGTAAGGATCTGCACTACCAAAACCCTCACAATCTGGTCCTGGTACTGTGCGAGGCTCGCGGTCTGTCGTTGCAGGACGCCGCGTACCAGGCGGGACACATGGTCGAGCAACGCATGCGTGACTTCGTGAGAGTCGCGGAACGCCTGCGGGAGCTGGTGGACCTGCCGGAGGACCCGCATTCCCGGGCGAAGGAGCCCGTGCTGCGTGGCGTGCGGATGCTGGAGGAGAGCATCTCCGGATATTTCCGCTGGCAGGAGACCACTTTCCGCTACCGACGCACATCTGGTTTCATCACCCCTTGAACCACCGGTACCGAAAATAGCCAGGAATCGAGTGGATGGAGCTGGTCATGCGTGTGCGCAAGTACAAGTCGAATTTCCCGGCACTCGCGGCGAACGAGAATCATCTGGAATCCCTCCCGTACCCGACGGGATGGTTCTGCGTGGGATTCTCCAAGGAGTGGCGGCCGGGGGATGTCCGAACCTGCCGGTTCATGGGAGCCGACGTAGTGGTGTACCGGACCCGTTCCGGTGCGCTGAAGGCGACCCATCCGTACTGCCCGCACCTCGGCGCCCATTTGGGGGCCGGCGGCACGGTCGAGGGCGATCTCCTGGTGTGCCCGTTCCACCGGTTCGGCTTCGCGCCGGACGGGACCTGCGCTCGTACGCCTTACGGGACGCCACCGAAGTTGTCCCTGGGTCTCCTGCCGGCCTGCGAGAAGCAGGGCATCGTGTGGCTCTGGTACTCCCCGGACGATACGCCACCGACCTGGGAGCTCCCCGACTTTCCCGAATATTCGACCCCCTGCACGTTCCGGACCATAGACATGGCGGGCCAGCCGCAGGACGTCCTGGAGAACCTCGTCGATTACGGTCATCTCCGCGAACTCCATGGCCTTCACTACGTCGACGTGGTGTCCGAGCCAAAGAGCGACGGTCCTTTCTACTCCCTCACGTTCCGCTTCGGGCGTGACCTCCTCCGCTATCCCATGCAACAGGAGGCCACATGCCGGCTCATAGGGGTGGGCGGCGCGCTCATCACCTTCGAGTTCGCGCGCCTGAAGATGCACGCGGCGGCATGGGTACTGGCCACTCCGCTCGCACCGGGGCGCATGCGTTTCTGGTCGGCGTCATACGTCGCCACCGATCCGGTCCCCCACCTTCCCGCGCCGCTGCACCGCTCCCTCGAGCGGGCTCTGAGCGTGGGCATGAACTGGTGGACTGTGCGCGATGTGGAAGTCGACCTGCCCATCTGGCACCACAAGAGGTATGTGCGCCACCCCAAGCTGAACGATGCCGACGGCCCCATCGGCTCCTTCCGTCACTGGGCGCGCCAGTTCTATCCCCAGGAGATTCCCGCCACCTCCTGACCCCGGTAGGGTCGCCGCGGCGCGACGACCCGTACGGCCTCCGGGCCGGGGAAGCGAGGACGGCACGGTGGCGGAACCGACACGCGTACTGATCGCCGCGGACAAGTTCAAGGGATCGCTGACCGCCGTCGAGGTGGCCCGGCACGTGGCCGCCGGGCTGCGGCGGGCGGCGCCGGGGGTGGTGCCCGTGGCCCTGCCGGTCGCGGACGGCGGCGACGGGACGGTCGCCGCGGCCCTGGCGGCCGGCTTCGGGCGCCGTGCGGCGACGGTGACCGGGCCCGTGGGGCGGCCGGTCGGGGCCGCGTACGCCCTGAGTGGCGACGGCGGCACGGCGGTGGTCGAGATGGCCGAGGCGTCCGGGCTGCGGCTGCTGCCGCCCGGACGCCTCGCGCCGCTCACCGCGACCACGTACGGCACGGGCGAGCTGCTGCGGGCCGCGCTCGACGCGGGGGCGCGCGACATCGTGCTCGGGGGCGGCGGCAGCGCCACCACCGACGGCGGGGCGGGCATGCTCGCCGCGCTCGGGGCGCGCTTCCTGGACGCGGACGGGCGTCCCCTCGGCCCCGGGGGCGGCGCCCTCGCCGCGCTCGACCGCGCCGACCTGTCCGGGCTGGACCCCCGGCTGGCCCGGACCCGGATCGTGCTGGCGAGCGACGTCGACAACCCGCTCACGGGCCCGCGCGGGGCGGCGGCGGTGTACGGGCCCCAGAAGGGCGCGAGCGCGGCGGACGTCGCCGCGCTGGACGCCGGCCTCGCCCACTACGCGCGGCTGCTCGACGGCGGCCGCCACGCGGGCGCGCCGGGCGCCGGGGCGGCCGGCGGCCTCGGCTACGGCGCCCTGGCCGGGCTGGGGGCGGCCTTCCGGCCCGGCATCGAGGTGATGCTCGACGTGCTGGGCTTCGCCACCGCGCTGGAGGGCGCCGCTCTCGTCATCACGGGCGAGGGCTCCCTCGACGAGCAGACGCTGCACGGCAAGGCGCCGGTGGGGGTGGCCCGGGCGGCGTCCGGCACGCCGGTGGTGGCCGTCTGCGGGCGGCTCTCCCTGGACGCCGCCGCCCTTGCGGGCGTGGGCATCCAGCAGGCGTACGCCCTTACCGAGCTGGAGCCGGACCTTGCGCGGTGCGTGGCCCATGCCGGGCCCTTGCTGGAGCGTCTCGCCGTTCGTATCGCGCGCGACTACCTCGGCTGAGGCCGGAGCCCTGCCC
>NZ_JAILXP010000030.1 GCF_020740895.1 Streptomyces sp. UNOB3_S3 | reverse complement strand
CAGGTCCCCTCTCGGGGTGGAGCAGGGCAGGGCAGGGCGAAGCAAGGCTGGGCAGGGGAGGCTGCGGCAGCGGTGCGGTGCGAAGGCGGTGCGAAGGCGGTGCGTGCGTGGTAGGAGGCGCCACCGTGAACACGGTGCGTCATGTTGCGGTGGCGCAAGCAACAGTAGACAGAGTGCGTGCGCGAGCGCAACAAATACCGATCATGTGTTCCACCCCACATACCGGGCGTCCCGAAAACGCGCTGACCAGTGGGGAAAAGCCGGAATTTGCCAAGGCGGGGTGGCGGGTTGCGCTCGCGCACACCATTCTGTTTATTGCGTGCGCGAACGGACGGTAGGGTCTGTGGCGCGGAGGGAGTGCGGAGGGAGCAGTGTTATGGGCGAAAAGGGCTCGGATATGGAGCGTTTCGCGGGCTGGGTCGAAGGTCTGATGCGAGAACGCGGCTATGACATCGACAGCCCGCGTGGCGGAGGCAGGTCGCGGCTGGCCGAGGACGCCGGCGTGCACCGCGCGGCGGTCACCCGGCTGCTGCAGCGGCAGAGCCTGCCCGACCTGGAGACCATGCGCGCCCTGGCGCGCGTGCTGGGGGTCTCGCTGCGGGACATGCTGATCCAGTCCGGCAAGGTGACGGCGGACGACCTGCCGCTGCCGGGCGCGGGGCGTACGGGTGCGGGTGAGGGCGCCCGGGGCCGGGAGAACGGCGGCCGGGTGACCCCGGTGGAGGCCGCGGAGCTGCTCGGTGTGCCCGACAGTCACCGCAGGCAGTTCGTCGAGATGACCGAGATGATCCTTTCGGTCAGCGGGGCCCGTACGGAGGGCACGCGCAGCGCCCATCGGGGTGTATCGGCCGGGCTCTAGGTCCCGCCGGGAGGGGGCCCGGCGGGCCCTGCGGGGCCGCTCTGATCTGCGACATATGCAGCACATCGGGGTGTCCTCCGCGTGTGCATTTGTTTTGACCGCAGCCCATGCTGTAGGTACGCTCTGACCTTGTGCCTGGGGTGTCCCTGGGCTCTCGCGCGTGCCTTCAAACCGTGCGAGAGGCCCGGAGCCGGACGGACCCAGCGGCCGGGAACACCGAAATCTGTGCTGATTCCACCCTCCGGTGGGGTCTGCAGCCTTCGACACGCCCGACCGCGTGGGTCGGCGGTGACACCCGGGTTAGTTTTATCGAGATCACAGAAACCGGAGAAACGGTGCCTACGATCCAGCAGCTGGTCCGGAAGGGCCGGCAGGACAAGGTCGAGAAGAACAAGACGCCCGCACTCGAGGGTTCGCCCCAGCGTCGTGGCGTCTGCACGCGTGTTTTCACGACCACCCCGAAGAAGCCGAACTCGGCGCTCCGTAAGGTCGCGCGTGTGCGCCTGACCTCCGGCATCGAGGTCACCGCTTACATTCCGGGTGAGGGTCACAACCTGCAGGAGCACTCCATCGTGCTCGTGCGCGGTGGCCGTGTGAAGGACCTGCCGGGTGTTCGCTACAAGATCATCCGCGGTTCCCTGGACACGCAGGGCGTCAAGAACCGTAAGCAGGCTCGCAGCCGCTACGGCGCCAAGAAGGAGAAGTAAGAATGCCTCGTAAGGGCCCCGCCCCGAAGCGCCCGGTCATCATCGACCCGGTTTACGGCTCCCCCCTGGTGACGTCGCTCATCAACAAGATCCTCCTGCACGGCAAGCGCTCCACCGCCGAGCGCATCGTGTACGGCGCCATGGAGGGTCTCCGCGAGAAGACGGGCAACGACCCGGTCATCACGCTGAAGCGCGCGCTTGAGAACGTCAAGCCCGCCCTCGAGGTCAAGTCCCGCCGTGTCGGTGGCGCCACCTACCAGGTGCCGGTCGAGGTCCGTCCGGGCCGCGCCTCCACCCTGGCGCTGCGCTGGCTGGTCGGTTACTCCCGCGCCCGTCGCGAGAAGACCATGACCGAGCGCCTCATGAACGAGCTGCTGGACGCCTCGAACGGTCTCGGCGCCTCGGTCAAGAAGCGTGAGGACACGCACAAGATGGCCGAGTCCAACAAGGCCTTCGCGCACTACCGCTGGTAGTCGCTACCCCCATCGAGAACCGAGAGAAGACTGAGCCATATGGCCACCACTTCGCTTGACCTGGCCAAGGTCCGCAACATCGGGATCATGGCCCACATCGACGCGGGCAAGACGACCACCACCGAGCGGATCCTGTTCTACACCGGTGTTTCGTACAAGATCGGTGAGGTCCACGACGGCGCTGCCACGATGGACTGGATGGAGCAGGAGCAGGAGCGTGGCATCACGATCACCTCTGCTGCCACCACCTGCCACTGGCCGCTGAACGACGTCGATCACACCATCAACATCATCGACACCCCGGGCCACGTCGACTTCACCGTCGAGGTGGAGCGTTCCCTGCGTGTGCTCGACGGTGCCGTGACGGTGTTCGACGGCGTCGCCGGTGTCGAGCCCCAGTCCGAGACTGTTTGGCGTCAGGCGGACCGCTACGGCGTGCCGCGTATCTGCTTCGTCAACAAGCTCGACCGTACGGGTGCCGAGTTCCACCGCTGCGTCGACATGATCGTCGACCGCCTGGGCGCGGTTCCGCTGGTCATGCAGCTGCCGATCGGCACCGAGGCCGACTTCAAGGGCGTGGTCGACCTCGTCCAGATGAAGGCTCTGGTCTGGTCCGCCGAGGCCGCCAAGGGTGAGATGTACGACGTCGTCGACATCCCGGACACCCACATCGAGGCTGCCGAGGAATGGCGCGGCAAGCTCCTCGAGGGCGTTGCCGAGAACGACGACGAGATGATGGAGCTGTACCTGGGCGGCGAGGAGCCGACCGAGGAGCAGCTGATGGCGGCCATCCGCCGCATCACTCTCGCCTCGCGTGGCGGCGGCGACTCCGTCACCGTCACCCCGGTGTTCTGTGGCACCGCGTTCAAGAACAAGGGCGTTCAGCCCCTGCTCGACGCCGTGGTCCGCTACCTGCCGTCGCCGCTGGACATCGAGGCTGTTGAGGGCCACGCCGTCAACAACCCCGACGAGGTCGTCAAGCGCAAGCCGTCCGACGACGAGCCGTTCGCCGGTCTTGCCTTCAAGATCATGAGCGACCCGCACCTCGGCAAGCTCACCTTCGTCCGGGTCTACTCGGGCCGCATGGAGGCCGGCACCCAGGTGCAGAACTCCGTGAAGGGCAAGAAGGAGCGCATCGGCAAGATCTACCGGATGCACGCGAACAAGCGTGAGGAGATCGACTCGGTGGGTGCCGGCGACATCGTCGCCGTCATGGGTCTGAAGCAGACCACCACCGGTGAGACCCTCTGCGACGCGGGCAACCCGGTGATCCTCGAGTCGATGGACTTCCCGGCTCCGGTCATCCAGGTCGCCATTGAGCCCAAGTCCAAGGGCGACCAGGAGAAGCTGGGTGTCGCCATCCAGCGCCTCGCCGAGGAGGACCCGTCCTTCCAGGTCCACACGGACGAGGAGACGGGCCAGACCATCATCGCGGGTATGGGCGAGCTGCACCTCGACGTGCTGGTCGACCGTATGAAGCGTGAGTTCAAGGTCGAGGCCAACGTCGGCAAGCCGCAGGTCGCGTACCGCGAGACGATCCGCAAGGCCGTCGAGCGCATCGACTACACGCACAAGAAGCAGACTGGTGGTTCCGGCCAGTTCGCGAAGGTGCAGATCGCGATCGAGCCCCTCGAGGGCGACGGCTACGAGTTCGAGAACAAGGTCACCGGTGGCCGTATCCCGCGGGAGTACATCCCGTCCGTGGACGCGGGTTGCCAGGAGGCCATGGAGTTCGGTGTTCTGGCCGGCTACCCGCTGACCGGCGTCAAGGTGACGCTGCTCGACGGTGCCTACCACGACGTCGACTCCTCCGAGCTCGCGTTCAAGATCGCCGGTTCCATGGCGTTCAAGGAGGGTGCTCGCAAGGCATCGCCGGCTCTGCTCGAGCCGATGATGTCGGTCGAGGTCACCACCCCCGAGGACTACATGGGTGACGTCATCGGCGACATCAACTCCCGCCGTGGCCAGATCCAGGCCATGGAGGACCGTCACGGCGCCAAGCTCGTCAAGGGCCTGGTTCCGCTGTCGGAGATGTTCGGCTACGTCGGAGACCTCCGCAGCAAGACCTCGGGTCGCGCAAGCTACTCGATGCAGTTCGACTCCTACGCCGAGGTTCCGCGGAACGTCGCCGAGGAGATCATCGCGAAGGCCAAGGGCGAGTAACCAGCTCCCGTCCCGACGGGCGTTGCACACGCTTTAGGCTTGACACCGGCTGTCGGGGCATTCCGCCATAAACCATGTCGGAATGCCCCGGTGGGCGGCTTCCCAGCAAAGATCCCTGGCGCCGAACGTATCTAGGCGTACAGAACCACTCCACAGGAGGACCCCAGTGGCGAAGGCGAAGTTCGAGCGGACTAAGCCGCACGTCAACATCGGCACCATCGGTCACGTCGACCACGGTAAGACGACCCTTACCGCGGCGATCACCAAGGTGCTGCACGACGCGTACCCGGACCTGAACCCCTTCACGCCTTTCGACGAGATCGACAAGGCCCCGGAGGAGCGTCAGCGCGGTATCACCATCTCCATCGCGCACGTCGAGTACCAGACCGAGGCGCGTCACTACGCCCACGTCGACTGCCCGGGTCACGCGGACTACATCAAGAACATGATCACCGGTGCCGCCCAGATGGACGGCGCGATCCTCGTGGTCGCCGCGACCGACGGTCCGATGCCGCAGACCAAGGAGCACGTGCTCCTGGCCCGCCAGTCCGGCGTTCCGTACATCGTCGTCGCCCTGAACAAGGCCGACATGGTGGACGACGAGGAGATCCTGGAGCTCGTCGAGCTCGAGGTCCGTGAGCTCCTCAACGAGTACGAGTTCAACGGCGACGACGCTCCGGTCGTCCGCGTCTCCGCGCTGAAGGCGCTGGAGGGCGACAAGGAGTGGGGCGAGAAGCTCCTCGGCCTCATGCAGCAGGTCGACGAGCACATCCCGCAGCCCGAGCGTGACGTCGACAAGCCGTTCCTGATGCCGATCGAGGACGTCTTCACGATCACCGGTCGTGGCACCGTCGTCACCGGTCGTATCGAGCGTGGTGTCCTGAAGGTCAACGAGACCGTCGACATCATCGGCATCAAGACCGAGAAGACCACCACCACGGTCACCGGTATCGAGATGTTCCGCAAGCTGCTCGACGAGGGCCAGGCCGGTGAGAACGTCGGTCTGCTGCTCCGCGGCATCAAGCGCGAGGACGTCGAGCGCGGCCAGTGCATCATCAAGCCGGGTTCGGTCACCCCGCACACCGAGTTCGAGGCCACGGCCTACATCCTGTCGAAGGACGAGGGTGGCCGTCACACCCCGTTCTTCAACAACTACCGTCCGCAGTTCTACTTCCGTACGACTGACGTGACCGGTGTTGTGACCCTCAAGGAGGGCACGGAGATGGTCATGCCCGGCGACAACGCCGAGATGTCCGTCTCCCTGATCCAGCCCGTCGCCATGGAGGAGGGCCTGCGCTTCACCATCCGTGAGGGCGGCCGCACCGTCGGCGCCGGCCAGGTCACCAAGATCAACAAGTAAGTTCTCTTGCTTGACGGTCTGACCTGACGGTCGACCAAAGGGCCCGTACACCGCGAGGTGTGCGGGCCCTTTGCGTGTCCGCGCTCAGGCCGGGTACGGCAGGATCTGCCGCAGCAGCCCCTTGGGGTGGCCCCGGCGCCGCCACTCGCGGGGGTAGCCGATGGAGACCTCCTCGAAGCGCACCCCCTCGTACCAGGTGGTCCGGGGGATGTGGAGATGGCCGTAGACCACCGCCGCGACGTTGAAACGGGTGTGCCAGCCGGCCGTGAGCTCCGTGCCGCACCACTGGGCGAACTGCGGGTAGGTCAGGACGTCCGTGGGCCGGCGGTCCAGCGGCCAGTGGTTGACCAGCACCAGCGGCAGCTCCGGGTCATGGGCGGCCAGCCGGGCCTCGGTGGCCGCGACCCGGGCCCGGCACCAGTCGTCGATGCCCCGGTGGGGCTCGGGGTGCAGCAGGTACTCGTCGGTGCACACGATGCCCGCCTCATGGGCCTGGGCCAGGGACTCCTCCTTGGTGGCGGCCGTGGGCGTGCGGAAGGTGTAGTCGTAGAGCGTGAACAGCGGGGCCACCGCCACCGGACCGCCCTCGCCCTCCCAGACGGGCCAGGGGTCCTCGGGGGTGCTGATGCGAAGGCTCCGGCACAGCTCGACCAGGCGGGCGTAGCGGGCCTCGCCGCGCAGCTCGACCGGATCGCCCGTGGGCGTCCACAGCTCGTGGTTGCCCGGGGACCAGATGACCTTGGGGAAGTTGCGGGCCAGGAGCCGCAGGGTGCGTTCGACGTCGTCGAAGCGTTCGGCGACGTCACCGGCCACGATCAGCCAGTCCTCGTCGGTGGTGGGGCGCAGTGACTCGGCGATGGCCACGTTGTCGGCCATGCCGGTGTGCAGGTCGCTGACGGCGAGGAGCCGGCGACCCGCGCTGGGCGTTATTGGCTGCTGCATGGATCTACGGTAGGCGGCTACCCGACGCGCCCGGGGGAGACGAGGCGGTTGCCGTTGAGCAGGTCCCGGCCCAGGACGCTGAGGGTGTGGTACGCCCTGCCGCCCGTGCGGTGGGTGGTGATCAGCCCGGACTCGCGCAGCACGGTGGCGTGGTGGCTGGCGGTGGCCATGGCGATCCCCACCCGGCGGGCCAGCTCGCTGGTGGTGCAGCCGCGGGCGGTGGCCTCCAGCACCTCGGCCCGGGTGTGGCCGAGCAGGGCGGCCAGCGGCGCCTCGGCGCCCTCGCGCCGGTCGCCCCGGAGCTCGGCCAGCCAGGAGGGGTCGTGGACGATCGGGTAGACGAGCACGGGCGGCAGCTCCGGATCACGGAGCACGGTGGGGGCGCGCCAGCAAAAGAAGGAGGGCACGAGCCGAAGCCCGCGCCCTTCGAGATAGACGTCCTCGCCCGTACCCGCTACGAGCACCTCCAGTACCGGTGGGCTCCAGCGCACCTGTGGATGAATGCTGGAGAGCAGTTGTTCGACTCCGCTGCGCAGGAGGGCCTGGGAGCGGGTGGCCCGGTCGGCGGCGATGTGCTCGCGCACCTTGGCCAGATACGGCCGCACGGCCGTGTCGTGGAAGGCCGTGAGGCCTTCGCCCAGGGCCTTGAGGGCCTCGGTCCGGCCCTCGGCGAGGTGGCGGACGAAATGGAGGTCGCGGCGGTCGGGGGCGAGCAGCTCCAGATCGCGGCGGAGCGTGGTGCGGGGCAGGGAGAGCATGGCGTCGAGGCCGGTGGCGAGGCCCTCGGTGGCCTCGGGAGGGGTGAGGAAGTCGGGGGAGTAGCCCCGGGGCGGGGCCAGGGCGAGGACGCGCCGCATGGGGTCGGTGAGCCGGCCCCGGACCAGCTCGCGCCAGCCGTCGAAGATCAGGGGGCCCTGGCCCGTCTGGACCATGTGGGCGGCCAGCAGCGTCTCCCACAGCAGGTCGGGTTCGGCGTCCAGCCGTACGCGGCCCAGGTCGACCCCGGTGAAGTGAATGCGCACCCCTTGCCTCTGCCCCTTCTCGCGCGGGTTGAACGTACGCGGGGGCCGGGAGACCGCGCGGGGAGGTCTCCTCGGCCACGCGTACGAGGCGGGTCAGACGCCCGAGCCGGGGGCCGGGCGCCAGACCCAGGGGGTGGCGTCGGGGCCGAGGCCCACGGCGCACACCCGGTGGCCGGAGTCGGTGACGAGCCCGGAGGCGCCCACGGGGGTGATGCCCCGGGGCGCGCGGACGGGCCCGTCGCCGGCCTCGGCGTCCACGAGCTGTATCTCGCCGCTCAGGGCGCGGCCCAGCACCATCAGGGAGTCCCGGCCGCCCCGGCGGGGGACGGTGGCGGCGGCGAGCGGGCCGTAGCCGCTGAAGGAGCGCAGCCCGGAGCCGCCGGTCCGCTCGGCGCCGTTGCCGTCCCGGCCCAGGCTGTAGCCGATGGGCTCGGCGGCGGCCGGGGTGCGGTAGACGACGGTCAGCCCGCCGTCCGCGCCGAGGGCGGCGCCCATCTGGTTGCCGCCGGGGCCGGGCAGGCCGTGCAGCGGCATGGCACGGACGGGCTTGCCGGGGGCCTCCTGGCTCCAGTGGTGCACGGTGTCCCGGCCGATGCCGAAGACATGGACGCGGCCCTGCCCGTCGAGGGCGGCGGAGAGGCCCTCCTGGACCTCCTGGCCGTGGAGGCTCTGCCACTTCCCCCAGGTGCCGTCGGGCTCGCGCACCCGGCTGGAGAGGCCCTTGCCGGCGTTGCGGACGAAGAGGTGGACCCGGCCGTCCGGGGTGGCGACGGCGGCGGGGACGCCGACGCGGCGGCCGCGCTCGGCCTTGTGCTCGGGGTTGCCGAGGCTCTTCCACGCCTTGAAGGCACCGCCGGGGCTGTGCTGCTCCAGGACGGTGATCTCGCGGCTGTTGCCCCGGCCCTGGCCCTCCAGGGAGGAGAAGCGCAGGGCGAACAGCAGCCGGTGCCCCTTGACGTCCTTGACGGAGGCGACGGCGGGGGCCAGCGGGCCGCCGCCGAGGGCCACGGGGGCGCCCCAGCGGCCGCTGCCGGGGGAGGTCTCCTGCCAGCGCACGGCCTGGAGGCCGAGCACGCCGTACGCCTCCAGGCGCCCCGAGCGGTCGCTGCCGGCGACGGCGGTGGGGCCCGGGTAGCGGTAGTGGGTGGAGCGGATCCAGCCCTTGCGGTTCTTCAGGGGGCGTTCGCCACCCTGGCCGTAGTCGCCGCAGCCGCCCTGGTTGCCGCAGCTCCAGCCGGGGTCGCCGCCGTAGGCCGCGACGAGGCGGTACTTCTCGTCCACGATCTCGGAGGGGAGATTGTAGGGCCAGCGCTGGTTGTAGTAGCCGCGGAAGGCGAGGGTGGTGAAGCGCGGCGGGTGGCCCTCGCGCCGGGTGTGCCGGGAGACCCACTGGTCCAGCGCCTTCCAGGTGAAGAGCGCGGTGGGGGTGTGGTCGCGGTGGTCCGAGCACGCCCCGTAGTCGTTGTCCTTGGGGTGGGTGGCGTCGTGGACCTGGTAGTCGGGGTCGGGGTCCATGGTGTGGACGACCGTGGGGCGGTACTTCTCCATGATCGCGGCCAGCGCGTCCACCAGGGTCCGGTGGTGGTAGGTGGAGACCGAGCGGCAGGGGGAGCCCGTGGCCACGAGGGTCTGCATCACCGCGTACGGCCGGTCCCACAGCAGGGGCAGCCGGGTCTCGCCGGCGGAGAACATGGCGATGTTGAGGAAGATCAGCCGGGCCTTGCGCCGGCCCTCGCCGAGCTCGTTGATCTCGGCCCGGCAACCACCCGGAAGGTCCATGACGGACTTCTTCCATGGGGTGAACTTGTCCCTGCCGATCAGCTCGGCGTAGGCCTGGCGCAGGCCCTGGTGGCGGGCCGAGGAGTAGGCGGCCTTGTCGGGCCCGCGCCTGGCCATGCCCTCGACCCAGTTCTGCCCCACGGACTCGCCGGCGGTCACATAGACGGAGACCACGGGGGCGCCCGCCTCGACCATGTGCCGGGCGTCGGGGTTCATGAAGTACAGATCGTCGTCGGGGTGGGCCATGACCTGGAGGAGCAGCGCGTCCCCGCCGTTGCCGAACGATCCCGGGCCGCCGGGGCCCACGGACTGGAGGGCGTCGGGGGAGGGGGCGACCCGGCTGGAGCCGGCACTGCACCCGGTGGCCGCGGCCGCCGTGGCCACGGCGATACCGGTGAGTACGGATCGTCGTGTGAGCCCCTTGCGCTGTGAGCTGTTCAACTAGATGACTCCGTCCCGTCGTCCAGCGCGCCGTTCCCGGCCGTGCCCCGGCGTGGTACGTGATAGGGGACGACCGGGGCTCTCCGGAGGTTGCCCGGGCCCGGACAAAGCATCCCGTCGGGCGACGGCGGGCCCGCTCGGCGGACGGCCCGGGCGTTTCGCGACCATAGTGTCCCGTATGTCGGCGGGGTGGTTTGACAAGTGCGCCGCTCGGGGTACCGTCTTCAGCTTCGATTGGCGCCTCTTCGCGACCGTATGGCACACTGTTCAGGTTGCTCGGTTGAGTGCCGATGCTGCGCGCCTCCCGCCGGGAGGACTGGAAGCGAGTCCCGCAGTACTCGTCGTCCCTTATGAGGGGCGGAAGTACGGGAATCTTCCGGGAAGTGTCAGCGGGGTACCGACCAGGCGCTCGGTGGGTGTTCTTCCCCCACAAACCCCTTGAGCAGGGAATTCCCTAGGGAATTTTGCTGGAAGGGGCGCGACACGCCCGACCGCGTGGGTCGGAGGTGGAGTGAGGAAGGGCAGCATCCGGAAGGCCTCCGGAAGCAGCCGGCCGAGTCCCAGAGCGTTACGAGAGACAGGACTACGAAGTAGCCATGGCGGGACAGAAGATCCGCATCCGGCTCAAGGCCTACGACCACGAGGTCATCGACTCCTCGGCGAAGAAGATCGTCGAGACGGTGACCCGCACGGGTGCGTCGGTCGCGGGCCCGGTGCCGCTGCCCACTGAGAAGAACGTGTACTGCGTCATCAAGTCGCCGCACAAGTACAAGGACTCGCGCGAGCACTTCGAGATGCGCACGCACAAGCGCCTCATCGACATCCTCGACCCCACGCCGAAGACGGTTGACTCGCTGATGCGTCTCGACCTGCCGGCTGGCGTCGACATCGAGATCAAGCTCTGAGGTGACGCGCGAGATGGCTAAGAACATTAAGGGCGTCCTGGGCGAGAAGCTCGGCATGACCCAGGTCTGGGACGAGAACAACCGGGTTGTCCCGGTGACCGTCGTCAAGGCCGGGCCCTGCGTCGTCACCCAGGTCCGCACCAACGACAGCGACGGCTACGAGTCGGTCCAGATCGCCTTCGGCGAGATCGACCCGCGCAAGGTGAACAAGCCCCTCAAGGGTCACTTCGCCAAGGCCGACGTCACCCCGCGCCGCCACCTGGTGGAGCTGCGTACCGCTGACGCCAGCGAGTACACGCTCGGCCAGGAGATCACCGCTGCCGTGTTCGAGTCGGGCGTCAAGGTTGACGTCACCGGCAAGAGCAAGGGCAAGGGCTTCGCCGGTGTCATGAAGCGCCACAACTTCCGTGGCCTCGGCGCCGGGCACGGCACCCAGCGCAAGCACCGCTCCCCCGGTTCCATCGGTGGCTGCGCCACCCCGGGCCGTGTGTTCAAGGGCCTCCGCATGGCGGGCCGCATGGGCAACGAGCGGGTCACCACCCAGAACCTGACCGTCCACGCCGTTGACGCGGAGAAGGGCCTGCTCCTCATCAAGGGCGCGGTTCCTGGTCCGAACGGCGGCCTCGTCCTGGTCCGTACCGCGGCCAAGGGGGCCTGAGGTAACCGATGAGCACCATTGACATCCTTTCGCCGGCAGGCGACAAGGCCGGGACCGTCGAGCTCCCCGCGGAGATCTTCGACGCCAAGGTCAGCGTTCCGCTGATCCACCAGGTCGTCGTCGCGCAGCTGGCCGCTGCCCGTCAGGGCACGCACAAGACCAAGACCCGTGGCGAGGTCCGCGGTGGTGGGCGCAAGCCTTACCGCCAGAAGGGCACCGGTCGCGCCCGTCAGGGTTCGACCCGCGCGCCGCAGTTCGCCGGTGGTGGCGTCGTGCACGGTCCCGTGCCGCGTGACTACTCGCAGCGGACGCCCAAGAAGATGAAGGCCGCCGCCCTGCGTGGCGCCCTCTCGGACCGCGCGCGTCACTCCCGCATCCACGTCGTCTCCGGCGTGGTCGAGGGCACGGCTTCCACCAAGGCCGCCAAGACCCTGTTCGGCAAGATCTCGGAGCGCAAGAACCTGCTCCTGGTCGCCGACCGGTCCGACGAGGCCGCGTGGCTGTCCGCCCGCAACCTGCCCCAGGTTCACATCCTGGAGCCGGGCCAGCTGAACACGTACGACGTGCTCGTCTCCGACGACGTGGTCTTCACCCAGGCCGCTTTCGAGTCCTTCGTGTCTGGCCCCAAGGCCGTTGAGACCGAAGGGAGCGAGGCCTGATGACTGAGGCCGTCGTCACCAGCAAGACGTTCTCGGACCCGCGCGACCTCCTGGTCAAGCCGGTCGTCTCCGAGAAGAGCTACGCGCTGCTGGACGAGAACAAGTACACGTTCATCGTCGACCCGCGCGCCAACAAGACCCAGATCAAGCAGGCCGTCGAGGCGGTCTTCTCGGTCAAGGTCACCGGGGTCAACACGATCAACCGTCAGGGTAAGCGCAAGCGCACCAAGACCGGTTTCGGCAAGCGCGCCAACACCAAGCGCGCCATCGTGACCCTCGCCGAGGGCGACCGTATCGACATCTTCGGCGGTCCGACCGCCTAAGGGCGGTCTGGATCGTCCGGAATCGGACGAGGACTGAGAAATGGGTATCCGCAAGTACAAGCCGACGACCCCGGGCCGTCGTGGCTCCAGCGTCGCCGACTTTGTCGAGATCACGCGGTCCACGCCGGAGAAGTCGCTGGTCCGCCCCCTGCACAGCAAGGGCGGCCGTAACAACACCGGTCGTGTGACCGTCCGTCACCAGGGCGGTGGCCACAAGCGCGCCTACCGTGTGATCGACTTCCGTCGTCACGACAAGGACGGCGTGCCGGCCAAGGTCGCTCACATCGAGTACGACCCGAACCGCACCGCGCGCATCGCGCTCCTGCACTACGCAGACGGCGAGAAGCGCTACATCATCGCCCCGGCCAAGCTGAACCAGGGCGACCGGATTGAGAACGGCCCCACGGCCGACATCAAGCCGGGCAACAACCTCCCGCTCCGCAACATCCCGGTCGGTACCACGATCCACGCGATCGAGCTCCGTCCCGGTGGTGGCGCCAAGTTCGCCCGCTCTGCCGGTTCCTCCGTGCAGCTGCTGGCGAAGGAGGGCCAGTACGCCCACCTGCGTATGCCGTCCGGCGAGGTCCGCCTGGTCGACGTCCGCTGCCGCGCCACGGTCGGCGAGGTCGGCAACGCCGAGCAGTCGAACATCAACTGGGGCAAGGCCGGCCGTATGCGCTGGAAGGGCGTTCGCCCGACCGTCCGCGGTGTCGCGATGAACCCGGTTGACCACCCGCACGGTGGTGGTGAGGGCAAGACCTCCGGTGGTCGCCACCCGGTCTCCCCGTGGGGTCAGAAGGAGGGTCGTACTCGTTCTCCCAAGAAGGCGAGCAACAAGTACATCGTCCGCCGCCGCAAGACGAACAAGAAGCGCTAGGAGCGGGTTTAGATGCCGCGTAGTCTCAAGAAGGGACCCTTCGTCGACGGCCACCTCATCAAGAAGGTGGACGCTCAGAACGAGGCTGGTACCAAGAACGTCATCAAGACCTGGTCCCGTCGCTCCATGATCGTGCCGGCCATGCTGGGCCACACGCTCGCGGTGCACAACGGCAAGACGCACGTCCCGGTGTTCGTCACCGAGTCGATGGTCGGCCACAAGCTCGGCGAGTTCTCGCCGACCCGCACCTTCCGCGGCCACGTCAAGGACGACCGCAAGTCGAAGCGCCGCTAAAGGCGGGGTGTGAACGACTATGACTGACACCGAAGGGACAACCATGGAAGCCAGGGCCCAGGCGCGGTACATCCGCGTCACGCCCATGAAGGCCCGCCGCGTGGTGGACCTCATCCGTGGCATGGACGCCACGGAGGCTCAGGCGGTCCTGCGTTTCGCCCCGCAGGCCGCGAGCGTGCCGGTGGGCAAGGTGCTGGACAGCGCCATTGCCAACGCCGCGCACAACTACGACCACACGGACGCTTCGTCGCTGTACATCAGCGAGGCGTTCGTGGACGAGGGCCCGACCCTGAAGCGGTTCCGTCCGCGCGCCCAGGGCCGTGCCTACCGGATCCGCAAGCGGACCAGCCACATCACCGTGGTCGTCAGCAGCAAGGAAGGAACCCGGTAATGGGCCAGAAGGTTAACCCGCACGGGTTCCGGCTCGGCATCACCACGGACTTCAAGTCCCGCTGGTACGCCGACAAGCTGTACAAGGACTACGTCAAGGAAGACGTTGCCATTCGTCGCATGATGACGAAGGGCATGGAGCGCGCCGGTATCTCGAAGGTTGAGATCGAGCGCACCCGCGACCGCGTCCGCGTTGACATCCACACCGCTCGTCCGGGCATCGTCATCGGCCGCCGCGGCGCCGAGGCCGACCGCATCCGCGGCGAGCTGGAGAAGCTGACCGGCAAGCAGGTCCAGCTGAACATCCTCGAGGTCAAGAACCCCGAGGTCGACGCTCAGCTGGTGGCCCAGGCCGTCGCCGAGCAGCTGTCCTCCCGCGTCTCCTTCCGTCGCGCCATGCGTAAGAGCATGCAGTCGACGATGAAGGCCGGCGCCAAGGGCATCAAGATCCAGTGCGGCGGTCGTCTCGGCGGCGCCGAGATGTCCCGCTCGGAGTTCTACCGCGAGGGCCGTGTGCCCCTGCACACGCTCCGCGCGAACGTCGACTACGGCTTCTTCGAGGCCAAGACCACCTTCGGTCGCATCGGCGTGAAGGTCTGGATCTACAAGGGCGACGTCAAGAACATCGCCGAGGTCCGCGCCGAGAACGCCGCCGCGCGTGCGGGCAACCGCCCGTCCCGTGGCGCCGGCGACCGCCCGGCCCGTGGTGGCCGTGGTGGCGAGCGTGGCGGCCGCGGCCGCAAGCCGCAGCAGGCTGCCGAGGCCCCCAAGGCCGAGGCCACCGCTGCTCCGGCTGAGTCCACCGGAACGGAGGCCTGACCGACATGCTGATCCCTCGCAGGGTCAAGCACCGCAAGCAGCACCACCCCAAGCGGAACGGCATGGCCAAGGGTGGCACCGAGCTCGCCTTCGGTGAGTACGGCATTCAGGCCCTGACCCCGGCCTACGTGACGAACCGGCAGATCGAGTCCGCTCGTATCGCCATGACCCGTCACATCAAGCGTGGCGGCAAGGTCTGGATCAACATCTACCCGGACCGTCCGCTGACGAAGAAGCCGGCCGAGACCCGCATGGGTTCCGGTAAGGGTTCTCCGGAGTGGTGGATCGCGAACGTCAAGCCCGGTCGGGTGATGTTCGAGCTGTCCTTCCCGAACGAAAAGGTTGCTCGTGAGGCGCTGACCCGCGCCGCCCACAAGCTTCCGATGAAGTGCCGCATTGTTCGGCGCGAGGCAGGTGAGTCGTGATGGCCGCTGGTATCAAGGCGACCGAGCTGCGCGAGCTCAACGACGAGGACCTCGTCGCGAAGCTCCGTGAGGCCAAGGAAGAGCTGTTCAACCTCCGCTTCCAGGCGGCCACGGGGCAGCTCGAGAACCACGGTCGGCTCAAGTCCGTCCGTAAGGACATCGCCCGGATCTACACCCTGATGCGCGAGCGTGAGCTGGGCATCGAGACGGTGGAGAGCGCCTGATGAGCGAGAAGAATGTGACTGAGACGAACGAGCGCGGTTTCCGCAAGACCCGTGAGGGTCTCGTCGTCAGCGACAAGATGGACAAGACCGTCGTCGTCGCCGTCGAGGACCGTGTCAAGCACGCGCTGTACGGCAAGGTCATCCGCCGTACGAGCAAGCTCAAGGCGCACGACGAGCAGAACGCTGCCGGCGTCGGCGACCGCGTCCTCCTGATGGAGACGCGTCCGCTGTCGGCGACCAAGCGCTGGCGCGTCGTCGAGATCCTCGAGAAGGCCAAGTAATTTCTGAGGGAATCTCCCTCAGATAAGTTCCGCCAGGCTCGGCAGGGGCTCCTCGGAGCCCCTGCCGGGAACCGGCAGACGATCAGGAGATAGACGTGATCCAGCAGGAGTCGCGACTTCGGGTCGCCGACAACACTGGTGCCAAGGAGATCCTTTGCATCCGTGTTCTCGGTGGTTCGGGTCGCCGCTACGCGGGCATCGGTGACGTCATCGTCGCCACCGTCAAGGACGCGATCCCCGGCGGCAACGTGAAGAAGGGTGACGTCGTCAAGGCCGTCATCGTTCGCACCGTCAAGGAGCGCCGCCGTCCGGATGGCTCGTACATCCGTTTCGACGAGAACGCCGCTGTCGTTCTCAAGAACGACGGTGACCCCCGCGGCACCCGTATCTTCGGCCCCGTGGGCCGAGAGCTGCGCGAGAAGAAGTTCATGAAGATCGTCTCGCTCGCGCCGGAGGTGCTGTAACCGATGAAGATCAAGAAGGGCGACCTGGTCCAGGTCATCACCGGTAAGGACAAGGGCAAGCAGGGCAAGGTCATCGTGGCCATGCCCAGCGAGAACCGCGTCCTCGTCGAGGGTGTCAACCGGGTCAAGAAGCACACCAAGGCCGGCCAGACCGCCCGTGGTGCCCAGACCGGCGGCATCGTCACGACCGAGGCCCCGATCCACGTGAGCAACGTTCAGCTCGTCGTGGAGAAGGACGGCAAGAAGGTCGTCACGCGCGTCGGCTACCGCTTCGATGAGAACGGCAACAAGATCCGCGTTGCCAAGCGGACGGGTGAGGACATCTGATGGCTACCACTCCGCGTCTCAAGACGAAGTACCGCGAGGAGATCTCGGGCAAGCTGCGTGAGGAGTTCTCCTACGAGAACGTCATGCAGGTTCCCGGCCTCACCAAGATCGTGGTCAACATGGGTGTGGGCGACGCCGCCCGCGACTCCAAGCTGATCGAGGGCGCCATCCGCGACCTCACCACGATCACCGGCCAGAAGCCCGCCGTCACCAAGGCTCGCAAGTCCATCGCGCAGTTCAAGCTGCGTGAGGGCCAGCCGATCGGTGCCCACGTCACCCTCCGTGGCGACCGCATGTGGGAGTTCCTGGACCGCACCCTGTCGCTCGCGCTGCCGCGCATCCGCGACTTCCGTGGTCTGTCCCCGAAGCAGTTCGACGGTCGGGGCAACTACACCTTCGGTCTCACGGAGCAGGTCATGTTCCACGAGATCGACCAGGACAAGATCGACCGCGTCCGGGGTATGGACATCACCGTGGTGACCACGGCGACCAACGACGACGAGGGCCGCGCCCTCCTCCGTCACCTCGGCTTCCCCTTCAAGGAGGCGTGACCGAGATGGCGAAGAAGTCTCTGATCGCGAAGGCCGCGCGCAAGCCGAAGTTCGCGGTTCGCGCGTACACCCGCTGCAACCGCTGCGGCCGTCCGCACTCCGTGTACCGCAAGTTCGGCCTCTGCCGCGTGTGCCTTCGTGAGATGGCTCACCGTGGCGAGCTGCCGGGCGTGACCAAGAGCTCCTGGTAACAACCCACTTGGGTTGACCAGGGCTCTCGGTAAGCATCAAGGATGGCGGGGCCCAGCCAGTCACTCGCGTAGAGTTGAAGGGTTGGGCGCCCGCCGCCCATGACCGTCTTACTACGCCGTAGGTCCCCGCGCCGCACCCGTCCCGACTTCAGTTCGGGGAGAGGGATGGCGCAGATAGGAAACCACGGCGAGAGAGGCCGAAGGCCAAACATGACCATGACCGATCCGATCGCAGACATGCTGACCCGTCTGCGGAACGCGAACTCGGCTTACCACGACACCGTGGCCATGCCCCACAGCAAGATCAAGGCGCACATCGCCGAGATCCTGCAGCAGGAGGGCTACATCGCCGGCTGGAAGGTCGAGGACGCCGAGGTCGGCAAGTCCCTCGTCATCGACCTGAAGTTCGGTCCGAACCGTGAGCGCTCCATCGCGGGCATCAAGCGGATCTCGAAGCCGGGCCTCCGGGTCTACGCAAAGTCCACCAACCTGCCGAAGGTCCTCGGCGGCCTGGGCGTGGCGATCATCTCCACGTCCCACGGTCTCCTGACCGGCCAGCAGGCCAGCAAGAAGGGCGTGGGTGGGGAAGTCCTCGCCTACGTCTGGTAATCGGGAACGGAGGAATAGCTAATGTCGCGTATTGGCAAGCTGCCCATCCAGGTTCCCGCTGGTGTGGACGTCACCATCGATGGCCGTGACGTGCAGGTGAAGGGCCCCAAGGGCGCCCTGAACATCGCCCTGTCCGCCCCCATCGAGATCGTCAAGGGCGAGGACGGCACCCTCTCGGTGACCCGTCCCAACGACGAGCGTCAGAACAAGGCCCTCCACGGCCTGTCCCGCACGCTGGTGGCGAACATGATCACCGGCGTGACCCAGGGCTACGTGAAGAAGCTCGAGATCAGCGGTGTCGGTTACCGCGTCGTCGCCAAGGGCTCCAACCTGGAGTTCTCCCTTGGCTACAGCCACCCGATCCTGATCGAGGCCCCTGAGGGCATCACCTTCAAGGTGGAGTCCCCGACCAAGTTCTCGGTCGAGGGCATCGACAAGCAGAAGGTCGGCGAGGTCGCCGCGAAGATCCGCAAGCTGCGGAAGCCCGACCCGTACAAGGCCAAGGGCGTCAAGTACGAGGGCGAAGTCATCCGCCGCAAGGTCGGAAAGGCGGGTAAGTAAGCCATGGCATACGGTGTGAAGATCGCCAAGGGTGACGCGTACAAGCGCGCCGCCAAGGCCCGCCGCCACATCCGTATCCGGAAGAACATTTCGGGTACGGCCGAGCGCCCGCGCCTCGTCGTGACGCGTTCCAACCGTGGCATCACCGCCCAGGTCATCGACGACATCCAGGGCCACACCCTGGCGTCGGCGTCGCACCTGGACGCGTCGATCCGTGGTGGCGAGGGCGACAAGAGCGCCCAGGCCAAGAAGGTCGGCGCCCTGGTTGCCGAGCGTGCCAAGGCCGCCGGTGTCGAGGCCGTCGTGTTCGACCGCGGTGGCAACCAGTACGCCGGGCGCATCGCCGCTCTGGCGGACGCCGCCCGCGAAGCCGGGCTGAAGTTCTAAGCCCCGGTTCCGGAGCTAGCGGACGTAACAGAGAGAGGTAATTCCAATGGCTGGACCCCAGCGCCGCGGAAGCGGTGCCGGTGGCGGCGAGCGGCGGGACCGGAAGGGCCGTGACGGTGGCGCTGCCGCCGAGAAGACCGCGTACGTTGAGCGCGTAGTCGCGATCAACCGCGTCGCCAAGGTTGTCAAGGGTGGTCGCCGCTTCAGCTTCACCGCGCTGGTCGTGGTGGGCGACGGTGAGGGCACCGTGGGTGTCGGTTACGGCAAGGCCAAGGAAGTTCCGGCTGCCATCGCCAAGGGCGTGGAAGAGGCCAAGAAGAACTTCTTCCGGATCCCCCGTATCGCGGGCACCATTCCGCACCCGATCCAGGGCGAGAAGGCGGCCGGTGTCGTCCTGCTCAAGCCCGCCTCCCCGGGTACCGGTGTTATCGCCGGTGGTCCGGTGCGCGCGGTGCTCGAGTGCGCCGGCATCCACGACATCCTGTCGAAGTCGCTCGGTTCTTCGAACCCGATCAACATCGTGCACGCCACGGTGGAGGCCCTCAAGGGACTGTCCCGTCCCGAGGAGATCGCCGCCCGTCGTGGTCTGCCGCTCGAGGACGTCGCCCCCGCCGCTCTGCTGCGGGCGCGTGCAGGGGCGGGTGCGTAATGGCTCGCCTCAAGGTCACGCAGGTCAAGTCCTACATCGGCAGCAAGCAGAACCACCGCGACACCCTGCGTTCGCTCGGGCTCAAGCGCCTGAACGACGTGGTTGTCAAGGAGGACCGCCCCGAGATCCGCGGCATGGTGCACACCGTCCGCCACCTCGTGACGGTCGAGGAGGTCGACTGACATGGCGGAGCAGAACCCGCTGAAGGTCCACAACCTCCGTCCCGCCCCGGGCGCCAAGACCGCCAAGACCCGTGTCGGTCGTGGTGAGGCGTCGAAGGGTAAGACGGCTGGTCGCGGTACCAAGGGTACGAAGGCCCGTTACCAGGTTCCGGAGCGCTTCGAGGGTGGGCAGATGCCCCTCCACATGCGCCTCCCGAAGCTGAAGGGCTTCAAGAACCCCGCCCACAAGCAGTTCCAGGTCGTGAACCTGGACAAGCTGGCCGCGCTCTACCCGCAGGGTGGCGAGGTCACGGTGGCCGACCTGGTCGCCAAGGGCGCTGTTCGCAAGAACGAGCTCGTCAAGGTCCTTGGCCAGGGCGAGATCTCCGTGGCGCTGCAGGTGACGGTCGACGCCGTCTCCGCCTCCGCCCAGGAGAAGATCGCCGCCGCCGGCGGCACCGTCACCGAGCTCATCTGAGTTCGTTGATCTGACAACCGGGGATGTCCCAATAGGGGCATCCCCGGTTGGTCGTTCCAAGGGGGGCATGGTCGCCGGTAAGGTGGCGTGCACTGTTAGCTTCCGCGCGGACTCTGCCCGCGCGGATTTTGACTGACTCTACGTATTCGTCGAACCTCAAGACCGTCACCTCTCACGCAGCCACGTGAGAGGCGCAGGAGGCACCGTGCTCACCGCGTTCGCCCGGGCGTTCAAGACGCCCGACCTGCGCAAGAAGCTGCTCTTCACGCTGGGCATCATGGTCCTCTTCCGGCTCGGGGCACACATCCCCGTACCGGGTGTCGACTACCGGAATGTCCAGACGTGTATGGACCAGGCCAAGAGTGGGCAGGGCCTTTTCGGCCTCGTGAACATGTTCAGCGGTGGTGCGCTGCTGCAGATCACGATCTTCGCGCTCGGGATCATGCCGTACATCACGGCCAGTATCATCCTCCAACTGCTCACCGTGGTCATTCCGCGACTCGAAGCCCTCAAGAAGGAGGGCCAGTCCGGGCAGACCAAGATCACGCAGTACACGCGTTATCTGACCGTCGCGCTCGCCGTGCTCCAGGGCACCGGTCTTGTGGCCACGGCCCGCAGCGGTGCGCTCTTCGGCAACTGCACCGTCGGCAACCAGATCGTTCCCAACCAGTCGATCTTCACCACGGTCGTCATGGTCATCACCATGACCGCCGGTACCGCGCTGATCATGTGGCTCGGTGAGCTGATCACCGACCGCGGCATCGGCAACGGCATGTCCATCCTGATGTTCACGTCCATCGCCGCCGGCTTCCCGGGCGCGCTGTGGGCCATCAAGATGCAGGGCAAGCTGCTGGGCGGCTGGCTGGAGTTCAGCCTGGTGATCCTCTGCGGTCTCGCGATGGTCGCGCTCGTGGTCTTCGTCGAGCAGGCTCAGCGCCGCATTCCGGTCCAGTACGCGAAGCGCATGATCGGCCGCCGTTCCTACGGCGGTACGTCCACTTACATCCCGCTGAAGGTGAACCAGGCGGGTGTGATTCCCGTCATCTTCGCCTCGTCGCTGCTCTACATCCCGGCGCTGCTGGTGCAGTTCACCGGCTCCAAGGCGGACTGGGCGCAGTGGGTGCAGGCCAACCTGGTCAAGGGTGACCACCCGATTTACATGGTCACCTACTTCCTGCTGATCGTGTTCTTCGCCTTCTTCTACGTCGCCATCTCCTTCAACCCCGAAGAAGTTGCCGACAATATGAAGAAGTATGGTGGTTTCATCCCGGGGATCCGGGCTGGCCGTCCCACCGCGGAGTACCTGAGCTACGTGCTGAACCGCATCACGTGGCCGGGGTCGCTGTACCTGGGTCTGATCGCGCTGGTGCCCACCGTGGCACTGGTCACACTGAACGCAAACCAGAACTTCCCGTTCGGTGGAACCAGCATCCTGATCATCGTGGGTGTCGGTCTGGAGACTGTGAAGCAGATCGAGAGCCAGCTTCAGCAGCGCAACTACGAAGGGTTCCTCCGCTGATGCGAATCGTCCTCGTCGGGCCGCCCGGCGCCGGCAAGGGTACGCAGGCCGCGTACCTCGCCAAGAATCTCGCGATCCCGCACATTTCCACGGGCGACCTCTTCCGGGCGAACATCAGCCAGGGCACGCCGCTCGGCCAGAAGGCCCAGGAGTACATGCGCGCCGGCCAGCTCGTGCCGGACGAGGTCACCATCGGGATGGCCAAGGACCGCATGGAGCAGGAGGACGCCGCCGAGGGCTTCCTGCTGGACGGCTTCCCGCGCAACCTCGCCCAGGCGGAGGCGCTGGACACCATCCTCAAGGCGGACGGGCTGAAGCTCGACGCCGTCCTGGACCTGGAGGTCCCGGAGGACGAGGTGGTCAAGCGCATCGCCGGCCGCCGGATGTGCCGCAAGGACAGCAGCCACATCTTCCACGTGATCTACAACCCGCCGGCCGCGGAGGGCGTCTGCGACGTCTGCGGCGGCGAGCTGTACCAGCGTGAGGACGACTCCGAGGACACGGTCCGCAAGCGCCTCGAGGTCTACCACAGCGAGACCGAGCCGATCATCGACTACTACAAGGCCCAGGGCCTGGTGGTGACGATCTCGGCCCTCGGCAAGGTCGCCGAGGTCACCCAGCGCGCGATGGAGGCCCTCCCGTCCCGGGAGGCCTGAGTCTTCTCGCCACGGCCGCGATGCCCCTCGGGGTGTCGCGGCCGTAGTGTTTGTCCGAGCAGTATTTCGATGCAGTGTTTCGATGGAACAGCCAGGAAGGCGTCGTCATGGTCGAGATCAAGACCCCCGAGCAGATCGCGAAGATGCGCGAGGCGGGGCTGGTCGTCGCCGCCATCCACGCGGCCACCCGGGAGGCCGCGGTGCCCGGCGCCACGACCAAGGACCTGGACGAGGTCGCCCGCAAGGTGATCGCCGATCACGGCGCCAAGTCGAACTTCCTCGGTTACGGCGGCTTCCCCGCCACGATCTGCACCTCGGTGAACGAGGTCGTCGTCCACGGCATCCCGGACGAGAAGACCGTCCTGAAGGACGGCGACATCATCTCCATCGACGCCGGCGCGATCGTGGACGGCTGGCACGGTGACGCGGCCTTCACGGCCTTCGTGGGCACCGGTCACGCCCCGGAGCTGATCGAGCTCTCCCGGGTGACCGAGGAGTCCATGTGGGCCGGTATCGCGGCCGTGCGGAACGGCAACCGGCTCGTGGACATCTCCCGGGCGATCGAGGGCTACATCCGCCGCCAGCCCCGTCCGGCCTCCGGGAAGTACGGGATCATCGAGGACTACGGCGGGCACGGCATCGGCTCCGAGATGCACATGGACCCCCACCTGCTGAACTACGTCTCCCGCAAGCGCGGCAAGGGCCCGAAGCTGGTCCCGGGCTTCTGCGTCGCGATCGAGCCCATGGTGAGCCTGGGCACGGCGCGGACGCATGTCCTGGCGGACGACTGGACGGTCCTCACGGACGACAAGAGCTGGTCCTCCCACTGGGAGCACTCCGTCGCCCTGACGGAGCAGGGCCCGCTGGTCCTGACGGCCGTGGACGGCGGCCGGGCGAAGCTGGCGGAGTACGGCGTGACGGCGGCACCGGACCCGCTGGCGTAGGAGTGATCCCTCTCCGGCCCCGGCCGACGACCCGCCGGACGGAGTCCGGCGCAGCCGCTCGAAGCTTGTGAGGCGCCCCGGCGCCGAACCCGCGAGAGCGGCGTCGGGAGGAGCAGCGCACTCCGTCGCCCTGACGGAGCAGGGCCCGCTGGTCCTGACGGCCGTGGACGGCGGCCGGGCGAAGCTGGCGGAGTGCGGCGTGACGGCGGCACCGGACCCGCTGGCGTAAGGATCTCCGCAGTCGGGCAAGCACCCTGGATTAGGCTTTTCGTTTGCCCTGACGTAGACTGATGCGTCGGCTCTCGTGTATCCGCATGCCTGCGTGCATATGGGGGAGTCGATCAAGGTAGCCGATTCGAAAGGCGAAGCGTGGCCAAGAAGCAAGGTGCCATCGAGATCGAGGGCACCGTGATCGAGTCTCTGCCGAACGCCATGTTCAAGGTGGAGCTCCAGAACGGTCACAAGGTCCTCGCGCACATCAGCGGCAAGATGCGGATGCACTACATCCGTATCCTCCCGGATGACCGGGTCGTCGTGGAGCTGTCTCCCTACGACCTGACGCGTGGCCGGATCGTCTACCGCTACAAGTAGATCTTGTCGGCGCCCCGCTTCCGGCGGGGTGACGGCACTGACCCGGAGAACCTCACATCCCATGAAGGTCAAGCCGAGCGTCAAGAAGATCTGCGACAAGTGCAAGGTGATCCGCCGCCACGGCCGGGTCATGGTCATCTGCGACAACCTGCGCCACAAGCAGCGCCAGGGCTGATCGCAGAACCTGCACTCCGCAGATTCTTCGCGCGACGCGAGCAGTACATGTACATACGCAGAGTCCACCTAACCCCGACAAGGGGTCGGTGACACCTCCGGCGGGGGCCGGGGACCCGGAACGTACCTGGTACGGCGGCCGGGAGTGACCTTGCGGAAGACCCCCAACACCAAACAGGAGCCATTCAATGGCACGCGTTTCCGGTGTTGACATCCCGCGCGAAAAGCGCGTGGAGGTCGCACTCACCTACGTCTTCGGCATCGGCCGCACGCTGGCGAAGGAGACCCTCGCCGCCACCGGTGTCAACCCGAACACCCGCGTTCGCGACCTGGTCGAGGAGGACCTGGTCAAGATCCGCGAGTACGTGGACGCCAACATCAAGACCGAGGGTGACCTCCGTCGTGAGGTTCAGGCCGACATCCGCCGCAAGGTCGAGATCGGCTGCTACCAGGGTCTGCGTCACCGTCGCGGTCTGCCGGTCCACGGTCAGCGCACCAGCACGAACGCTCGTACCCGCAAGGGCCCGCGTCGCGCCATCGCCGGTAAGAAGAAGCCGGGCAAGAAGTAGTCCACAGCGGACGCTCATCAGCGGTCTTCGCTGTAGGACCGACCACCTCCCTCTCCATTCAGGAGTAAGACATGCCCCCCAAGGGACGTCAGGGCGCTGCCAAGAAGGTGCGCCGCAAGGAAAAGAAGAACGTCGCTCACGGCCACGCGCACATCAAGAGCACGTTCAACAACACCATCGTTTCGATCACCGACCCCACGGGCAACGTGATCTCCTGGGCCTCCGCCGGCCACGTCGGCTTCAAGGGCTCGCGCAAGTCCACCCCCTTCGCCGCGCAGATGGCCGCCGAGTCGGCCGCCCGCCGCGCGCAGGAGCACGGCATGCGCAAGGTTGACGTCTTCGTCAAGGGTCCGGGCTCCGGCCGCGAGACCGCGATCCGTTCCCTCCAGGCCACGGGCCTCGAGGTCGGCTCCATCCAGGACGTCACCCCCACCCCGCACAACGGCTGCCGTCCGCCGAAGCGCCGCCGCGTCTGACGCAGCGCCGTTTCGCACGGTTGTCTGAGTGTCCGGGCGGTGCGGCTCCCTTCACGGGAGCCGCACCGCCCGTACCCTTGCAGTACCAGAGGACATCAAATAGTGGGTGTCCATGACTGAAGGATTCATCGCATGCTGATCGCTCAGCGTCCCTCGCTGACCGAAGAGGTCGTCGACGAGTTCCGCTCCCGGTTCGTGATCGAGCCGCTGGAGCCGGGCTTCGGCTACACCCTCGGCAACTCCCTGCGTCGTACGCTCCTCTCCTCGATCCCGGGTGCGGCGGTCACGTCCATCCGCATCGACGGTGTCCTGCACGAGTTCACCACCGTGCCGGGCGTCAAGGAGGACGTCACCGACCTCATCCTGAACATCAAGCAGCTGGTCGTCTCCTCGGAGCACGACGAGCCGGTCGTGATGTACCTGCGCAAGCAGGGCCCGGGTCTGGTCACCGCCGCGGACATCGCCCCGCCGGCCGGCGTCGAGGTGCACAACCCCGACCTGGTCCTGGCGACCCTGAACGCCAAGGGCAAGCTGGAGATGGAGCTGACCGTCGAGCGCGGTCGCGGCTACGTCTCCGCCGTCCAGAACAAGCAGGTGGGCCAGGAGATCGGCCGTATCCCGGTCGACTCCATCTACTCGCCGGTGCTCAAGGTCACGTACAAGGTCGAGGCGACCCGTGTCGAGCAGCGCACCGACTTCGACAAGCTGATCGTCGACGTCGAGACCAAGCAGGCCATGCGCCCGCGCGACGCCATGGCGTCCGCCGGTAAGACCCTGGTCGAGCTGTTCGGTCTGGCCCGCGAGCTCAACATCGACGCCGAGGGCATCGACATGGGCCCGTCCCCGACGGACGCCGCCCTGGCCGCCGACCTGGCGCTGCCGATCGAGGAGCTCGAGCTCACCGTTCGCTCCTACAACTGCCTCAAGCGCGAGGGCATCCACTCCGTGGGTGAGCTCGTCGCCCGCTCCGAGGCCGACCTGCTCGACATCCGCAACTTCGGTGCGAAGTCGATCGACGAGGTCAAGGCGAAGCTGGCCGGCATGGGCCTGGCCCTCAAGGACAGCCCGCCCGGATTCGACCCGACCGCCGCCGCCGACGCCTTCGGCGCCGACGACGACGCGGACGCGGGTTTCGTGGAGACCGAGCAGTACTGACGGTCTTCGGCTGCGGGCCGGCTTCGGCTGGTCGCGCCCACGCGGCGGCAGCCGCAGATTGACACCTCCCCGCGCCCCTTCGGGGGCGCGGGGTCTCCGACGGGCGACCGCCCGCTCGGATACTGACTCCGGTACCTGATACGGCCGGGGCAGACCTCTAGGAGAAATACCATGCCGCGTCCCACCAAGGGTGCCCGTCTGGGCGGCGGTGCCGCGCACGAGAAGCTGATGCTGGCGAACCTCGCCAAGTCGCTCTTCGAGCACGGCCGCATCACGACGACCGAGGCCAAGGCCCGCCGCCTGCGTCCGGTCGCCGAGCGCCTGATCACCAAGGCGAAGAAGGGCGACATCCACAACCGTCGCCAGGTGCTGCAGACGATCACGGACAAGGGCATCGTGCACGTGCTCTTCACCGAGATCGCTCCGCGCTTCGCCGAGCGTCCGGGTGGCTACACCCGTATCACCAAGATCGGCAACCGTCGTGGCGACAACGCCCCGATGGCTGTGATCGAGCTGGTCGAGGGTGAGATCGCCAAGAAGGCGACCGTCGCCGAGGCCGAGGCCGCCACCAAGCGTGCGGTCAAGGAGTCCGAGGCTGCCGCCGAGGCTCCGGCCGAGGAGTCGAAGGACGCCTGACGCGTCTGACGTGTCAGTGACGGGCCCGCCCCTTTCCGGGGGCGGGCCCGTCCCGCATTCTGAGAGGAAACACTCGGTGAGTGACGAGGTTGAGCCCGGTTTCGTACGGGTGCGGCTGGACCTGTCGTACGACGGCAAGGACTTCTCCGGCTGGGCCAAGCAGCGCGAGGGCCAGCGCACCGTGCAGGGCGAGATCGAGGCCGCGATCCGGACCGTGACCCGGTCCAAGGAGACCTACGAGCTGACGGTCGCCGGTCGTACGGACTCGGGCGTCCACGCCCGGGGCCAGGTCGCGCATGTCGATCTTCCGGCGGAGGTTTGGGCCGAGCACGAGGACAAACTGCTGCGCCGGCTGGCAGGGCGGCTGTCGCACGACGTACGGGTCTGGCGCGCGGCCGAGGCCCCGGCCGGGTTCAACGCGCGGTTCTCCGCGATCTGGCGCCGGTACGCGTACCGGGTCGTCGACCACCCGGGCGGGGTGGACCCGCTGCTGCGGGGTCATGTGCTGTGGCACGACTGGCCGTTGGACGTGGAGAAGATGAACGCGGCGTCGCAGGCGCTGCTGGGCGAGCACGACTTCGCCGCGTACTGCAAGAAGCGCGAAGGCGCGACGACCATCCGTACGCTTCAGCGGCTGAGCTGGGAGCGGGACGCGTCGGGCGTCATCACCGCGACCGTGCGGGCGGACGCCTTCTGCCACAACATGGTGCGGTCGCTGGTGGGCGCGCTGCTGTTCGTCGGCGACGGGCACCGGGGGGTGGACTGGCCGGGGCAGGTGCTCGCGGCCGGTGTGCGGGATTCGGCGGTGCACGTGGTGCGGCCGCACGGGCTGACGCTGGAGGAGGTCGGGTACCCGGCCGACTCGGAGCTGGCCGCGCGGAATCTCGCGGCGCGGAACAAGAGGTCGCTGCCCGGGGCCGGTTGCTGCTAGGGCGGGTGTGCCGTCGAACGCCGGAGGGGCCGATGTCGCCGGAGGGGCTGACATCGGCCCCTCCGGCGTTCGCGTCAGGGGAGATTCACCGCCAGATCACTCGTCACCGTGAAATACGGCCGCACCCCCGCCACCACCGGGTAGACGTCCGTCTTGTTGCGGTCGACGATGTCCCCCACGAGGCGGCCGATCCGGATCGGCGCCGCGTCGGGGGCCACCCGTAGCGCCAGGTCCCATGTCGCGGCCTCCTCCCCGGCGCGGGCGGCGCGCAGGCGGTTGTACGGCAGCGTCGCCCTGAAGGTCGTGGCGTCCAGGACCTCGATTTCCGCTGTCACTTCCGTTGCCGTCTCACCGCGCGGGGTGCCGACGACCATGGGCTTCCCGCCGGCGAACTCCGCCCCGTACAGCGTGCCTTCGACCGTCAGCGCCTCCTCCGTCGTCCTCAGCGCGCGCGCCTCCGCGTGGGCGTCGCGGTGCCAGGCGCGCAGCGCGAGGTAGCCGTCGACGGTGGAGTAGGGGATCCACCAGGTGAAGGGAGATCCCGGGAGCGGGTCCAGGGCCAACAGGCGGCGGCCTTCGGGGAGATGGGCGACCACGCGGCGCCTGGCGCGGTCGTCGGCGCGGACCACGTGGAGGTCCCAGCGGCCCTCGCCCAGGCGGAGCGCGGCGCGTTCGAGGACGGCGGTCCACGGGGCGCCGGCCTCGGTGGGGGGCTTCAGGGGCGCCGAGGAGGGTTTGTTCTCCTTGCGGCGGGTGACGGTCAGGGAGAGGTTGTCCCCGCTGACGCCCTTCGGGTCCACCGAAACGACGATATTTCCCTCGGAGTTGACGCGACAGGAGGCGACCGGGCGCAGCGGCTTGCGGACGACGATGTCCTTGAGGACCTTCTTCTCGCGCAGGGGTGCCGGGCGGCGGCGCAGCGGTCGTACGATCCTGCCGACGGTCCGGCGCAGGCGCCGGGCGAGCGGCGGGCGGGCCGGTTTCGCGACGACCTCATCGGCGGCGCGGCGGGGACCGCCGAGGCTGTCGATGAGCTCCAGGTAGGCGTCGGCGATGCGTTCGGGCGCGTAGCGCCGGGCGGAGACGCGGGCGGCGGCGCCCATGGTGCGGCGGAGTTCGTCGTCCTCGATCAGTTTGAGCAGGCCCTTGGCGATGGCGTCGCTGTCGCCGACGGGGACGAGCAGGCCGTCCTCGCCGTCGCTGATGATCTCGCCGGGGCCGTGGGGGCAGTCGGTGGCGACGACGGGGACGCCGCAGCCCATGGCCTCGACGATCGTCATGCCGAAGGACTCCTCGCGGGAGGTCACGGCGGCGATGGAGCCCTTGGCCCACTCGGTTTCGATGGGGGAGTGGGCGCCCATGAGCGTCAGTGACTCGTTGAGGCCGAGCCTGTCGATCTGGGCGCGGAGTCTGGCCTGTTCGGGGCCGCGGCCGTAGAGGCGCAGCTTCCATTCGGGGTGGGCGGCGGCGACGGTGGCCCAGGCGGTGATCAGCAGGTCGTAGCGCTTGACGGGGATGAGCCGTCCGGCGGCGACCACCAATGTGCTGTCGGGGTCGGCGGGTTCGGCCTCGGACGGCGGGCATCCGTTGGGGATGCATACGATCTTCGTTTTGATGCCCGGGAGTTGCTCCCGGTGGGTGACGGCGTCCGCCTCGGAGACGGTGGTGTGGGCGTCGAGGTGGGGGATGGACGCGTCCTGGTAGGCGCGGATGGCGGCCTCGTGGGTGCCGTAGATCCGGTGCTCCTGGCCGATCCGCAGATAGCGGTCCTGGCCGAACTCGGCGAGGTACATGACGAGTCCGGGGCGGGTGGCGATGACGACGTCCGCGTCGGTCGCGGCGAGGTGCTCGGCGACCCGGTGGTCGGTGAGCGCGCTGAAGTGCGCGCCCTTGGCCTCGACGGGCGGGATGTACTGGCTGTCCTGGGCGAGGAGGGCGTCGTCGAGGTCGGCGCCCTTGTCGGGGCGCTGGTCGATGAGGCTCCGCAGCCGTACCCCGGGGTGGAGGGTCAGCCGGGGCTTCTCGCCGCTGCGGATGACGGACACGATCTCCACGTCGTGCCGGGCGGCGAGGGCGCCCGCCACATTGAAAGTGGAGCGGATAGTTCCGCCGATGCCATAGGCGTTCTGCAAAAGGAAAGAGATCTTCATAGCGCCCTTGAGGGTTCGGCCCGACCGGCGGAGCTCTGTGCGGCTCGAACCGCCGGTGAGACCGTAGGGAGGGGCTTCCGTTGCCTGCGCAGCCTACATTGTGGCCTGGGTCACGTCGCAAGAAGCCATGAGGGGCGCCGCTCGGCGGGCGCCGCGAACTGGAGGGCAGGGCGGACGTCATGAGGGTGGACGTGATGAGGGTGAAGGGTAAACGGAAGCTGACGGCCTCCCCCGTAGGGGTGTTGGCGGCCCTGCTGTTGCTGTCCGGCTGCTCCGGTGCCGGCGGGGGCAGGCCGGGTGAGGGCAAGGACGAGGCGGGGAGCGCCGAAGGGCCCTCGGTCGTACAGGTGTTCAGTGCTGATCAGCTCAAGCACGTGGCGCTGGAGGCACGTGAGGTGCCCGGATTCGTTCTCGAACGGGCCTCCGAGGGCGCCGCCGGGCACGGGCTGCCCAGCACGGACCGGCTCGCCTGCCGGCCGCTGGTGCTGGCCCTGGGTCCGCGGCAGGAGCCCGCGCCCGCGGCCTCGCTCGTCCGGACGTTCTCCAAGTTCTCGTCGGAGCACGGCTTCCAGGGGCTGCTGGGGACGGTCCGGGTGTCGGCCTACGCGGACGACGGCGCGCGCGTCACGCTCCGGGAGCTGCGCCGGGCCGTCTCCGACTGCGCCGGGGGCTTCGCCATGCGCACGGGGGAGGGGCAGCCCCAGCGGTTCGAGGCGGTGACGGCGCTGCCCGCGCCCCGGCTGGGGGCGGAGGCGCTGGCGTACCGCATGGTCAACGCGGCCGAGGGGACGCAGAGTCTGGTGACGGTGGTGCGCAGCGGGTCCACCCTGTCGATGTTCTTCGCCACGCACCTGTCCGATCCCGGGGCGGTGGAGATCCCGCCGGCGCTGGTGGCGGCGCAGGTCGCGAAGGTCGAGCGGCTGCTGCGGGCGGAGCGCCCGCCCGCCGCGCCGCCCGCGGACAGCGACCCGGCGGAGGGCGGCGAGGGTGCCGAGGAGGGGGACGGCGAGGTCCAGGAGTGACGTCCAGGGGTGGGGCGCGGTAGCCCCGGGCCCGGGGTCAGGCCTTGTTCTTGGCCGGGTCCGACGGCTTGGCCGAGGGCTTCCCGGACGGCTTCCCGGACGGCTTGGGCGAGGCCGCCTCGGCCGCCTGGGCGTTGGCGCGGGCCATGATGCGGCGGAAGGTGTAGCCCGCCACGTCCCGGCCGGCCTGGAGGGCCTTGGTGTCGTCGGGCGTGACGGCGGAGCCGTTGGTGAAGCCGGCGATGGTGAAGTACGCGTAGCGGCCCTCGGCGTTGGCGCTCAGCCGGCAGGCCGTGCCCTGGCAGAAGGATGCCGCGTCGTCCCCGGTGAGGGGGGCGATATTGCCGGTGGACTGCTCCTTGGCCTTGTCGGCGGCGGCCTTGGTGTCGAAGACGGCGACGCCGACGGTGACGGCGACCCCGTCCCGTACATAGGTGGAGCGCAGCACCTGGCGGCAGCCGTTGTCGGCGAGGACCTGGCCCAGCCCGCCCTGGGCGACGGAGGCGCAGTCGGTGGCGGTGTCCTGGGCCGCCCGCTTGTAGACGCGCTTGTCCAGCGACGGCCTGGAGTGCGGGAAGAGCGTCTTGACGGTGAGCGGCGCCGTGTCCTTCTCCTGGCTGGATATGAACTCGCGCGGGTTGGGCGGCGGGGTCGCGGCTTTGGAGAACGTCGGCTCGGGGGCGCCGGCCGAGGCGCTGGGCAGCTTCTCGGCGGCGGGGAGGTTCTTGTCGCCCTTGTCGGACAGCACCACGGCCGTGGCGACGATCGCGGCGACCGCGGCCGTGGCCAGGGCGCCACCGCCGATCAGCAGCCACTTGCGGCGGCGGCCGCGGGCGGCGGTGTCGGCCAGCGCGGCCCAGTCGGGCGTGCCGCCCGGGGGCTGCTGCGCCCAGGGCTGTGGCTGGGCGGCCGGGTACGCCTGCCGGGACGGCGGCAGCGGCGGGGCCTGATGCGGATGCTGGAACGGCTGCGGCTGCGGCTGCGGCTGGGGGCCGGGG